>JBKBTZ010000165.1:0-6559 GCA_046290825.1 Limisphaerales bacterium
GGTTGGGGAAAGTACCGAAAGTGGGGGGGGGGGGTGGGTGTTGGCTTTTTTCTGGCTCGCTGTGAGGGGCGGGGAAGACAGCCACTCCGGGGGGCGGCCCCTCATCGCTTTCACCGGTCGGATGCGCCCCCATGCGGGTCGGCAAGGATTCGGGCACTGCACCGCTGAACCCGGCGGGAGAGAAAAACGGCCGCCCGGCGTTGTGGGATAATCACCCGCAGGAAGGCCGGTCCGAAACGCCATCCGCAACCCCGCGGGACACGCGGGGCTGGGGGCGGCGTTTCGACCGGTTGTTCGACCCGAGGGTGGCGGCAGAGCAAGGGTTCATGCCGCGAGCAATTCACGGGTTTCGTGCCGGATGATTTCCTGCCGCCGCAGCCGGGCGGCCGCCGCGCGTGCTTTCTCCTCGAACAAGACGGGGAAAAACAGGAGCGGGAACGGCGTCATCCACGCCAGCGCGCCCGCCTCGTTTGCGGCCCGCCGCAGTTCGACGTTGAGGCGCACGTCGGGGTTGCCGGCCATCCGCTCCCGAAGCAGCCGCCGGGTCAGCCGCTCGAATTCATCCTCCAACACCGCCCGGAACGGCACGGGCGGAGTGGGCGTCAGCACGAACCGGGTCTCCGGTCCGAACCGGGTTGGCACCTTCAATCGGGTGGTTGCGGTTGTTGTCATTTCGGTTGTTCTCGTTGTTTGGTCAGTTGTGGTGGTTTGCGGGTTCAACAAAAAACCCGCGATTGTTGCTCAATCGCGGGTTTCTCGTGAAATCTGGGTGAACTGTGTCAGGTAACTCTCCCATCCCCACCGGAAACCCCGCGACCGCGCTGCCAGGCGGACATCAGGGACGTCACGCCGTGAACGCGCACGGAGCACTGGGTAGTTTGGCGAAGGATGTTCATGTGTTTCGGACGCGCGGAGTAAACACCATCCGGCGCGGTCTGTCAAATCGCCCGGCGCAGCCAGGCCTCGTAAATGAGTTTGCCCGTCAACGTGAGCACCACGGCAATGAACACGGGCCGGATGAACCGGGTGCCGCGTGCCACCACCATCCGGGCGCCCATCCGCGCGCCGAGAAGCTGGCCCACGCCCATCACGGAACCCGCCAGCCACAACACTTGTCCAGCCAGCGTGAAGACCAGCAGCGCACCCAGGTTGCTGACAAAGTTCATGGCCTTGGTGTGGCCGGTGGCCCGGGTGAAGTTGAACCCCAGACCGAACACCGCCGCGAGTGCCCAGAACGTGCCCGTGCCCGGCCCGAACACGCCATCGTAAAAGCCGAGCAGCAACCCGGCCAGCCAGTCGAAGGTCGGACGGGACAGACGCGCGGGATGATCGCGCTCGCCCAACGATGGTCGCACGAACAGCAGCACCGCCACGCCCGCCAGCAGCACGGGGATGGCCTTTTGCAGAAAGGCCCGGTCCAGAAACTGCACCGCATACGCGCCGCCCACCGCCGCCACCAGCGTGACGAGGAAGCCGCGCCGACAATCCGCCAGCGACATGGTTCCGGCGCGGGCGTAATGCCAGGTGGCGCTGGCCGAGCCGAACGTGCCTTGCAGTTTGTTCGTGCCCAGCGCGAGGCGCGGGTCCAGCCCGAGGTTCAGCAGCACGGGCAAACTGATCAGGCCGCCGCCGCCGGCGATCGAGTCCACGAAACCCGCCACGAGGCCGGTGAGGAACAACAGCGGCAGATGCCACAGCTCAATCATGCCGCGATGCTGACCGTGTCCCGCCGCGATGACAATGATGCTTCCGTCATACGAAGCCCGCGACCCGCCGGGAGCGCAGTCCCCCCGTGGGTTGGCGGTCACGAAGTTCGCATTCCCCGCGGGTCGGGCTTCGTCCTTCGGATTTCGTCCTTCGAATTTCAGATTTGCCCGCTCCCTTGACTCGCGTGGGCCGCCTGCTAAACCGGCCTTGCCTTCGGGTAAACTTATGAACGTCCCGCCTCCCCTGGTAAGCGCGCCGCCCGCGCCCATCCTCATCACCAACATCGAAAGCATTCCCGGCAAGCGCGTCGTGGAACACTACGGGCTGGTTGCCGGCAACACCGTCCGCGCCAAGCACGTCGGGCGCGACATCATGGCCAGCCTCAAGAACATCGTGGGTGGCGAGCTGAAAGGTTACACCGAACTGCTCCAGGAGGCCCGCGCCGAGGCCACCCAACGCATGGTCGCGCAGGCCGCCTCACTGGGTGCCAACGCCATCCTCAACGTGCGCTACGCCACCTCGTCCGTGGCGCAGGGCGCGAGTGAATTGTTCGCCTACGGCACCGCCGTGCGCGTGGAGGACGCCGCATGAACGGGGACGTCATCGTCGCGATTATCGGGCTGGTCCTCCAGTTCGGCGTCCCGCTGGCGCTGATCGCGCTGGGTTATTTCGCGGGGCGGGCGGCCGAACGGCGGCATTACGCCTCGATCCACGAGCGGGAGGCGCGTTTCCTCCACCTGCCCGCCGTGCCCACAAAAACCTGGGACACCTCGCGCCCCGTGGCGGACGCCCGGCTCGTCTGCGGCTCCGTGGTCGTTTCCGCCGACTACTTCAAGCGGCTGCTGGCGGCCTTGCGCAACCTCATCGGCGGCCGGATGCGCGCCTACGAAAGCCTCCTCGACCGCGCCCGGCGAGAGGCCGTGTTGCGGCTCAAGGAACAGTGCCCCGACGCGCACATCATCGTGAATCTCCGCCTGGAGACGAGCACCATCGCCAGCCGCAACCGGCAGAACGGCGTCTCCTGCGTGGAACTCACCGCCTACGGCACGGCCATCCGGTATCGGACATGAAATTCACCCCGCGCGCCCTGCCCCCCGAGGCGGCGGACGCCAGTCGCGGTCATGACCGGCATCCCCTGCGCGAACTGGCCCTGCTGGTCGCCGGGATTGCCGCGATTTGCGCGGTGCTTTACCTCGGTGTCGCGCTCGTCACCGATGCGGTGGTCATGCGGATTTCCCCCGCCACCGAGGCGCGCTTGTTCGGGGCCGTTGGTAACGCGCTGGAAACGCCGGACGAACTGCCCGCCGATCTCGCGCGACAGCAGGCGAGGGCGGAGCGGCTGCTGACCAATCTGCTCGCCCACGCCAAACTGGACGGGTTCCCCGTGCGGCTGCGCGTCTGGGACCGGCCCGAGACCAACGCCTTTGCGTTGCCTGGCGGCACCATCGCGGTGACACCCGGGCTGCTGCGCTGCGTGGACAGCGAGCCCGGACTGGCGTTTGTGCTGGCGCATGAGCTCGGGCATTTGCACGCGCGCGACCAGTTGCGCGGGCTGGGACGGCGGGTGGGGTTTCAAGTCGTGATGGCGCTGCTGTTTTCGAGCAGCGGTGATTTGCAGTTCGGCGCGAGCCAGGCGGGGCAATTCGTGCATCTCTCCCACTCGCGCGAGCGCGAGACCGCGGCGGACCGTTACGCGCTGGAACTGGTCCTGACCACGCTGGGTTCGGACGCGGGCACAACGCAGTTGTTCGAGAAGCTGGATGAACAGGGGCTGCCCGGCTGGGCGCACATGTTCAGCACGCATCCCGCCACCCGGGAACGCATCGCCGCGCTGCGTGAACACGCGGCCCGGCTCCGGGCAGCGCCCATGAAACGAAACGAGTTGCGCCCGGCCCGGTCGGGTCACGATTCCCAAAACCGCATTGACGCTGGCGGCGGGGGCTGATTACAGTGCGCGCCCCTGCGGCTTCCAGAGTAGCTCAATGGTAGAGCACGCGGCTGTTAACCGTGTGGTTGTAGGTTCGAGTCCTACCTCTGGAGCCAATTTGGCGGACCTCGCCCCGGCACTCCCGCTTTCCCCGTTCACGCCCGTTTGGATGTGTTTCCCGGCTGCCCTTCCGGGCACAGGGAGACTGGCCGCGCCGCACCCACCGCAATTACCGTCAAGTTCCGGCCATTAATAGACTTGCCCGCGCGGTGAACCCGTGGAGTAATCGGGTCAGTTGCTCTGATGCCCCGAGCCGGGAAGCGGCCTTTGCCAAGCCAAGTTTTTCCCCCCAATTCCCCAGCCATGAACATGCGCCTTCACCGCCTGCTGCAAACCGGTCTGGCCACCGCCGCACTGCTGATTCCCGGAGGCCTGGCCGCACAAGCGCCGGTCATTTTGCAACAACCCCAGTCGCTGACGGTGACGGTGGGCGACACGGCGCAGTTTTCCCTGACCTACACGGGGGCGACCCCGGTGCTGATCGAGTGGCGCAAGGACGGCCCGCCACTGGCCGATGGACCGGGCATCAGTGGCACCACTTCAAACGTGCTGACGCTGTCCAACGTGACGCTGTCCGCCGCCGGAAATTACTGGGCGGTGTTGCAGAATGGGTTCGGCGCGGTCACCAGCGCGGTGGCGGTGTTGACGGTCAACGCCGTGGCGACGGATCCCGCGTTCCAGCCGGCAGCCGATGGCGTGGTGAACGCGCTTGCGGCGCAAGGCGATGGTCGGTGGCTGGTCGGCGGCGCGTTTCTGAATCTCGGCGGGCTTCCCCGCACCCGACTGGCCCGGCTGCTGCCGGACGGGACGGTGGACCCGACGTTCAGCGCGTCCGTGGACGGCACGGTAAACGCGCTGGCCGTCCAGCCGGACGGACGCATCGTGGTGGGTGGCAGCTTCAACTGGCTGGGCAGTGTGATCCGCTACAACCTGGGCCGGCTGCTGCCGGATGGCTCGCTCGACACCGCCTTTCTTCCCAGCCCCAACGGTGCCGTGCGCGCGATCGCGTTCGAGCCGGACGGGCGCATCTGGGTGGCCGGAGAGTTTTCGACCATCGGGGGCCAGAACCGCAGTCGCCTCGCCCGACTGATGCCCGATGGGGCTTATGATTTCACCTTCCCGTTGAACAACATATCGTTCTCACCCGCCAACCTGTTCACGGTGGTCCGGCAGCCCGACGGCAAAATCCTGACGGCGGGCCAGCCCTTCGGCCTGGCGGCGCGGATCTGGCGGTTGCATCCGGACGGCACGGTGGACACCAATTTTCTCGCCTTCGCCAGCAACACCGTCCACTGCCTCGCTTTGCAGCCGGACGGCAAGATTCTCGTCGGCGGTGCCTTCACCAACCTCAGCGGCGCGCCCCGGCTCCGACTGGCCCGGCTGCTCCCGAACGGCGCAGTGGACCCGACCTTTGCCCCCGCCGTTTCGGGCACGGTCCAGACGCTCGCGCTGCAAGGGGATGGGAAAATCATCCTGGGCGGCGCATTCACCAATGTGAACGGGCAGCTCCGCCGTGGCCTGGCCCGGTTGCTCCCGGATGGCGCGCTGGACTCCAGCTTCGTCCTGCCGCTGCTGCCCGTCTCCGGTGCAGTGAATGGCCTCGCCCTCACCACGAACGGTAGTTTGCTGATCGGCGGCAGCTTCACGAATCTCGGCGGGGTCGCGCGAACCAACTTCGGGCGCGCGCTCAACCTGGCACCGCTGACACCCGCAAGCTTTACCTTTGATGGCGCGACCGCGACCTGGTTGATACCGGATGCCGGCCCCGAGCTGATCGCGCCGAGGTTGCAGGTGGCAATGGCGGATACCTGGGTGGGGAACTGGCCGCTAACGCGGATGGCCGGTGGCTGGCAGGCGACCAGCCTTCCGCTGGCCAGCAACGCCACTGTCCGCGTGGTGGATTGGACCGTTGGCGGGCTGGGGAACGGTTCACTTGGACAAATGGTGGCCCTAGCAGGCCGCCCCTTCCTCCTGAACCAGCCGATGGATCGCGGTGCCAACTTCGGTTCGACCGCCGTCTTCGGCGTCGCGGTGGAGGGTCAGCCCCCGTTTGTTTACCAGTGGTTCAAGGACGGCACCGCGCTGACGAACGATGGGCGCATCACAGGAGCGACGAGCGAAAGGCTGGAGGTCAGCAACCTTAACGGAGCGGACGCGGGCAGCTACCAGGTGATCCTCTCGGCGGGCGAACACTGGCTCACCAGCCGGGTCGCCACCCTGCTCGTCAGCGACCCGCGCATCATCCCGCCCAACCCGATGCACCAGTCGGTGAACCCGGGGGCCACCACCTCCTTTGCAGTCGCGGGCGCGGGCAGCCCGCCGCTGACGTTTCAATGGCAGAAGAACGGCGTGCCGCTGGCGGATGGCGGGAACGTGAGCGGTGCCACCACCACCAATCTGGTGCTGAGCAATGTGACGGCAGCAGACGGCGGGTCGTATCGGCTGATGATCAGCAACGCCTACGGCGTGGCCTTCTCCGGCGCGGCCACCCTCACCGTGTATCGAGTGCCGCAGATCAGCACCCAGCCGGCCAGCCGGACGAACCTGGCGGGCACCGTCGCCAGTTTCCAGATCACCGTCAGCGGCAATACCGCGTTCGAGTATCAGTGGTTTCGCGCGGCCGAGGCGTTGACCAATGGCCTGAAATACGCCGGCGTCACCGGCAATATTTTGTATGTCAGCAACGTGCTGGGCGGCGACGTCGGCGGCTATTATTGCGTGGTCAGCAACTTCCTCGGTGCGACCACCAGCAGCGTGGCAACCTTGGTGGTCGTGGACCCGGTCATCACCAACTCGCCGGCCAACATCGTGACCAACGTGGGCACGCCGGTCAGTTTCGGGGTGGTCGCGGTGGGCACCCCGCCG
>JBKBTZ010000166.1:0-6540 GCA_046290825.1 Limisphaerales bacterium
CGGGCGCGGCGCTGCTGGCAAGGTGGTTCCGCTTCCAGCCGTCGGAAATCGATGCGCTGGAGGCGGGGGATTTTCTGCGCTGGGTGAAGCTGGCGCAGGAGCAGATCAGGGCCGAGCGCGGCGGCGGTTAGTGCTTCGGCCCGAACAGCTCCGTGGCGGCGCCGAAAACGGCGGCCATGATCGGGCCGCTGATGGGCAGGCAGAGGACGGCCGCCAGCAGCGCAGCACCCAGGCTGCCGCCGGTGATCAGCACGACCAGCGCGGGCGCGGCGGAGAATTGTCTCGGGCTGACGTGATGACCATCGAGGTTGGGCAGTTGAAAGTCGGGCAGCGGCGTGCCCAGCGGGAGCATGGTGGACGGGGTCAAAGCCATGCGCGCAGTGTGGCGCGAACCGCCCTGGAGGCAAGCCGGCGATGGTGGAAAGACGATCGCGCCAGTATGACGTTCCCAATGGCCGGGCGACGAAAAATTGTGCTATGCTATGGCGGGGTAAAAACCGCCCCACGTCCCGTGGCGCGCGAGCCGTTCACGCCGCGGGAATTGGTTCCCGGCACATGCGCCGGGAGTTTGACAACCGTGTGCATTCAAACGGAGGGCATGGAGCATGAAGACATATCCATGGCTGACCGGTTTGCTGCTGCTGGCCGTGACGACCGGCTGCAATACCGGTCCCCAATCGAGCCGGGGATTCCGGCTGCCGGACGGAGACATGGCGAGGGGCAAACAGGCATTTCTCGATCTGCAATGCCACACCTGCCACAAGGTCGAGGGGGAAGATCTGCCCGCGCCAACGGCGTTTCATCTGACGCTTGGAGGCACCACCACCCGGGTGAAAACCTACGGGGAACTGGTCACTTCGATCATCAATCCCTCCCACGTCATTGCCCCCCACTATCAGGCGCAACTGACAGCGGCCAATCTCTCGCCGATGCCGGAGTTCAATCATCTGATGACGGTTGCCCAGATGATTGACCTGGTGGCGTTTTTGCAGCCGCACTACAAGTTGCCGGAGCCGGTGGTCAGTCCGCCCTATTACCAGTGAACGCGGAGCGGAAGGGCGGAGGGAAATATGCCGTGCCGGGATGGCGGCTGTGCCTGGACCGCGCGGGCGGAGGGAGCACTATCCCGTGCTTTCGCCCAGCTCCACGTTCCAGTAGGCGAGGTCCACGAAGTGCTTCCAACTGTCGTGATGCTGGAAGTGCAGGTTGACCTGCACGAAGGGCCGCCACTTGGGCTTCTTGGGCTTGCGGATGAGATGCATGCCCGCCTCGGCCGGGGTGCGGTTGCTCTTGCGCGTGTTGCAGCGGATGCAGGAGCAGACAATGTTCTCCCACGTCGTCGGCCCGCCGCGGTCGCGCGGGATGACGTGGTCCAGGTTCAAATCCTTCCGGTCAAATACCTGCCCGCAATACTGGCAGGTGTTTTTGTCGCGTTCGAAGATGTTGTGCCGCGTGAACTTGACCTCCTTCTTCGGCAGGTGGTCGAACACGGCCAGCAAGATGACCCGCGGCACGCGGATGCGGAAGGAGATGGTGTGGATGCACTCCGGATGCGGCTCGGCCTGCGAGAAACTGTGCCACTCGGAGAAGTCGAACGTGCGGAAGCTGCCGTCGGGCTGGCTCAACACCACCTCGGCGTGGCCTTGAAACAACAGCGTGAGCGCCCGGCGCACCGTGCAGACGTTGACCGCCTGCCACAGCCGGTTCAACACGAGCACCTGCGAGCTGAGATACGAGGCGCGCATAACCGTGACGCGCGGGACGCTATCACGCGCCGCTTTCGAGTGTCAACGGGCGCACCCGCATCGTTGCCAAGCTGTCACCTGGCGCGGTAGTATCCGCCCATGAAAGTCTGGCTCGCCGCCGCTCTGGCTTTGCTCATGGGCCTGGCCCCCCGCCTCGCCGCCGCCACGCCCGAGGAGCAATACCTCGGCATCTACTACCTCATTCAGGAGGCCGACAACGCGGTGGCCGCGGGCCGCCCGGCCGACGCGCTGCCACGTTACCAGGACGCGCTCAAATCCCTCGAACGTCTGCAGCGCATCAACCCGGGCTGGCAGCCCACCGTCGTGAATTACCGGCTGCGTTACCTCGGCGAACGGATCAGTGCGCTTTCCGCGAACACTTCGGTTGCGCCGCCTGCACCCGCGCTGACCACGGGGCCGGCAGCGTCCCTCCCGACGCCCGCCGTTCCTGATGAAGTCACGCGACAGTTGGCCGAGTTACAGCAGCAGGTGCAGCGGTTGCAGTCGGAAAACTCCTCGTTGCAGGGCAAATTGCGGGAGGCGCTCGCCGTGCAACCCGCCGTCCTCGATCCGCAGGAACTTGCCCGCGTCGAGCAGCGCGTGCGGGAACTGGCCCGCGAAAACGACACGCTGCGCGCCAGCCTGACCGAGGCGCAGCGCCAGGCCGCCGCCAACACCAATGCCGCCGCCCTCGCCGACCTCCGCAAACAGGCCGATGCCCTGCGCCGCCAGCTTGCCGACGAATCCAAGCGGGCCGCCGCGCTGGCCGCCGAGAAGGCCGAATTACAGGACCGCCTCAGCCGGGTCACCACCAGCCCGCGCGATGATGCCGCCCGCACGACCACCCAGCGCCGGCTGGCGGAAACCAACCGCCGGCTCGAGGAACAACAGGCCCAGGTGGCCCAGTTGCTCCGGGCCAACAAGGCCCTCGAGGCCCGCGTGAAGGCGCTTGAACCCGAGGCCGCCGCGGCGGCCGCGTTGCGCGCCGAAAACACCCTGCTCAAGCAGCAGGTGGCCGGCTTGCAGGCTGGTCCTGATGCTTCGTTGCAGCAGCGCCTCCAGGCGGCCGAAGCGCAGATTGCCAGCCTGCTGGCGGAACGCTCGGTGTTGCAGTTGGAGCGCGCCGCGCTGGAAAACCGCGTGCAGCAGCTTATGACGGGCACATTGCCCGCCGCCCTCACCACGGCACCGCCACCAGTCGAGACGGCCACCGCCCGGCAGGTGCGCGAACTGACCCGGGAACGCGACGAGTTGCAGCGCCAGCTCAATGCGGCCAACCGGGAACTCGCCTCCCGCCGCAGCCAGGCCGCCGCCGCCCGCGCGAGTGAAACCGCCGCCCAGCTCGCCGCGCTGCGCGCCCGCCTCGAGGTGCTGGAGGCCAAACCGGTTCCCTATTCCGCCGAGGAACTCGCGCTCTTCCGCGTGGGCACGCCGCAGCTTGCGGCGACCGATTCCACCGAACGCCGTCGTCCATCCGCTCCGCCGCGTCCCCCCGCCGGGGTTGGCCCGTTGCTGGCCGAAGCCCAGCGTCACTTCGTGGCCGGCGACCTGCCCCGCGCCGAGGAAACCTACCGGGAAATTCTCCGCAAGGATGAGCAGAACGTCTTCACCCTCGCCAACCTCGCCGCCATTCAGATTGAAAGCGGCAAACTCACCGAGGCCGAAGCCACGTTGCGCACGGCGTTGCTCGCCGCGCCTGACGACGTTTACAGCCTGCAGCTTCACGGCTATCTCAAGTTCCGCCAGGGCGACTTCGATGCCGCGCTCAACTCCCTCAGCCGCGCCGCGCAGTTGAGTCCGGACAACGCGGAAGTGCAGAACTATCTGGGCGTCACCCTCAGCCAGAAGGGGCAGCGCGCTGCCGCCGAGACCGCCCTGCGCCGCGCCCTCCAGATTGATCCGGACTATGCCCGCGCCCACCACAACCTCGCGGTGATCTATGCCGCGCAGGAACCGCCGGCCGTCGCCCTGGCCCGCTGGCATTATCGCAAGGCCATCGAGGGCGGCCACGCGGCCAATCCCGAGCTGGAGGCGTTCTTCCGCAAACAGGAGACCGCGGCCCGGCCTTGAACGGGAAACGCCCGGCATGTTGCGCCAGTCCCAGCACGAGTTTGTCCTCCGCACCACGCGGCGCGGGCTGTATGAGTTCACCGACGAGGTTGCGGCCTGGGTGCGGGGCACCGGCATCACCGCCGGCCTGCTCACCTTGCTGGTCCGGCACACCTCCGCATCCCTGCTGATTCAGGAGAATGCCGACCCCGGCGTGCAACGCGACCTCGACGCCTTCTTTGCCCGGCTGGTGCCCGACGGCGACCGCCTGTTCCGGCACAACGCGGAGGGGGACGATGACATGCCGGCCCACATTCGCACCGCGTTGACCGCCGTGAGCCTGAGCCTGCCCATCACGGCGGGCCGGCCCGCGCTGGGCACCTGGCAGGGGATTTATCTGTGGGAGCACCGCACCCATCCGCACACCCGCCGCATCGCCGCGCACCTCATCGGTGAGTGAGCGGGCGCGGCGTAGTCTCCAGCACCCTCCTTTTTCGCAGTCGGCCGGGGTTGATCACGCTGGAGTTTCCCGGTGGAAAAATTTTTTCAAATCCCTCCGGGTGCCCCCGTAGATGTCCCACCCCCTCGCACAAAATGGGCGCGTTATGAACAACGCACTCCTTCACAACGAACAACTTGAACTTGGCTTCAACGGCGTTCGGCCCGTGGTCCGGCGGCGGCAAACGCGGCTGGAACGCGCGGCCTGGTGGTTTGCCCGGATGCGCGCGGCGGTGGACGCCGCCCGCCGCGATCCCGCACCCGTTCCGCCTCGCCAGCTCTGGATGCCGCAACCGCAGGCCCAGTTTGGCGCGTAATCGCGGAATTCATTCCGGAATCGCCAGTTCCTTTTTCCTCCTGCGTGAGAGAACTGTAACGGGAATTGCCAATGATCGGTAGGCGACCGGAGAAATGCCTCGGAGGATTGGCACAGAAGCGGACGCACCAGCGGGAGCCGGTCCGGCGAGGCCGCCAGACTGGGCAGGCGAGCCGCCCGCGCTCCCCAGATCCCCCCCCTCCGCACGAAGGCCCGTTCCAGCCCGTTGTGGTTCTTGCCGCCCGTAGCGGCGCGTCGGCAGACCGCCGCCATTTTCGCCCGCCCGCAGTTTCCGGCGCTTGGCCGAGCCGCCGCTACGAGGCTGGGCGTCGGCCACCCGCGCCTCGATGTCCCAGGACAAACTCACGCCCAGCCGCCTTCCTCGGGACACAGAATACGCACCAGCCACCGTTCTATCTTTTGTTGGTCGAGCGGTCGTTGCCATGGTCTGCGGGGCTTTTTCGTTCTCTGCGCTTTTGGCAAAATCGCAGACAAAGCCCGGCCATGGCGATTGCGCCCAGCACGGCAAGCAGCTTGTTGTCGCTCCATACGTGAATCGCATAATAGCTCAAACAAACAACCAGAATTTGCAGGGGCACAATCCGTTTCATGGAATGCCGTTGGTCTCGGTTTATCGAACCGAATGGCCGGGAAAACCAATGATCGGCGGAGGATACACGTCAGGCGGTAAAGCAGTTGGAACACTGGAGGCGCTTGATGAGGACTGTCCGGAAAGGCAGCCCGCCAGTTCCGCGACACACGCGGTCACATGGGCAATCGCGCCCGCCGCCCCCGCCAATCCCAGACCACCCAATCCTCCACCAATCAGCGATTCTCCAAAACCAGTCAATTTCCCGCTCCGAATCAGGGGCCGCGGTCCGCCCATCGGGCCTTTTTGCGAGGCCGTTTGCCACAAGCCGAACGACACTCCCAACAAGCCCGGAATGCCACCGACCCCATCCAATGCGGCCGCTCCAATGCAATACGTGGACATGCAGTTGGCAAATCTGTCGTGACATTCATTCCCAGAATTTCCCTGCTGATTGGGGTTTTGCGGCCAGCCACTGGAGCCGGTGAACTGCAATCCATGCGGGTCAAAAGTGTCAACCGGCGTGTTCCCGGCGAATCTGTATAGATTCACTCCCCCCGCCTCCCCGATCGGGTCCGCGCTCACCCTCCTTTGCCACCCGGGCGCGTAGAAGCGGTAGCCGTAGTAGCTCCAGCCGGTTGCGGGATCGCGCTCCTTGCTGCTGAACTGGAACCGGCAAACGTCGGTGCCGATTGCCGATTTCAAATTGCCAAAGGCGGAGTAATCGTAGCGGCCAACGGTGGTGGTGCCGCTGCGCGTCCGCCCGCCGCCCCCGTAGCGGCGCGTCGGCAGACCGCCGCCAACCGAACATGCGGAAGAAGGGCGGCGCTTGGCCGAGCCGCCGCTACGCCGCCAATGACCACCGCCATGCCTTCGCAGGTTCCCCGCCCCGCGGGCGCCCCGCGCGTTCCCCGGCCTGGGCAACGGGTGCCCGGGGGCTTGGTTCAACCATCGTTTCATGAGCGTGGCGGCTTTCGCTGAATTCACCACCATCCCGGCCCCAACTCAACCCCGCTCCGCCGCGGCGACAGTGCAGTCTGTGCCCCGCCGAAGCACAACCAAAGATACCCCCATGGCCGGAATTGCCACCTTTTTGTGTCGTTTTGTGTCAATAGTGAGGACTGACCCCTTTCTGACCCCTTTCCGCCCCCCACGGCGAAGACTTCCGACCTCAAATCGCTCACCCCGGCGGCGTGGGCCAAGGCCAAACGCACCGCCCAACGGCCCGCTGCCTGACTGCCCTCCGCTCGTTCGTCAGTTTTCGTGCCACTCCCCCAAGGCACTTCACAGGACGCTTACGACCGGGCGGCGCACACCCGCCACAAGGTGGCGGCACGCCCGTG
>JBKBTZ010000167.1:0-6528 GCA_046290825.1 Limisphaerales bacterium
GTCGGCCACCTCGCCGGCCTTGCCCAGGCCCACTCCGACGCGACCGCGCTTGTCGCCGACCACGACGAGGGCGCTGAAATTGAAGCGACGCCCGCCCTTCACGACCTTGGCGGAGCGGTTGATGAACACCACCTTCTCGTTCAGGTCATCGCCCGGGGTCTCGCTGCGGGCGGCTGGACGGGGACGGCGCGCGCGGGGGCCGCGGCCAGAGGACGCCTCCGCCGGGGCAGCAGGGGCGGCGGCGGTATTGGCGGCGTCCGAAACGATTTCTTCTTTCATGATACGGAATGGTTAGAACTGGAGGCCGGCCTCGCGCGCGGCTTCGGCCAATGCCTTGACCCGGCCATGATACGGCTTGCCACCGCGGTCGAAGACTACCTGCTTGATGCCGGAAGCCAGGGCGGCTTCGGCGGCGCGTTTGCCGACGATGGCCGCGCTGCGGACGTTCACAGAAAGCTTCTCGCCTTCAGGGCGGTTTTTCGCCCGGGTGGAGGCCGAAGCGAGGGTGACCCCGCGGGCGTCGTCCACAAACTGCACGTAGATGTGCGAGTTGGTGAAGCAGGTGCTCATGCGCGGACGCTCGGCGGTGCCCACCACTTTCTTGCGGATGCGCCACTTCCGGCGGGTCTTCAGTTCGTGCTTCTTTTGGATCTTCATGGGCTGGGCCACGGAGGTTGCCGTGGACGGAAATTGCATTACTGGACGGTCTTGCCTTCCTTGCGCTCGACGCGCTCGTCGGCATAGCGCACACCTTTGCCCTTGTAAGGCTCCGGCGGATAAAAGCTGCGCAATTCAGCGGCCACCTGGCCGACGGCCTGGCGGTCCGGCCCCTCGACGGTGATCTTGGTGTTGTCCTCAACGGTCACCTTGATCTGATCCGGAATCGCGTAATTGATGGGATGGGAGTATCCCAGGTTCAGGGTGATCGTCTTGCCCTGCACGGCCGCTTTGAAGCCGACACCGTGAATTTCCAGCTTCTTCACAAAGCCCTCGCTGACCCCCGTGACCATGTTGTTGATCAGCGCGCGGGCCAATCCATGCATGGCCTTCGAGGCGGCCTCGTCATTCACGCGCTCGACCACCACCTTGCCGTCGGCCACGCGCACGCTGGTGCGGGGCGGCAGTTGCTGGCTGAGCTTGCCCTTGGGACCTTCGACCAGGACGGCCTGGCCCTTGACCTCGACCTTGACCTTGGCCGGGATGGGAACGGGTAGTTTGCCGATACGCGACATAGTAACGAATCCTTACCAGACGTGGGCGAGCACCTCGCCGCCCAGGTTCTTCTTGCGGGCGTTGGCCCCGGTCATCACCCCCTCCGGGGTGGTGAGAATGACAATGCCCAAACCGCCCCGAACACGCGGAATGTCCGCCGCCGCCGTGTAAACCCGCCGACCCGGGGTGCTGATGCGGCGCAGACCTTCGATGACGGGCTTGCGGCCCTGATATTTGAGCTGCAAACGGATCACCTTGGCGGCCTTGCCCTTGGCGGCCACTTCCACGGCGGCCACATACCCCTCGTCCTTGAGGACGTTGGCGATGCTTTCCTTCAGCCGCGAATGGGGCACTTCCACGGTCGGGAGTTGCGCGCCACCCGCGTTGCGGATGCGCGTCAGCATGTCAGAAATCGGGTCAGTCATAGGTTACCAACTGGCTTTGACGACGCCGGGCAAAAGTCCGTTGAGCGCGGCCTCGCGGAAGGTGAGACGGGAAACACCAAACTTGCGGAGATAGCCATGACGACGGCCGCTGATGGCGCATCGGTTGACCAACCGGGTCGGGCTGGCATCCCGGGGAAGCTGGCTCAGGCCGGCATAATCGCGCTTGGCCTTCAATTCCGCCCGTTTGGCGGCGTATTTTTTGACCGTGGCGGCCTTGCGCTTGTTGCGCTCAATCCATGCTTTCTTGGCCATAAGTCGTGTTATTTCTCGGCGAACGGGAACCCCATCAATTTCAACAACTCCAGCGCCTCGGCGTCGGTCGGCGCACTGGTCACAATCGTGATGTCCATGCCCTGATTGCGTTTGACCTTTTCCAGTTCGATCTCGGGGAAGATCGTCTGGTCGGGAATCCCGAACGTGTAGTTGCCGCGCCCGTCAAACTTCCGGGGCGAGAGGCCGCGAAAGTCGCGAATGCGGGGCAGCGTGACCGCGACCAGGCGGTCAAAAAACTCATACATGGCCTCCTTCCGCAGCGTGACCCGGCAGCCAATGTTCTGACCGGCGCGCAGCTTGAAGTTGGCAATGCTGTGGCGGGACTTGCAGATGGCCGGCTTGCGGCCGGTGATGGCAGCCAGGTCCTTGGCGGCCTCCTCCAAAGCCCCCTTCTCGGCGTCCGAGCGCACGCCCATGTTGACCACGATCTTTTCGATGCGGGGAATCTGATGGACGTTCCGGTAGTTCCGGCTCTGTTTCAGGGCCGGCACGACCTCGTTCAGGTATTTTTCGTGCAGTCGGGATTTCATCGGGCGCGGGTGCGTTGGCTCAGGCGGCGGCGCGGGCGGCGCGGCGCGCGGCCCGTTCGTCGTATTTGGACGCGAGCATGACGTTGGAGACGTGGATGGTGCCTTCCCGTTCGACGATCGCGCCGTTCGGGTGCTGCTGGCTCTTGCGCTGGTGCTTCTTGATCATCTTGACCCCTTCGACCACCACGCGCTGACGCTTGGGATAGGCGGTGATGATCCGACCGCGTTTGCCCTTGTCGGCACCGGCGATAACGACCACCTCGTCCCCTTTTTTCACGTGCAGTTTGTTCATCTTCAAACGACCTCCGGGGCCAGCGAAATGATTTTCATGAACTTCTTGTCGCGCAGCTCGCGGGCGACGGGACCGAAGATGCGCGTGCCTTTCGGATTCAATTCCTTGTCAATGATGACGCAGGCGTTGGAATCAAAACGCAGGCAGCTTCCGTCGTCCCGGCGGATGACGTTCCGGGTGCGGACAATCACGGCATCGTGGACCTCGCCCTTTTTCACCTGGCCATCGGGCGCGGCCTCTTTGATGTGGACCTTGACCACATCCCCAATGCGGGCGTAGCGCTGGTTGCGGCCGAGAACCCCGATGTTCCAAGCCACCTTGGCCCCGGTGTTGTCGGCGACGTCGAGATGGGAGCGGACTTGCAGCATGGCGATTCCTTAATCGGCGGCAGGGGCCTGGACCGCGCGCTGGACGATTTCGACCAGACGCCACCGCTTCAATTTCGAAAGCGGCCGGGTTTCCACGACCCGGACGCGGTCTCCGACCCGGGCCTCCTGTTTTTCGTCGTGGGCGTAAAGTTTCTTGTGGGTGGTAATGATTTTCTTGAACCGCGGATGCGGATGACGGCGTTCCACCCGGACCACGATGGTGCGGGCCATCTTGTTGGACACGACTTCGCCAACCCGTTCCTTGCGGACGCCACGTTTTTCGGCGGAAACCGCCGGGTTGTTGGGGGTATCAGCCATAAAAATCAGGCGGAATGGGGCTTGGCGGCGAGCCGCAATTGCGACAGCCGGGTTTCGACACGGGCGATGTCCCGGCGCAACTGGCGGATGCGGGCCGGATTCTCCAACTGGGCACTGGCCTGCTGGAGGCGCAGATTGAACAGTTCCTGCCGCAGCTCGCGGCCCTTGGCCGCCAACTCGGTCGCCGTGGAATCTTTGATCTCGGAAATCTTCATGGGATGCTCAATCGCGCGCTCATCCGTGCTTGTGCCGCGCGACAAATTTTGTGCGGATGGGCAGCTTGGCGGCCGCCAGACGCATGGCTTCCTTGGCCACCGGTTCCGGCACACCGTCCACCTCGAAGAGAATGTTGGCGGGGCGCACCACCGCCACCCAGGATTCAACCGGCCCCTTGCCGGTGCCCATGCGGACCTCGAGGGGCTTTTTCGTGAACGACTTCTGCGGAAACACCCGGATCCAGAGCTTGCCGTGGCGCTTCATGTGGCGGGAAATCGCCACACGGCAGGCCTCGAGCTGCTTGGTGTCAATCCAGGCCCGCTCCAGGGCCATCAACCCGTATTCGCCAAAGGCGACGGTGTTGCCCTTCTGGGCGGTGCCCGCGCGGTTCCCGCGGTGCATCTTCCGATACTTGACTCGTTCCGGCATCAAGGCCATGGCGCAAATCCTCGTTTCTCAGGCGGTGGCAGTTTCAGCGGCGGCCTCCGGCTTGGGCGCGCGCCGGGTTTCGCCGTGGCAAATCCAGCACTTCACACCCAGCTTGCCATAGACCGTTTTCGCCTCGGCAAAACCATAGTCAATGTTGGCCCGCAGCGTGTGCAGCGGCACCCGGCCCCAGTGGTAGGACTCAACACGGGCGAGTTCGGCGCCACCCAGCCGCCCGGCGCAGCGCAATTTGATCCCCTGCACTCCCAGGTCCTTGGCGGTCTGGATCGCCTTCTTCATCGCCCGGCGGAACGACACCCGCCGCTCGAGCTGCACCGCGATGTTCTCAGCCACCAGTTGCGCGTCCATGTCGGGTGACTTGATCTCGACAATGTCCACGTAAATCTCCTTGCCGGTCATCTTGCTCAGGTCTTCCTTGAGCTTGTCAATTTCGGCCCCCTTACGGCCGATGACGACGCCGGGCCGCGCCGTTTGGATGGTGACCCGGCAGCGGCTGGCCGCGCGCTCAATCAGGATCCGCGGGACGGCGGCCCCCTCGAGCTTCTTTTTGAGGAATGCGCGAATGCGGGCATCCTCGACCACCAGGGCGGGGAAGTCCTTCTTGCCGGCGAACCACTTCGAGCGCCAGTCCTTGTTGACGGCGACGCGCAGGCCGATTGGATTGGTTTTTTGACCCATACGCTTTACTCGTCCGAGAGCACAATTTTGACGTGGCAGTGGCGCTTGAGGATGGGGCCGGCGGAGCCGCGGGCCTTGGGCTGGAAGCGCTTGTAGGTGGTGCCGGTGCCCGCCAGCGCAAACTTCACCCGCAGCGTTTCCGGCTTCAGATTGTTGTTGTTCTCCGCGTTGGCGATGGCGCTCTTGAGCGTCTTGGCCACCAACGCCGCGCGCTTGCCCGGCATGAACGAGAGGATGGCCGCCGCCTTGAGCGCGGGCAGCCCCTGGATCTGCCGCACCACCTCGCGCATCTTCTGCGCGCTGGTGTTGACGTTCTTCGTGATTGCCTGGACTTCCATGACTACTTGGCCTCCGCCTTGGCGGTGTGCGCGCCGTGTTTCTTGAACGTCCGGGTGGGCGAAAACTCTCCCAGCCGGTGGCCCACCATGTTTTCCGTCACAAACACCGGGTTGAACACCTTGCCGTTGTGAACGTTGAACGTCAGCCCGACAAAGTCCGGCGTAATCATTGAGCGGCGCGACCACGTCTTGATGGGCGCCTTGGACTTGGTGTCTTTGGCCTTCTGCACCTTTTCCAGCAGGTGGCCATCCACGAACGGACCTTTTTTGATGGAGCGACCCATGTTCGGTATTACTTGAGTTTCATCGGACGGCCGTCCCGGCGGACCAGGATGAACCGGTTCGAAATCTTCTTGCGGTGGCGGGTGCGGTAACCCTTGGCGATCTTGCCCCACGGCGACATCAACGGCTGCCAGCCACCGCCGCCCTTGGACTTGCCCTGACCACCGCCGTTGGGGTGGTCCACCGGATTACGCGCCATGCCGCGGGTGATGGGCCGACGTCCGCGATGCCGCGACCGGCCCGCCTTGCCCAGCACCACGTTCTCGTGCTCGGTGTTCCCCACCTGGCCGATCGTGGCGTAGCACTCCTCATGAATGAGCCGGATTTCGCCCGAGGGCAGCCGCACCTGTGCGTAGCCGCCATCGCGGGACATCAGCGTGGCCGCGGCGCCCGCCGCCCGCACAATCTGACCGCCGCGCCCGGGGATTATCTCAATGTTGTGAATCTGCAAACCAACGGGGATGCTCTTCAGCGGCAAAGCATTCCCCACTTCCGGGGCGGCCTGCGGACCGCTCATGACCTTCTGGCCGACCTGGATGCCGACCGGCGCCAGCATGTAGGCCTTCTCACCATCCTCGTATTGCAGCAGGGCCAACCGCGCGGAGCGGATCGGATCATACTCGATGGCCGCCACCGTCGCCTCGACACCGTGCTTTTTGCGCCGGAAATCCACCATGCGGACCTTTTGCTTGTGCCCGCCACCAATGCCGCGCGCGGTGATGCGCCCGTAATTGTTGCGGCCGCCGGTCTTCTTCCGGGTATAGACCAGGCTCTTCTCCGGCTTGGTCTTCGTAATGTCGCTGAAGTCCGCGACAGTGATGTATCGCAGCGAAGGCGTCAGCGGCCTGAATGTCTTGACTGGCATAATGCTTCAACAATTCCCAAGACAGCTTGGAGTTGGCGGAGCCATCAGTCCTGCGCCGTGGCGGCGAATCAGTTATCGGTTCCGCAAAAATGCTGCCGTGACGGCCCTCACGGGCGCGAAACGGACGGCGAAAATACCAAGGGGGTTTTGAGAGGCAAGCGGTTTTTTGGATTTTTTGGGTTGTCTCTAGGGCGTTTGGCTGGCAGAGGGAAAGGGCCGATGGGAAGCGGGAAAAAGAATTGGCTAGACAACCGGCTCTGAAA
>JBKBTZ010000016.1:0-39361 GCA_046290825.1 Limisphaerales bacterium
ACTCAGTCGAGCCGGTTTAACCGCCGTCGCAACCAGATGGCCGGGCTGCCCGCTTGCAGCGCGGCCAGCTTCAGCCGGCAACGCCAATCCGCCCCCTGCCCCAGCGCCCGCCGGTAGAAATCGGCGGCGGCCGGATATTGCTTCTTCACAAAGCAGCGGTCGCCGGCGTTCACGAAACTCGCCGCTCGCACCAATCGCCGTTCCGCATCATCGGCGGCATTGGCGGTCAGCGACGCCTCGAACTCGTCCAAAGTGATGCGCGACTCCGCCGAGCGGAACGGCTTGCCGGTCAGGTGATGTCCGTAATGGTCGGCCAGCGCCAGATGGCAGCGCGCCACCACGTCGCCGTAACCCAGTTGTTCCGCCGCGCGCTTGATCTGCCACGCCACGCCCAGCTCGGCGCGGAAACAGTTGGTCAGCGCCTCGCGCGTGACGGTGGTGGTGACGGCCAGTTCATGCTCGCGATAGCACACCAGCGGCTCCGCGATGTAGCCCACGTCGCCGTGCAGCGCGAACAGGCACCACAGATACCAGTCCCCGCCCCAGATGAGGTCCAGCGGCACGCCCGCCCACACGACGCGCGTCGGGAAGTTGCCGAGCTTTTCGAAACACTCCCGGCGCACGAGCGTGGCCGGGGCGAGCACGAGGTTGTAGCTCATCAGCCGCTGCAAGAACTTGCGCCCGCTCACCACGCAATCGTGATCCGCGTAAGCCGCCCATTTCAACAGTTCGGTCTCGCGCCCGTCGCGAAACCCCATGCCCGCACTGAAGACGTAGTTGACGCGCGGGTTCGCCTCCAGCACCGCCACCAGCCGCGCCAGCGCGTCCGGGCGGCGCAGAAAATCATCGGCGGAAATCAGCCAGACGTATTTGCCCCGCGCGAGGGAGATGCCCTTGTTGTAGTTCGGCAGCGCGCCGAGATTCGGGTCGTTGCGAATGTGCCGCACGCGCGGATCGCCAAACGACGCCGCCACCTCCGGCGTGTTGTCCGGCGAGGCGTCATCCATGATGAGCACCTCGAAGTCCGTGAAGGTCTGCGCGAGGATCGAGCGGACGCACTCGGGCAGCAGATGCGCCAGCTTGTAGCAGGGCACCACAAAACTGACGAGCGGAGCGGGACGTTCAGCCATGATTCAAAGCAGCAACGCGACGACCTACGAACGCGGCACCAGGCGGAGCAGTTCCAAACCGCGCCGCACCACGCGCGGCAGCCGCTCCGCCGAAACCAGATGCGCCAGCCGACGCACCGCAAAAATCCCCGTGCCCACCGTGGCCGTCAGCCCGATGGCCGTGGCCAGCCAGAATGGCAGAAGGGCAAAGCCAAGAAACACGAGCGCGATGGCGGGCAGGAACAGCAGCGCCAGCCGCCAGTTCGACGCGCTCCACGCGAAGCCCGACATGCCCCGCACGATCACGGATACCACGATGAGGTGCGAGACATAGGAGCCGAAGAACGCCATGCCCGCACCGTTCAACCCGAACCACCGCACCAGCAGCCAGGCCAGTCCGAGATGCACCGTGGCCCACGCCACTTCGCTCCAGAAAAACGGGTTCTGCCGCCCCTTCGCCAGCACGATGGTTCCCATCGGCCATGAAATCACCCGCAGCATCATGCCCAGACAGATCCACCGCAGCAGCGTCACCGCCGCCTCAAACTGCGGCGAGTAGAAGACCGTCAGCACCAGCGGGGCGAGCGTCAGCGTGCCGAGCACGCCCGGCCCCGCCAGCAGCAGGCTCACTTCGGCCTGCTCATTGACCAGCCGGTTGCACTCCGCGTTGTCCTTCGCCACAGCGGTCAGGCGCGGGTAAAAATCCGTGCCCATCGCCGAAACGATCATCCCGATGTAAAGCCCGCCCATCGCCCAGGCCGCGCCGTAAAACCCCGCCGCCTTCAGGCCCTCATCCGGGTCGGCCGATTGATGCAGCACGATCAACCGGATGACGTAGCCCGCGCCCATCGTCAGCAGCCCGCTCGCCATGAAGGCCGACCCCAACCGCAGCAACGCCCGCGCCTCGGTCATGACCTCCGTCGCCGTGACAGGCACCTTTTCCACGCCCACCCGCCGGACGAACCACCAGTTCACCACCCAGCCCAGCGCCGCGACCGCAATGAGCGCGGGCACCACGCCCTGTTCCCGGAAGAAATACAACAGCGGCACGGTGGCGAAGATGCTCAACACCGAGCCGATGACCGCGCAGGTTGCCAGTTCGGCGATGCGCCGCATGCCCTGCAACACCGCGCCCATCCCCTCCATCGTGATGCGGAGCAGCACCACCAGCGACAGCAACGCCACCGGCAGCGCATACGCGTCCGTGTCGAAGGTCAGCCGGGAAATGGGCCGGCAGAACAGCACAAGAAAGACGCCGCCCAGCAGACCCAGCACCACCGCCGTCCGCCGCAGCACCGCCACGGTCAGCGCGATCCGGCGTTGATCCCCCGAACCCACCGCCTCGGCGATCTGCCGGACACCGCTCGCGTTGACGCCCATCCCGGCCACGCTGCGCGTCAGGTCGGCAATCGAGGTGAACAGCCCCATCAGGCCGAAGCCCGCCGGCCCGAGCAGCACGGCCATCACCTTCACGCGGATCATGGACACGAACACGTCCACCATCTGCGAGCCGCCGACGAGCGCCGACGACTTCAGAATCTGTCCGTAGGTGCCGCGCGGTTTGGCCGACGGCGCGGCCCCCGGCAGTTCGCCGGAGGCGGCGGGAACGGAGTTGTTGGCGGCAGGTTGCGACATTGAAAGGCGGAGGAAGAACGAACGATCGTCAGCGGCCAAGCACGGCTTGCGCGGCGGCCACGATGCGCGGTTGAATGGCTTCCCAGGTCAGTTCTCGCTCAAAAAGCTCGGCGGCCCGCGCGGCCAACCCGGCGGCCAGTTGCGGATCGCGAATCAGCCGGACGCACGCCGCCGCAAACTCCGGGGCCGTCTCTCCCAACAGCAGTTCGCGGCCGGATTGCACCTCGTAACCGAACGCGCCCAGCGGCGTGGCCACCACGGGGCAGCGGCGGCTGAAGGCCTCGGCAATTTTGACCCGCGTGCCCGCGCCCGTGCGCACCGGCACGATCATCGCCGCCCAGCCCGCCACCTCCGCCGCCGCATCGGGCACAAACCCCAGCGCGTCCACGTCCGGCTGGCCGGCAGCGAGCGCCGCCCCGCCCCGCCCCACCAATCGCAGCCGCGCGTCCGGCACCTGCTGTTTGACCAGCGGCCAGCAGGCGTCCAGAAACCACCGGACGCCCGCGACATTTTCGGCGTAATCGAACGTGCCGATGAACCCCAGCCGCGGGGGTGAAGCGGGCTGACGCGCGGGTTCACCGACGGGCCCGGCGAAGCCGTTGGGAATTACGAAAACCGGCTCGGGCAGCGCGAGATGCCGTTTGTCCGCCGCGCTGCAAACGCACACCGCCGCGAATCGCTCGCGGAGCCGCCGCTCGCGTTGCAGCGCGATCCGGCCCCGCAGTTGTGCCCGCCAGCGCGCGCCCGCCGTCGGCGCGGTGGCCGCCACCGTCCGGTAGTAGGTGCTGGGCACATCGTCCAAATCCATCACCGCGCGCGGCCAGGCCCACCGCCCGAATGGGTCCACGCTGCGGAGATTGTGAAACCAGACCAGGTCGTAATGGGCGGCCTCGCGCTCCAGAAACGCGCGGTCCTCGTCCGAGGCGCGATGACCAAAGTAACCGAGAAAGCGGGAATCCAACCCGCAGCGCGCCCGCTCGACGAGCGGACGCGGCCCGATGGGTCGCAGTTCAATGACGCGGCGCACCAGGTAATCACCCGCCCGCGCCGCATCGAGGGCATATTGATCGCCCGCCAGCTTGACCACCACGAACTCCACCGGGCCGAGCGTTTGCAGGGCCGCCGCGACCTGCGCGGTGCGGATCTGGGTGCCATACGCCTGCTCGGCGGGGTGACACGGGCCGACGTAAAGGATGCGCGCAGATTTCGCCATGAATGCTCAGCGCCCGGCCTCTCGCTGCCGGCGCAATCCCTCCGCCGCGGCCGTCCAGATGTTGGGCCGGATGGCCTCCCAGGTGAATTTCTTCAAATACATCTCCCAGGCGCGTTCAGCCAGCGCCGCGCCGGTCTGCGGTTCTCGCGCCAGCTTCACACAGGCGGCCGCGAAATCGGCCGGTGTGTCGCCCAGCAGCAGTTCCCGCCCGCTCTCCGCCTCGTAACCGTGCGCGCCCAGCGTGGTCGAAACGACGGGGCATTTGACGCTGAAGGCATGGGCGATCTTCCCGCGGGTGCCCGCGCCGAGCAAAATCGGCACAATCATCGCCGACCACGTCGCCATCTCGGCGTTCGCGTCGGCCACCCAGCCGAGGCCATCAATGTCCGGGCCGTCCGGTTTCAACGGGCCATCGCTCAAACGCCCGACCAGCCGGAGCCGCGCGTCGGGAAGCTCGCGCTTCACCAGCGGCCAGCATTCGCGGACGAACCAGCGCAGGCCCTCAAGGTTGGGTTCGTAATCAAAGATGCCGATGAAGCCGATGCGCGGCGGCTGCGCCGGCTGCCGGACCGGTGGACTGGCCGGGCGGGCGAAGCCGTTGGGAATCACATGCACCGGCACGCGCACCCCCAGCGAGGCGAGATAACGGCGGTCCGGTTCGCTGCACACGGCGAGCACGTCAAACCGCTCGCCCAGCAGCGCGTCGCGGCGTTTCCAGCTCCAGTAGCGCAGCCACGCCATCACCCGCGCGCCCGCGCCCCGGGCTTGTTTCACCGCCGAGGCCTCGAAGGTGCTGGGCACGTCGTCAATGTCCGCCACCGCGCGCGGCCAGCGCCAGCGCGGGAACATGTTGGGCGTGCGGAGCTTGGCGAACCAGACGAGGTCGTGGCTGTCCGCCAGCGCCTCGAAACGCCGCAGCGCGTCGGGGTCCACGCCGCAGCCGTGCGGGTAACGGGAGCGCGGATTGAACAGCCAGTTGAACTTCATCGCCAGGTTCAGGTTGCGGCGCAACCGGACCGGCAATCCGCAGGCCACGGGAAATTCCTTTTCGGCCAGCGCCGCGTAATCGTCACCGCCGCCTTCGGCATCCACCACCACCATCTCGACCTCGCCGAACGATTTCAGCGCGCGGGCGATTTCGATCGCGCGCAGTTCGGAAGCGCACGTCACTTTCACCGGCCAGTAGGGCGTGACATACAGGATGCGCGGCTCGCGGCCGAGCAACTGACGGCCCGCGTCGGCTCCCACGGTAGAAGCTGCGGCAATGGTGCTCATGCCGACCACACCTCCGGCACGCGCGGCGCGCCCTGCAACCGCCAGAGCAGCCGGTCCCAGCCGCAGACAAGCGAGGATTTCACCTGGTTGTAATACACCTGCGTCAGCTTGGCCGCCGACCAACCGAACAGTTTTTGAATGACCGCGTATTTGGCCGGCAGCACCGGCGGCGGCAGCGTGCCGCCGAGGGATTCCGCGAGCTTGCGGGCGCGCTCCACGAGGTCGGGCCGCTCCGGGTAGAAGGTCAGTTGCCAGTTGCGGAGATAGTTCACACACGCGGCCCGGGTTCGGGGGCTGTCCTCCAGCGAACGCAGGTAGCGGATGTGCCGTTCCATGGACTCCAGTTGCGACTCCATCTTGCGCTGATTGCGCCCGATGTAGCTGACCCGCGCATTCGGATGAACGCGGTAATAGACCCGCGAGCCGGGCACAAACCGCACCCCGTCACAGTGCAGAAACATCCTCGCGAAATACTCGCCGTCATCGTCGGTGGCGAGCGTCGCATCCCACGCGCCCGTGGCCTCGCTCAGGGCGCGGCTGACCAGCCACGTGCCGGTCTGCATGTGAGCGTTGTGGTTCATCTTCCGCACCAGCCATTCGACGGGATCAAGGCTTTCCCACAACGGACCCGGAACGAACCGCGCGGTGGCAGGCCGGTGAATGAAGTAGCTCCAACCGGCCGAATAAAGGGTGCGTGCGGTGCCGCCTTCCCGTGCGGCCTCAACCTGCAACCGCACCTTGTCCGGGTGGAGCAGATCGTCGGCATCGAGCCACTGGATGAAGTCGCCCTGGCTGAGGGCGTAGCAGCGGTTGCGTGTGGCGGCGGAACCCTGGTTCGGCTGCGTCACTACCTTGACGGTGGGCGACTCGAACTGTCGCGCGACGGCAAGCGTTCCATCCCGCGAGCCATCATCCACCACGATGATTTCCTTCCGCGGCCAGGTCTGACCCAGCGCGGAACGGAGCGTGTCCGCGAGAAAAGCCTCGCCGTTGTAAGCGGGGACGAGGATGGAAACGAGCGGGTCCATCGGCGGAATGGAAAGGCGTTCCAGCCCGAGGACCGGAACGCCGCAAAAAACTGAACGGAAGCGAAAACGCGCTTAGTCCGTGATGGTGACGGTCAAGCCCGTCGCCGGGGCGGGCGGCGTGCTGCCGCCGGAGAACTGGTAAGCGCCCGGCGTCCACGCGCCCGAGGCCGGACGGGTGAGCGAATTGATGCTGCCGTTAAAGGGTGCGCCGAGCACGGTGCCGAGATTCAGCACGGTCGAACCGGACTGCAGGCTCAAGCCGTCGTTGTTGGGCCGGAGGTCGGTGCCATACACGCCCACCCAGCCGGTGGGCAGGTTGGCGAGGTTCTTGAACAAAGGATTGGCGCTGCTGGCCGAGGACTCGTAGGTGCCAAGCGTGCCGGCCGTGTAACTGGTGCCGCCGCTGCTGACCAGGGTGGTTCCGCTGGCGCGGAAATACACGTTGTTGCCGCGCGCGGTGATGCGGGAATTGCCGTCGGTAAGTGGTGTGGTGTTCGCGTCGTAAATGATGTTGTTGCGGAACTCAAGCGTGCCGGTCGAGGCCGGGCTGCCGAGGTTGACGAACGCGTTGTAGAAGGTGTTGTTGAAGACGCGGACGTTGTGGGTGCCGGAGTTCCCCGCCAAGCTCAGGCCGCCATTCAGACGGTTCGAGAGCACCAGGTTGCCGTAAATGTCCGCGCTCTTGCTGCCGGTGCCGTAGAACCGGATGACGCCATTATCATCGGCGGTTTGGAGAATGTTATATCGGACGACCACGCCGGACGGGCCGGGGCCGCTGCCGGTTTCGGGGCCGTTGAGGAACATGGCGGAGGAATTGACATCATGCGAGTAGCAATACTCGAAGACCGCGTTCTTCACATTGCCCTTGGCCACCAGGCCGTGCCCCTCGGTGTAGCTGGGGTCGGTGCCCGTGCCATACACTTCGCAGCCGCGGACGACGATGTTGGAAATCATGCCGCTGCTGCCGGGATACAGCACGATGCCGTCACGCGGAGTGTTATAGACCTTGGTGTTGAGGATTTCGACGTTGGCAACCCACCCCGAAGCGTCGGGCGAATTGTCGGAAATGATGATGCCATATTTGTAGTCGCCCTCGCTGCCGTTGCCGGTGTTGCTGTGCGCGACGCAATCCTCAATGCGCTTGAGGCCCTTGTTGATGCCCGTCCGCCAGTAGGAATGGTTGATGTCCACGAGGTTCGCGCGCTGGCCGTTGGCGTTGATCTCGAAGCCCTTGATCCAGGTGACGTAAGTGGCGTGATCCTCCCAAAAACGCACGACGCCCGTTTCATGTCGGCCGATGGCCCGAAGCGTGGCGCGGCGCGGCCCGACACCCTGGGGGTCCCATTCGTCACCGATGTATTTCACGCCCGCCTTGAGGTCGAGGCCCGGACCGGAGCTGTTGGCCGCAATGTCCCAGGTGTCGGCGCGGTCGAAATAAACGGTGTCGCCCGGCTGCAACGTGGCCGAGCCGGCCCAGCCCACCATGCCCGGGCAACGCCGCCACGGACTGGTCATCGTGCCGGGGTTGTTGTCATTGCCGGCGGTGAAGTCCACATAACGCACCGACGCGGCGGCGGCGGACTCCACCGTGAGCGTGGCGGCCGCGCTGGTGGCCGTGCCGACGGCGTTGCTGACGACGCAACGGTAGCTGCCCGCATCCGCGGAGGTGACGCTGAGGATGGTGAAGCTGGCCGCCGTCGCGCCGCCGATGTTCACCCCGTTCTTTTGCCACTGATAACTCAGGGGCGCATCGCCGGTGGCCGTGACCGAGAAGGTCGCCGCCTGGCCCACCGTGCGGGTCAGGCTCTGCGGCTGGCTCGTGACGCTCGGCGCCACCGGTTGGGGCACGTTGACCGTCAGCGTCGCCGCGGCGCTGGTGGCGGAACCAAAGGCATTGGTCACCACACAACGGTAGCTGCCCGCGTCATTCGTGCTGACGCTCGTAATGGAATAGCTCGGCGCGTTGGCACCGGCGATGTTCGCCCCGTTCTTCTGCCATTGATAAGCCAGCGGCAGCGCGCCCCCGGCGGAAACGGTGAACGTTACGGACTGGCCTGCATTGACGGTGGCATTCGCGAGGGCGGAAAGAATACTGGGCGGCGTGGTGGGCGTTTCGGTCCCGGGACGCAGCGGATGTGGATACGGGAATGGACTCCAGCCCGGCTTGGGCGTGCCGTTGTTGAAGTAATCCCGGCCCGCCACGATAAACGTGGACGAACTCGCGGGGTTGCTGCAATCCGACCCGCCGTAGTCGGTGGTGCCGGCGCGGTAGGTGCCGGTATTGCCCCAGATGTAGAGCGGTTCGCTGTCGCCCTTGTAGGTGATGCTGTCATTCCCCGCCGTGCCGGTGACGCGCCCCATGCCCACCTGGCGCGGGGCGGGATAGCCGCCGCTCCAGCAGCCGTTGGGGCCGCCCGCCCGTTGGAGGTTCATCACCGTCATGTTGATTTCCAGCTTGTCGCCGTAGTCGGTCGAGCGGATGTCGGGAATGACGTTGCTCGCGATCACCCCGGTGCCGCCCCGGAGGTAGAAGAACCAGTTCAAATTGAACGTGTTGCCGTCGCTGAATCCGTTGAAGACGAAGGTGTTGTCATACACCTCGTAGTGGCGCACGCCGTAGTTGCTGGTGTCGGCGCCGTGCGTGCCGAAGCCGGCGTTGTTGAACAGGTTGCGCCGCATTACGCTGCGCGAGTTGTCATCCCAGTCCGTCGCGTTCAGCCAGGCGTGGAAATCGCAGTCCTCGACGTAGAAATTGCTCGTGCCGGTCGTATCCGCCGCACCCATCGTGCTGAGCCGGGTCCAACTGTCCGTCGGGCAGTCCTTCGCATGAATGGCCAGTTGCGCCATTGAGAACGGAAACGCGACAAACGAGCAGTTCCAGACAATGCCCTGGTTGCTGGCGGTCTGAATGCAGTCAAAGTTCCGCGTGCTCTCGAAATAGCAGTCGTGGAGGAACACGGGGCGTCCCCCGCTCGACGCAGTGATCTGCACATAATCATCCGTGCCACTGCCGGTGACGAACCGGATGCCGGAGAGCCGGACGTTGCCCGCGGAGTTTTCCGTGAGCCGGATCAGCACCCCGCCTGCGTTGTGGGTGATGGTGGTGTCCGCCATCGTGCTGATGATCCACAACGGATGCGTCCCGCTGCCGCCGGTGCTCGTCACGTTCAGCGTCAAGCTCGTCCCGCTGTAGCTGGTTACCGTGCCCACCATGAACGTGCGCGTGCCGGTCGGGTTGCCTCCGGAAACCGCCGTGCCCGTGCGTTCCACCCGCAGCGTCTGCCCCACGCTGATGGGCAGGCCCGCCTGGGTGGTGAACGTCTTGCTGCCGGTGCCGACGGAAACGGAACTGGTGCTCCGACCGATGACGCGCCCGGCGCCGGCACCCCGCACATGGACGGCCTTGTTGACCGTCAGGCCGGAGGACCAGGCGAAATTCCCGGCCGGCAACTCCACCGTCCACCCCGCCGTAACCGAGGAGCTGGCAATGGCCGCCGCCACGTCGGCCTGGCTGCCGTCCGTGTAGGCGATCTTGTTGGCGGTATCGAGGGTGAAGGCAGCGGAAAGCAGCACGCTCGAGGCGAGTGCCGCGGAAATGCCGAGGAAGCGTTTCATGGATCAGTTTGTGTCAATTTCACAGGCGCGGATGGAACCCAGCCCGACCGGCTCATTCCCCGCAATCCCGGTGCCACCAACCGCCCAAGCCCAGCATTTTGCCCGTGCTTCGCACAATTGAAAGGGCCAATTTCGGGCATCCGACCGGTTTTCGCCGGAGTTGGCCCCGCGTGATGGAAAACAACCCGCACATTCTCAGAATTGACACCCGGATGCCGTGTCCATTCAAACCGCTCCACTATTGGACACCCCCGCCCTGCTCCGCCACGGCTCCGTAAACCTTCCGCGTAATGGCCGCCACTTTGGCCCACGAATACCGCTCCGTCGCAAACGCCTCCACCTCAGCGCGTCGCGTCGGCAATTCGCGATAAAGCTCGCTGCCAAAATAGGCCGCCAGCGCCCGGGCCAAGTCATCGGGGTCGCGCGGCCGGCAAACAAAGCCCGTCCGCCCCTCGACGATGTCATCCTTCAACGAGCCAACATCGGTCGCGACCACGGGCAGGCCGAAATTGTAGCCCAGGAAGAGCACGCCCGACTGGAAGATGTGGTTGTAAGGCAGCGCCAGCACGTCCGCCGCCTTGAAATAAATCTCCGTGTCAGCGTCCGGCACATACTCGATGCGGAGCACCACCCGGTCGCGCAAACTCAAGGTCGCGATCTGCTTCTCGATGCCCGCCCAGTATTCCGCCTCGCCCTTGGGCCGCCCGGCGATGACCAGCCGCAATTCCGGCAATTGGGCCGCCAGTTTTGCGGTCGCCGTCACCAGATGCTCCACGCCCTTGTAGGGGGCGATGTTGCCAAAGAACAGCACCACCTTGTGCGTTGCGTCCAAGCCAAGTTTCCGGCGCGCCTCGGCAGTCGTCAGTGGGGTCTTCGGCACCGTGCTGTTGATGCCGAACGGAATGACGCTGGCCCGCTCCGCCGGCACACCGAAATCTTCCATCAACTCCCGCCGCATCCGCTCCGTGTGAACAAAAACATGCGACACCAGCCGGTATTGAATGCGGAGCGTGAGCCGGTTGAACCACGAATCGTTCCCGTCCCGGCGGCGCACGTTGACATTGTGGGCGGTGAACACGATCCGCTTGCCGCACAGCCGGTAAAACAGGAGCAGCAGCGTGCGGTCGAAATGCTCCAGCTTGTTGTTCCACAGGATGTGGAAAACCGGGGCGGGCGACTCGGCGGCGTAACCCAGCAGCCGGAAATAGTAGGCCAGCACGCGCCAGACCTTCCGGGCCAGCGGAGCGTCCGGATTCTGGTCTCCGCGCAGGTTCAGAAATCGCACGAGTGGATGACCGTGCAGTTCCGGGCCGTCCACAAAATCGCTGCCGATGAAATCAAATGGCACTCCCTCCGCCAACAGGCTGCCGGCGAGGCCGAGCGCGTAGGGCTTGTCCGCGCCGCCGGTAAGGATGGCCACCCGCGGCGGCGCCTTCGCGGCCATCGCCGCCGTCGTCGCGGGAGCTTTCAAGGTCGCCTCCATCGCGGGCTTTTAATTGCGGGCCGGGGCCTTCGCCAGATGCGCCAGCGTGGCCTGATGCACCTCATCCAGCGGGATGGCCGCCGTGGCGCGCGGGTCCAATCCCCGCTTGTAGAAGAATTCGCCCAGCAGCGGCGACACGAGCTTGGTCTGGATGCCGTAATCGTGAATCTCCCACGGGCTGGTGCAGTTGAAGAGGGTCACGCAATGCGTCCCCACGCCCAGTGCCAGGTGCATGGGCAGGCTGTCCCCGCTCACCAGCACACGGTGCTGCGCCACGTCGCCGAGGTGTTCGAGCAGGGTGGCGCGGCGCGGCAGCACATTCACCTTGTAACCCGCCGCCTCCAATCGCGCCTGCAAGGCCGGGTAATGGTCCCACGCCTTCATCGGCCAGACCGGTCCCGCCACCGGGGCGATGGCCACGTCCCCGCGCAGGTCGGTGGCGACCGGTTGGGGCAGCACATACGGCTCGCCCGTGAAACGGAAGCCCAGGCCATCGAACACCAGTTCCTGATAGCTGTGGCGGTTCAAATACTTCAGCTCATCCGCCTTTTGCCGGCCATGCACGCTGATGAGGCTCAAATCAAACCAGCGCCGCGCATCGTCGGTGTATTTCACGCGACCGTCGCCATTCAAATACGCGCCAAAGACCTGCTTCGGCCGCGCGCTGTTCACGAACGCCGCCGTTTCCGCCTCGTCCTCGAGGCTGATGACGAGGTCGTAATCGCAGTCCAATGCCCTGGCCCGATCCGGCCAGGCGATGCAGCGCACGTTCGGGCGCAGGCCTTCGAGCAGCGCCGTGTTGTTGGAAGCCGTCACCCAGGTGATGTCGCCCGCGAGCCGGTGCAGCAGGGTTGTTGTGCGCACCACGTCCCCCGTGGCGTTTAATTTGATGATCAGGATGTTCATGCGTGGTTGTCGCGCGAAAATCAGTTGTCGCCATCCGGTCGCAGGAGCAGCCGGCGCACGGCCTCCAGCGTCAGCACCGCGTTGATTTCCCGCGTGAAATTTCTCCGCCCGGCAGCGTGCTCACGGCCCAGGCGGCGCACGCTGTCGGCATCGAGGAAGGGAAGGTCCGCCTGCACCGCTGCAGCCAGCCGTTCCTCCGCCCAGGCGGCCAGTTCCCGCCGAAGCCAGTTGCGATAAGTGAGAAACTTGTGCTGCCCCTGAATGCCAAGCCACCCATTGACGCGCTGGAACAGCGGGTCCAACGCGGTCAACCCCAGGGGCAACCCCTCGCTGCAGTAGTAATCGAGCTTGAAAGTCACTTCCGCGTGGACGCGCCGCAGCTTTCGCCGCCACGCGGACACCTCGCCGCCCTCCCCGCGATCCGTCGGAATGGCCGCCATTCGCGGACTGGCCTGACGGATAAATTCCACCGCAGCAGCCCCCGATTGACGCGCCGCCGCAGGAGCCTGGAAGGCCAGTGCCACGATTTCGTTGTCGAGATAAGGCGTGCGAAAAACGACCTGCGAACGTCCCGCGCACAGACTGCCAAACAGGTTCCACGGGATTTCCTGGAAGGCAGCAAACCGCACGGGATGTCCCCCGCCGGGCGGGCGCCAATCCGCCGCGGAACCGACCGCCCCCAGTTCCGGCGTGAACAACTCCGGGGCCAGCCCGAGCGGCTTGAACGTGGACACACTCCGCAGCACCTCGCTGCCAAAATTGCCCGTGAGCCGGACCGGCGACAGCGCACGGGCTTGGGCGTTCAGGTAAATCTCGTGCGCCCCCAACACTCCGAAACATCCGTCGGTCGTGAACACCGTGCGGTCCGCCAAGTCCCCAAAGCCGCGGAAAAAGTCAGGGCCAATCCGCAGCAATTCATGCCGCAAACCGCAGGCGCGGGCGATTTCGCCGGCCACCGTCGCGTCCCGCATCCGCGGATTGTCGCCGGCGAAGGTGTAACAAACCGGCGCGACCGGCAGCGGTGGCAGACAGGCCAGGATCATCCGGGTGTCCAGCCCGCCCGTGAGCGAGATGCCGACGCGCTCCCCGCCCGAGAAATACGCCGACAGCAGACGCGGAAACACGTCCGCAAACCGCGCTTGAAACTCCTTCCGGCCCAATTCGGGCAGCGCTTCCCACACGGTCGGGTCGAAATACGTTCCGCGCTCACACCGGCCCGCCGTCACGGTCCACCGGGTTCCGCCGGGAGCAAGCTGGATGCCCCGGAACAGCGTCCGCCCCGCCCCCGTGCAGCCCCAGCCCAGAAACTGCGCCACGCCCACCGCCTCCCACGCCCGCGTTTCCGGCAACACCCGCAACAACGCTTTCGCCTCACTGGCAAAAAAAACATCGCCGCCCGACTCGCTCCAATACAAACGCTCGATGCCGTAACGATCGTTGAACAGGAACGCCTGGCGCGTCCGCCGGTCCACGAGCAGCCCGCTGAACAGGCCGTTCAGCGAGCCGAAAAAATCTTCCCCCAGTTCCTCGTAATGATGGACCAACCAGTCACCGGAGGTGGGACCGACTGCGTGCCCCTTGGCCGCCAACTCCCGGGGCCGGCCCGGCGGGGCGAAGCACTCCCCGCTGAACAGCAATTCCACGTCGCCCGTTTCGTTCGCGAACGCCTGCGCCGCCGCGAACGAACCGGGCTGCGACGTCCAGCCGGCATACAGTCCCAGTTCCGGCCAGCTCCGCGTGCCGGAGACGCTGAACTGCCCGTGCCGCAGGCTGCCAGTCATGGCCGCAACCCGCGGCTCACATTCGGCGGCTGGACGGGAGCTGATGAGACCGGCAATCGGCATGCGGTGGGGAAATCAGGACGGGCGGGCAGCGGGGAAAGTGGAGCCGGCGGGAGGAATTGAACACTCCATCTGCTGAATACAATTCAGCTGCTCTGACGTTAAGCTACACCGGCTGACAAAAATCTACGCGCCCAAGGCGCGAGGCCGCGCATCTTGCGGGCCACCCAGGGGGCTGTCAATTGGCCTCCGCCTCGGCGGTGGCCGTGGCGGCGGGTTGCGTCGCCGCCTTGCCGCGGCTGCGCCAGCCCAGCACCGCCGCCCGCAGCTTCAGCAGGAAGTTCGCCACCGGACGCGGAATCATGTTCGCCACGCCATGATGTGCGCCCAGTTTCAATGCCAGGCGCCCTTTCCAGGTCAGAGGCACGAAGTATCGGGGGAATTTCAACTCCTCGAACCCGTTACGCCGCTTGAACTCGCCCAGCGAATCACCCTCCTTCTTCCCGTAACGATACTTGCCATAGACCAGAAATGAGGCACCGCGCTTTTCACACAGCTCGACCGTGTGCGCCAGCAGCGCGTTCATCGGACGTTTGTCCTGGTGCGCGTTCTTGGCGAGGATCTGAATCAACGTCGCCATCCGGTCCACCATGACGACCTTGATGAACCCGATGAGTTCGTCGCGGTAATACGCGCCCACAAACCAGCTCCGGTCCAGATAGGTGCCGTTTTCCTCCTTCACCGCCTCGAAGCTCTTGCCGTAATGCCAGAACGCGCGCCCCTGCCGAACGGGCGTCTCGTCGTAGATCGCCTTGATGCCGCGCACCAGGTCGTCATCAAACGCCACCTCGCGCACCACCACCTCGCGCTTGGCCGCGCGCCGCACGTTCTTGCGTGACTCCTGCGGCAGCCGGTTCTCCCACCAATTCTGGAAGCTGTGCGTGGGAATGACCGCGAGGTTTTCCTCCTCCCAATACAGCCCGGGCCTTGGCTGCGGGTTCGTCGGCGCGGCCAGGAAGGTGAGCAGGTCCGCCCCCAGCCCGCTGGCCTGAAGCTGCGCCACGAACCCGGCCGGGTCCGCCACCGGCTCGCCCTCCACCAACTCCTCATCCCGTAACGTGGCCAGCTTCAGCCACCGGCCCGTGCGGATCACCGTCCGACCGTGGATGTCCACCGCGGGAACCAGCGTGTTGCGCCCGCGAATCCGGATTTCCACCTGCTGCAGTTCCGGCTTTTGGCCCTGGTTTTCCATACGTGCGATTTCCGTCAAAAACCCAAAATCAACCCCGCGCCCGCTGGCCCCGCAGCCATTGCTCGACCATCGCCAGGCTGAACAGCAGCTTGTGATTGTCGGCCCGGCCCGATTGATGGGCGGCCAGCAACGCCCGCACCGCGTCGGGGTTCAAATAGCGATACATCAACGAATGCTCATCGCGCAGCAGCTCCGGCAACGCGCCCTCGACGGAGGAGTTGAACCAGCCATCCACCACGTTCACGGCGAATCCCCGTTTCTTCCGCGCCAGAATCTGGGGCGGCAAATAGTTCCGGCACACCTGCCGGTGAATCCACTTCCGCTCCCCGCGCCGGATCATGAAGCTCGCGCCCAGCCGCTGCGCGAATTCCACCACCGTGCGGTCCAGATACGGCACCCGCACCTCGAGACTGTGCGCCATCGAAATCTTGTCGCCGAACATCAACAGTTCATCCGGCAGCGAGGACCGGACCTCCAACAACTGGAAGCCGCTCAACTCATCCAGGTGCCGCATCTGGGATTGCACCTCGTGCCAATAGGCCACCGTGGCATGGCCATTCCCGGCATTCAGCACGCCGCCGCGGAACAGCCCGTCAATCTCTCCGACCGGCGCGAGTGAAAAGACATCGGTGTAGCGCTGGAGCCGGTCGGCGGTGCCGAGCGACTGCACTCCCCGTTTCAACGCCTCGTTGCGCGGCAACGCCCGAACCACCGTGGCGAACAACCCCCGCAGCGGCCCCGGAAGACCGCGCCACACGCCGCCGTAATGCACGCCCAGATGCCGCGTGTAGCCGGCGAACAACTCGTCCGGCCCCTGCCCGATCAGCGCCACTTTCACGTCCTGCCGCGCCCGCTGGCAGACGAAATACATCGGCACGATGGACGAGGAGGTGACCGGCTCCTCGAGAAAATCCACAATCGTGGGAAACGACCGCTCGAACTCCGAGCGGTCCAGTTTCACCGGGATGAACTTCCCGCCAAGCAGCCGCGCCGTTTCCTCGGCATCCTTGAGTTCGTCGTCCTCGAAAGTTTCGCCGTAACCGACCGTGTAGCAGGGCCAGTCCCGCCCGAACTCGTTCATCAGCGCGAGCAGCAGCCCCGAGTCGAGACCGCCGCTGAGCAGGATGCCCACTGGCACGTCGCTCAGGAGATGCCGCTTCACCGCGCCCCGATACAGCTCCAACAGCTCGCGCGTCGCCTCCGCGTCCTCCTTGCCGTTCGCGAACGGCTCGGGCGTGTAATCATACCAACGCTCTTCACGGCACTGGCCGTTCTCGACCACGAGCATCGCGCCCGGCGGCAGTTTGCGGATGCCCTGGAACATCGTGCGCGGCGACGGCACATACCGGAACCGAAGAAACTGGTGCAACGCCACCGGGTCCACTTCCGGCCGCGTATTGTCCGCCGCCAGCAGCGTGCGGATTTCCGATCCGAAGGTCAGGCGTCCCCCCGCGTTCCGGTAGTAGATGAGCTTGATGCCCATCGGGTCCCGCGCCACCACCAGCCGCCGCCGGCGCACGTCCCAGATGGCCAGGCCGAACATGCCGTTGAACCGCTTGAGGGCGTCCACGCCCCATTCCTTGTAACCGTGGACGATGACCTCCGTGTCCGAGCGCGTGCGGAACCGGTGCCCTTTCGCCTCCAGTTCGGCGCGCAGTTCGAGGTAGTTGTAAATCTCGCCGTTGAACACCACCCACACCGATTCCTCCGCATCGGACATCGGCTGGTGACCGCCCGAGAGGTCAATGATGGACAACCGGCGGAAGCCCAGCCCGAGGTCGTTGTCGAAGTGGAATCCGTCGTCGTCCGGGCCGCGATGGACGATGGAGCGCGCCATCAGGCGCACGCGCTCCTCGAGCACGCGCTGCTGCGTGGCGTAGTTGAATTCACCGCAGATGCCGCACATGGTTCAGCCCCTTCCCCGTTGGCTTACGGACCAGTGGTAGAACGCCAGCGCCCGGAACATCTGCGACTGCGCCCAGCGGTGCATCGGCACATTGTCCCAGCCCAGCAGCAGTTGGCGCGAACGGAACGAGCCGTCCGGCTTGATCCAATCCTTCGCGATTCCGGCGATGACCTGCTCCAGCTTCACCTGCAAATGCGGAAACCGGTCCCGCAACAGGAGGCACAAGTTGATGCACTCCGCGCAGTCGTAAAGCTCCCGCTTGTAAACCGTCAGGCGCGGCGCGACGGCGAACGGACGCGGCAGGCCGTCCTCCGCGAAGAGGTTGGCCAGGTAATACTTCACCCCGCGCTCCAGCGCCTCGAGTGTGGGCGCGTGCCCGGTCAGGGTGTGAATTTTCGCCAGCCCCTTCATCACGAAGCAGGTGTGGAAATGGTCCACAAAATCGCGCACGCCGTCCTTCGCGTAGGGCCAGGAGCCGTCCGGATTCTGGGATTCGAGCACGAACCACAGGTTGCGCTCGGCGATGCGCCAGTAATCCTCGTTCGCGAAGACCCGGGACGCGCTCGTCAGCATGGCCGCGCGGTAGGCGGCCGCGTTCACCACGCCGCCCTCATCGTAGGGATCGTAGGAGCAGGTGCTCGCGCGCTCCGAGGTGCGGTAGTCTTTGATGTCGTGGCAGGCGTGACGGACGATGGATTCGAGAATCTGCCGCCACTCGTCCCGCGGGGCGATTTGATGCACCTGGAGGAAGGCCTCGTAGGCGTAGGGCGTGCTGGTGATGAGCGGTGTGTCGCGCTTCATCACGCCATTGCGCGTCATCCAGTCGAACGGATAGCCCCAGCAGTATTCCGAAAAACCGGGACAGCGCGATTGCTTCAACGCCTCGAGGAAATGCACCGCCCGGTCGAGGTGCGCCGGATCGCCGCCGGCCTGATGCAGGAAGGCATAGCCCATTGCGTAGTGGGCGTCGGCGATGGGAAACCGGATGCGCTCGTGAAACAGCGTGCGCGCCGCGGGCAGGAGGGCCTCGCTGAAAACCATCGGCGCGACCGCCAGCGTGCCGGGCAGTTTCGCCCGGTAATACAGGCCCTTGGCCCAGTTGCCGTAGCGCCCGGCGTAGTAGCTTTGATGGTCCCACGAGGTCTCGCCGTAGCCCCGCAGCCACCGGTCGAAGTTCCCCAAAGCGGTGGCGACCTTGCCTTCCAGAGGATTGATTTCCTGCGTGACTTCCATGTTGCCCTTTTACGACTGCTCCGCCGCCACGGAGAAGCTGTCCACCTTCTTGAGCCGCAGCAGCGAGCGAAAAACGGCCTTCAGCTTTTTCATCTGTTCCGCCCGGTGAAAGCGCATCAGCTCGGGGCTGACCGCGCGCGGCATCCGGCGCAACGCCGCGGTGACATAACCCGCGAGCAGCATCAACCCGCCGGTCAGATAGGGCGGCTTGAGCATCCGGTAGGCGCAGCGGAACAACTGCCACAGCGGCGAGCCGCCGAGGTAATAATCCTTTTCACCGTAGGAAAACATCGAGGCGTGGATGCCCCGCTCCGCCGTGCCCATCGAGCGATGATGATGAAACCGCTTCTCGGGGAAGGCGCGCACCGTCCAGCCCTTCATGCGTGCCGTCATCACGGCGATCCAGTCCACGCCGCCCGCCGCGTTCGGCACATACCCGCCAATTTCCAGCCAGCACTGCCAGCGGAACAACTGACACGGTCCGGCCACGTAGTTTTCCCCCTCGAAACTGTCGCGGGTGGAATCATAGCCGCCCACCTCCGTGAACGGCGTGCCGCCCACGCCCAGCTTCGGATCGGCGGCGAACTTGCCGAGCACGAACTCCATGTAATCCGGGCCGAATGAGACGTCGGCGTCCAGATTGCCCATCACCTCGAACTGCATGCCGCGCACGCGCTCGAGGCCGGCGTTCACGGCCCGCGCCTTGCCGGCAAAACAGCGGTTCGTCTTGGGCGGCAGCCGCACCAGTTCGATCCACGGATGCTCCCGGGCATAACGCTCCACAATCTCCGCCGTCGCATCCGTTGAGCCATCATCCACGATGACCCAGCGCTCGGGGCGGCGGGTCTGCGCCACGACGGAACGGAGCGTCTCCTCGATGAACCGGCTTTCGTTCCGGGCGGGGGTGACCAAAACGTATTTCATGACGGTTTGACGGGCGGAGCGTCCGCAGTGGCCGGGGGTCGGGCCGCCGCCACCTGCCGGAAGATTTCATCCATGATGCGGGCGGTGAGCACGATTTCCCGGTAGGGAATCGGCGGCCCCGCCTGGGTCTCGATGGCCGTGTAGAACCGGGCGATCAACTCCTTCATGCCGCAGTCCTGATACAGTTCGCCCCGCGCGCAGTCCCAGAAATTCCGGGCGCTGTTGACCAGCCACTCGCCGGCCCGGCGCAGCGGCGGCACGAGAAAAGTCAGGTAACTCTTGTGGCTGCCGACGCGCATACGGATGAGGCTGCCGCTGGATTGATCCACCAACAGCGACTGGCGCGGCCCGCAAATCCGGAACTGACTCAAGCCCGGCTTGATCTGCGTGGAGAAGCAGAAAAACGCGGTCACGCCGCGGCCATCGCGCAGCAACACGCGCAGTTCGTCCACCACCTCCGCGCCGCCCAGGGCGCGCAATTGGTCGCTTTGGTGCGCCCGGGCCGCGACCTCGACATCGTCGTCCAGAAACTCCGCGAGCCGCGCGATGCCGTGGCTGAGAATGTTGTGCAGCAACTGGCCCGGCAACTGGCGGACCCAGTGGTTCCGGCTGCCCAGCACGGGGCCGACGTAGCTGGTGTCGCCCAGGTCATACGACCAGTGACTTTCCAGATGCACCGGCGCGCCGCCAAGAAAACCATCCTTCACCAGCGACCGCATCCGGAGCATCTCGCCGGTGAACTGGTAGTTGTGCCCCGCCGCCACCAGCCGACCGCGCTCCTGCGCAAACGCGAGCAAATCCCCGGCCTCGGCCGCCGTCACGGTGAACGGCTTTTCCAGATACACATGGCAGCCCGCGTCCAGACATTGCCGGGCCAGCGCGTGATGGCTTTGCGGCGGCGTGGTGATGTGGACCACCTGGGGCTTCGCCTCGCGCAGCATCTCCGCCGCATCGGCAAACACCCCGGGAATCCGGAACCGCTCCGCCAGTTGCTCCGCCATGAGCCGCTCGCGGTCGCACACGGCCACGACGCCGCAGCGCGGAATCCGCTGGAGCGCCAGGATGTGCTGGTCGGCAATCTTGCCGCACCCGATGATGGCAACGCGCAGCATGGTCATTTCGCCGGAGCGTCAAACTGGCCGAGATACGCGGCCATCGCGTCGCGCAGCGGAACGCGGGGCGTCCAGCCGAGCCGGGCCTTGAGTTTGGCGTTGGTAAAGCGATTGCCCTTCCACTCGGCGGCGCATCGGCGGCGGTTGAAGGCCGGGGGCAACTGGCCCTTGCGCCGTTTGGAGAAGTCCTCCCACAGCGCGTTCAACCACCAGGCGAGGAAATAGGGCACGCGCACCGAAAACCAGCGCCCGGTCTTCCGCTTCCACGCGCGGAGAAACTGCCGGCTGGTGAGCGTTTCGTCATCCACCACGTTGAACACCTCGCCATCCACGCCGGGCTTGAGCGCCGCCAGCACGATGGCCTCGGCGCAATTGTCCACATACGTGAGCGGCAATTGATTGCCGCCGCCGATGTGAATGAAAAATCCAAACGTGTCCACGCCGATGCGCCCGGTCAGGTCCTTCTTGCCGGGGCCGTAAATCGTGCCGGGCCGGAGGATCACCCAGGGCAGCCCGCGCTGTTGCCCGTAATTGCGGACCACCTGTTCCTGCTTGAGCTTGCCGAACCCGTAGGCGTCGTAGCGTTCCTGCGGCGCGTCCTCGAGCGGGCAGGTCTCGTCGAGCAGCGCGTGGCGCGGCAGGGTCAGGTTGGAATAGACGGCAAAGGAACTGACGTTCACAAACCGTTTCGGCTGGCCGTGCTCGAGAAATGCCTCGATCAGGTTGCGCGTCGCGAGCGCGGAGTTCATGAACGCGCCGGCAAACGACTTGTCGAACCCCGCCGCCAGATGGCAGATGGCCGCCACGCCGTCCGCCGCCCGCCGGCAGTCCTCGCGCGACAGCAAATCGCCCGCCACGAGTTCCACCTGATGCTCCGCCTGAAATTGCGCGAGCACGGCCCGCAGCCGGTCCAGTTTGCTCGACGGACGAACGAAGCAGCGCACATTGCGGTGCCCGCGCCGGAGCAGTTCGGCGACCACCCGCACGCCGAGGAAGCCATTCGAGCCGGTCACCAGAACCCGGTCGGCGGGCGCAAGTATGGATTCGCTGTCAGGCATGGGAACTGGCAGAGCCGGGCTGGAGTGGCGGTTCGGCAGCTTCCTCGTCGTGCAACGACCCCGGCCCGTAGGCAGCGGTCAGGCGACGCGGATAGTCCATCAGCGTCAGATGCCAGACCAGCCAGACCAGGCTGACCCCCTTGAGGGCCGCCTCGGTCAAATTGTAGAACAGGATGGCCATGAGGAAACCCATCCGCAACCGGCCATACTCGAAATCCCACAGCAGCACCTGCTGAATTTTTTTGAAGGACGTGATCACCAGCACGAGGAACAGCAGCACGCCCACGATGCCCAGATTCAGATACAACTCGATGTAGCCGTTGTGTGCCTGAATCGGCTGCCAGGCCCACTTGGCCCACATCTTCTCCAGCCGCTCGCCCAGCCAGAAACTTTCAAAGCCGGTCCCCAGAATCGGGTCTTCCACCAGCGCCAAAGCGTCCGCCCACACCTCGGTCCGGTCCGTCAGCGTGGGATCGCGCCCCAGCATCCGCAGGATGTTGTCCTGCAGGTGAAAGGTGTATTCGGCGATCCCAAACACCAGCGCCGCGGCCACCAGATATGTGCCGAGGAACCGCTTGCTGATCCATTTGGCGCCCAGCACCAGCATCATGGCCGTCCCCACCGCCACGCACACCAGCGAGGTCATGCTGTTGGCCATCGAGAGCAGCCACCAGATGATCCCAAGAAAGCCGGCGCTGATGAGCCGTTCCTCGCGCCGCTTGCGCGGGTCGGGAAAATGCCGCGCGGACAGAAAGTTCCACACGAAGAACAGGCCGGTGAGCATGCACACATAGCCAAGCTCGTTTTTGTTCAGGTTGACGCCCTGGTTGAACGCCTGCCCCGTCCAGCCGTCGAAGCCGCGCCCGATGTGCGGAAAATACTTGATGCACAGCACCGAGCCGGTGAGCAGCACATACGCCGCGCGCTTGAACAGCCGCCGCAACGCCTCGTCCGGGTCGGGGTCCGTCAGGACCACCAGCGCCATGATCGGATTGCCGAGCGCCTTGATCCACCGCTTCGCGGCCGTGAACGGCTCGTCCGACCAGGCAATGGAAAGCAGGCAGAAAAAGAAGAAGACCGACAGCCAGACGTTGTTCCGCATCAACGTGGCCAGGCGCACCCGCCGCCGCCGCAACACCTCGAAGCCGGCCACAATCAGCAGCAGGAACACCGCCGCATCGAGCGGGCTGCCCTCCTGCGACATGCCCACGCCGCCCGGCAGGATGCCCCACACTCCGAGCCATTGGGAAACGAACCGGGACCCAACGATCAGCACCCAGATCAGCGGAATCCACAGCGCCCGGCTGACGTGCGAGGGCTGCCGCGCCTCCCGCCAGAACAGGAACGCGACAAATCCCGCCCACAGGAGCAGTGCGAGTTGGGGAGGCATTCTTCAAGAAACCGACCCGAACCTCACTCAGCGCAGGCCGAAGAAGCCGCGGATCGCCGCCGCCACATAACCAATCATCTCCTTTGTCATTTCAGGGTAGATGGGCAGCGAGAGGATGCGCGACTGGTTGGCGTAGGCCGCCGGGAAATCCTGCGGTTGGTGCCCGAGATAGGCGTAAGCGGGATAAAACGGCAGCGCCTTCGGGTAATTCAGCACCGTCGCGATGCCCGCGTCGGCGAGGTGTTTCTTCAGATCGTCGCGGCGATCCGTCCGCACGACGTAAAGGTGATAAACGTGGTCCCGGTCTGGCGCCACCGTCGGCAGGCGCAACCCGGGCACGTTGGCGAGCAGCCGGTTGTATTCCCCCGCCACGGCGCGGCGGGCCTCGGTCCATTTCTGGAGATGCGGCAGTTTGACATTCAGCACCGCCGCCTGCAGGCCGTCGAGGCGGCTGTTGATGCCTTCCATGACGTGTTCACCCTTGCCGCCGTGCCGCGCGTAGGTGGCGCACCAGTCCGCCAGCTTGTCATCATTGGTCACCAACGCGCCGGCATCACCATAGGCACCGAGGTTTTTGCCCGGGTAGAACGAGAACGTCGCCGCGTGGCCAAACGTGCCGGTCAACTGACCCCGGTAACGGGCCAGATGCGACTGGGCGCAATCCTCGATGACCCAGAGCTTGTGCTTTGCCGCGATGGCCATGATGGCGCCCATGTCACACGGCTGCCCGTAGAGATGCACGGGGATGATGCCAACGGTGCGCGGCGTGATCCTCGCCTCGATCTGCTTCACATCAATCGTGAACGTCTGCTCGTCCGTATCACAGAACACCACCCGACCGCCGGCCTGGGTGATGGTTTCAGTCGTCGAAATCCACGAGTGCGCCGTGGTGATGACCTCGTCGCCCGGCCGGAGGCCGAGGCCGCGCATGGCGATGTAGAGCGCGTCCGTGCCGTTGGCGCACGAGACGCAGTGTTTCACGCCGAGGGTTTTGGCCCAGGCCTGCTCGAAGGCATCCACGTGCGGGCCGCGGATGTAGGCGGAATCGGCAATGACTTTGGCAATCGCCGCGTCCATCTCCGGCTTGAGGGTGAGATACTGCGCGTGCAGGTCAACGAAGGGAACTTTCATAGGCGGGTCAAAATACAGGTTTACTTCGCGGGCAATGGCCGGAGGAAGCGGGCGGGGTTGCCGACATAAATGCCGGGCTGCGTGATGTCGCGCGTCACCACGGCCCCGGCACCGATGACCACGTCATCACAGATGCTCACCGGCAGGATGGTCGCATTGCTGCCGATGCTGACGCGGGAGCCGATTTTGGTGGACTTCCACAAGTCTTTGCGCCCCTTGGCCGGCCCGCCGATGTCGAACAGGTCGTTGATGAACATCACGCCGTGCGCGATGAAGCAGTCGTCTCCGATGGTCACCAGTTCGCAGATAAACGTGTGCGACTGGATGCGGCACCGTTTCCCGATGGTGACATCCTTCTGAATCTCAACGAACGGCCCGACGAAGCAGTCGTCGCCAATGGCGCAGCCGTAAAGGTTGGCGGGGTTGATGACGGTGACATTTTCGCCGAACGAGACGTTGACGAAACCGATGTTTTTGACATTGGGTTGGCCCATGATGTTGAAAGGGTTAACGGCGCGCCATCTTGGCCTGTTCAAGGACGGCCACCACGTTGCGCGCGTGCGCCAGCCCCGTGAGCGGCGTCTGGCCGGTGCGGATGCAATCGAGAAAGTGCTGCGCCTCGGTGCGGAGCGGTTCGACGAACTTGATCTGCGGCAGCAGGATGTCGCCGCTGCGGTAGCTGAACTCCGGGCGCGGGTGGTCGAAGTCCATGTCCTGGCCAAGAATCGCCTTCTTGTCTATGCCCTTGTCGTAAATGGCGATCTTGTCATCCGCCACGTCGTCATAGACCACCATCTTCTTCGAGCCGACCACGATCATTTTGCGCACCTTCTGCGGATCGAGCCAGCTCACATGAATGTTGGCGAGAACCTTGTTGGGATAGACCACGTTGAGAAACACCACGTCCTCGATGCCCTCCTGCATGTAGGCCATGCCCTGGCGCTGGACCGACAACGGGGCCGGGTCGCCCAACCACCAGGAGATGATGCTGATGTCGTGCGGGGCGAAGTTCCAGAGCGCGTCAATGTCCGACCGGATGCGGCCCAGGTTCAGGCGCTGGCTGTAGATGTAGCGCACCTCGCCCAGGTCACCCGCATCAATCAACTTCTTCACGTAGCGGACCGCGTTGTTGTAAATGAACGTGTGGCCCGCCATGACGACGAGGCCGCGCGCGGCGGCGATTTTTTCCAGTTCGTCCACCTCCGCCACGGTCGTAGCCAGCGGCTTCTCCACGAACACGTGTTTGCCCGCGTTCAGAAACTCCCGGGCCAGGCGGAAGTGCGTCTCCGCCGGCGTGGCGATGATGACGGCGTTGACCTCCGGGTCCTCCAACACGGGAGCCACGGCGTCCAGTGCCTTCGTGCGGGGAAAGTTGTTTTCGACAAATGCCCGCCGCTCCGGGCTGAAGTCCACCGCGTATTTGACGTGGCAGCCGGGCAGCGCGGAAAAATTCCGCAGCAGGTTCGGCCCCCAGTAGCCCACGCCCAGTTGCGCCACTGTCAGTTTGGGTTCGCTCATAATGACTCCCGTGATTGGGACGTCCCCGGCTCACGCCGGGAGCGTCACCGTGGTTTCCAGTTCGTTCTCGAACGAAATTTCTTTCATGGCCCCGCCCCGCCCCCACACCCGCAGCCGAAATCCCGGCAATGCGCGCCCGGCTACCGCCTCCCCGGCGGCAACCCGCACCCGCACTTCGCGCCCGGCAAATTCCACTTGCTCGAAGCGCAGTTCCCGGCGTCGCCGGAACCACGCCACTGCGTCCGCCGCTGTTGGGCACCAGGCACCGTCGTGCCGGAGCCGCGTGAGGAGTTCGCGATAGGGTTCCTCCCACTGCCGCTCGGGCGCGAGGCTGCGGTCGTGCCAGTTGACCGTCAACACGCCGCCCTGCTGGCGAACGTGGACGGCCAGTTGGTCCAGCTTCGCCAGCGCAGCGCTCGGCGAGAGATTTTCGTAGGCCGGGTAAAGCATCGCCGTGTCCATCGCGATCAACGGCAGTTCGAGCAGCCGCTCGACGCCCGCCGGACGAAACACCTGCGCGGTGCCGGCGCGAAAGCCGACCGTCTCGTTGTAACCCACGGTCGAGTCATAGGCGAAGCCCGCGGCTTCCAACGCTTGCGGCGATTCCTCCCGCCAGCACAACCAGTGCATCCGCACGCCAGAACATTCCTGACCCACCGCCTTCGCCACCAGCGCCGCCTCGCGCCGCCCGCTGTCGGCGTCGCGCCAGGCGTCCAGGCCATGCACGCCCACCTCACCGCCCGACGCGGTCACCGTCCGCAGCGCAATCGCAAGGTCTGCCGCGCCGTAGGCGGAAGCCCGCCGGGAAGCGTGAGGGCGGTTCACTTCTCGCCCCGGATTGTCGGCTTCGGGAATGACAAAAAACGTCGAACCGAGACCGCGTTCCAGTTCGGCGTAGCGGGGAAATGTGTTCCACAAATCGCGCGCCCAGCCCAAATGCACGAAGGGCAGCCGCGCCACTGCGCCCCAGTTGTGGAGCAGTTGCCCGAAGGTCAGCCGCCCGCCCAGCCATCGCCCCACTGAGCCGAACACCGCTCTTTGCAGGAAGCCGAGGACCGCGTGGTCCAGACCATGTCGGCGGATTTCGGGGTGGTCCACGTCATGCGTCAGGCATGCGGTATAAGCGTGCCCCGCGGGCACCGGCGGAATCTCGACCAGCGCGACGCCCGCGTTCACCAGCCATTCGCGGAGCCGGGCAATGTGCCGATCCAACGTCGGCAAGGCGGCGTGTTCCACCGGCTGGCCGTGGGTGAGCAGGTGCCGGACCTCCGCGAACAAATCGAACCCCGCGCGGATAACCGTCTGCTCGCCGCGCCGGAACCGCGTAACGCCTCGCCCGGCTCCGACCTCTCCGAACTCCACCGCCGCGCCATTAATCGGAGTGGCCTCGCCTTCCAGCCGCAGCCGCCCCGCCGCCTTGCGCGAGGACAGCTCCGCCGCGCGATCCAGTTCCAGTTCATGACCGGCGCAAACCACCAGCACCGGCGCGCGATCGGCGGGCGGCTCGACGCCGCAACTCAGCACCGCCGCGTAATCCCCGCCGGGCCGATAGGTTGCCCACGGGGTTTTGAACAACTCGAAGAACTCCGCCACCCAGCGGGCATCTTCGGGTCGGGCCAGCACGCCAATCATTGCACGCTGGGGTTAGGCGGCGTCCGGCTTGACAGTCGCCACGGCGCGCGCCTGCGCCTTCTCCTCGGGGCGCAACAGGCCGCCAACGAGGTTCAGAAACCGCCGCCGCTCCTCGGTCCAGGAGTGGGCGCGGCAGATGGCCTGGCCGCGTTTGACGATCTCATGCACCGCGTCGGGGTTTTCGTAGGCGAAGCGAATCTGGCGCGCCAGATCCTCCGCGTCGCCGAGGTTGAACAACAGCAGGTCCGCGTCGCTGAAATAATCCCGGATGCCCCCGGCCCGCGGGGCGATCATCGCCTTGCCGCGGGAAAGATACTCAAAGATCCGGGTGGGCGTGTTGATCTCGGTGAAGATGCTCCGCCGATTGGGAATGACGCCGAGGTCGCTCTCGTCAATCGCGGTCACCACCTTCTCAATCGGGATTTCGCCGAGATAGCGGACCACGTCGCCCAGGCCACGCTGGGTTACCTGATCCATTACGTGGCGCAGGAAAGGCGTCACGCGGCCATAGACCCGCAGTTGGATGTTGGGGATGGCCGCGCGGACCTGCGCCACCGCCTCGACCGCCAGGTCGAGACCGTGCCGTTCCACAATCGAGCCATGATACATCAGCACGAACGGGCGGGAGGATTGGGCCGGGTTCCACGCCGGCGGGACCGCCTCGCGACAGGCGAAGATGCGCTCATCCGGCGCGTTCATCACCACGGTCAACTTGTCCGCCGGGCAACTGCGCGCGGTGAAAATCTTCTCGCAGGCCCGGTTGACGGTGATGACGGCGTCGGCAAAGGCGGTGCTCCACTGTTCAAGCCGCTTGAGCAGCCGGACCGACCGGCTCTCCGCCGGCAGGCCAAAGATGGTGGTCATCAGTTCCGGCATGGGGTCGTGCAGATCCAAAATCACCTTCGCCCCGAGCAACTTCGGCACGAGCGCGGCAAAAACCAGCACATCCGGCATGTTGTGAATGTGGATGAGCCGGTAACGCCGGGTCAGCGAACGGACGGTCAGCAAGGCAAACGCGACGAGGATGAACGCGGCGTATTGATAGACATAGTTGAACTTGCCACCCCGCCGGTGGCGGAACGGCAGGTGCCGGATGTTGACCCCGTTGAGCGTCGCCCGGCCCGGCTCGTCGTCAGTGACCTTGAGGCAGATGACGTCCACTTCCATGCCCTGCTGGACGAGTGCCTCGGCCGCTCGGCGCGGACGCGGATCGCTGGGATAGTGGGAGAAAACGACCGAGCACACGCGCTGGCCACGCAGGATGTCCGCCACGGTGCCGGTCGGCGGCGGCGTGAGCAACACGCGACCGCTGGGCGTTTCGGCAACGTGCGGCGGGGCGACGGGCTTGAACGTTTCGCAATACGCCGCCACCTCGCGGGGCAAAGCCTGCCAGTATTGGCCCGCGTATTGGGTGCGGATGTATTCGAGCAGTTCGGCGTAAAGCGCGGCAGGATATTCGTTCCACTTCAGTTCCCGTCCCGAGAAATCCATGTAATCCGGATGCACGTTCAGCAGCACCATGCCGCCGTGCTGGGCCACCCAGTCCAGCTTGCGCTTCCAGAGGGCGATGGTCCGCTCGCGCAACAGCAGGAAAAGCGTGGAATCCTGGACGAGCGTGTAGGGCAGTTCGATGTAGCCCTCGTGACCCTCGCTGCCCTCCACCCAGAACGGGAAGATGGTTTGGATGCCGCCCGGCTGCGGCTCGAAGGGGTCCACGTCAAACGTCGAGGCGTCGTATTTCGCGTTGAGCCGGCGGAGCCATTTCAAGTTATGAAACATGAAGCCGGCGCGGAACCCCACCGCATCCCACTCGGCCAGGTAACGGTTGATACCAGCCGCCTGGTTGACGAACTGGTCCTTGCTGCGAAACAAGGTTCCATCATGCCGGTAATCGTGAACCCCGACCTCGAACCCTTGGCGAACCAGTTCCTCGCGAAGCGCCCTGGGCACCTGGTATTCGCCTTCGGGAATGAAGTTGAACGAGGATTTGAAGCCCAACCGCGCCTCCAACTCCATCAACGGACGGCAGCGATCCAGACCGGTCCGGCCTTCGACATCGTGAGTCAGGACAACCGCGAAACGCTTGCCCTCCGGCCAGCCCGGCCAGTTGACGGGCGGCGTTTCCGTGCCGGGCTTGATCGGCCAGTCGGCGGCCCGCGCCCGTTTGCGGCGCGCGTGAATCCGCCGCATCCAGTAACGCAGCCGACGCGGCAACGCAGGCTTCACGTAGTAATACACCACGAGCAGCGCGGAAAGGACGGCGGCGATGACGGCGGGCTTGTTCATCGGTTTGCGCATGACGGGACGGTGCGGCAGGCACTCCACCATGCCACCGTAACCCCGGGCAGAAAAGGCGGGTTGAAGGGCTTATCGGACATAAACCTGAAAGTGCGTGCCCCCCACCCAATGGGCGGCATCGGACTGGAACAACCTGGCCTGCTGAACCACGTCGTGATGCTGCGGGTCGTTGTAAATCAGCCAGACACGCCGCGGATGCCGCTCCAGCGAGCAGCGGAGATTTTCCAACACCCGGCCAAGGATCACACCGTCAAACGGGTTGAACAGGAAGAATACCCGGTCCTCCGGGGCGAATTCATGCGTGGTGGCGTCGGCCTCGACCACCTCGATCGGTGAGGCGAGCCGCACCTTGCGCGCGTAAATCTCCACGTTCTTCCGGGCCAGTTCACAGAGCCGGTGGGAAAACTCGACGCCCACCACCTTCCGAAAACCATACTGCGCGGCCACCAGGAGCACGCGCCCCTTGCCGGCCCCGATGTCCACAAAGTTGCAGTCCCGCGGCAGCTCCAGTTGCCGCAGCAGGTGCAGGAACGGGCGCGTCTTGGTGGCCTTGTATTGCCGCGAATGGGCGAGGCTCGGCGCCGTGGCCCCCAGTTCGTCGCGCGCCTCCCACCGCATCGTGTCCGTGCCGTAACGCCAGTCGAACAGGAGGTCAGCCCCGAAGTTCACCGCGATCTGCGCGGTTTGCACCGGGCCTTTCTCCCGCAACGTGCGGGCGAGCCAGCGAAAGGGATTCATGATTTAACCGATGATCCTCCGCGCCGCGCGCCGGCTCAGGAACCGTTCGAGCGCCAGCAGCGGAAAGAGCGTCCACAACGCCAGCCCGGGCCGCCAGTCGTGCCGGTTCCAGACGCACTCGAAAAACCCGCGCTCGTAGCGGGGCCAGCGCCGCTCGCGCCACATCTGCGGCAGGTCCGTGGCGAGGTCGGCCCAGAACCGGTTCCGCGCGTAGCCGTCTTCTCGCGCGACCCGCTGCCCCCGAACGTGGGCCACCAACTGGCCCACGAGGTTCACGCCGCATTGCGTAGCGAAATGCACGGATTTCCAGGTGCGCGGATTCATTTCGATGACCTTCCAACCGCCGGTCTCGTCGTCGTAAATGAACTCGATTTCCGAGATGCCCGTGTAGTCCAGCCGCCGCAGGATGGCCTCGGCCACCGGCCGCAGGTGGTCAACATCCACGCTTCGCAAATAGGTGCCCGTGCCAAACCGGTTCGGATGCTGGCGCAGTTTTTCGTAACCGAACACACCGGCGATGTCGCCACTCACGCTGAAGGAACAAACCGAGGTCACGGGGCGGCTCGTTGCGATCAGCGCCTGCACCACCACCTGGTCGGGCGGCAGCTCGCGAAACACCTGCTCGCGTCGGGCCGCGTCAAACTCGGGGAGCGGTATTGCCTTCTCGCCCGTCGCGCGGCGGAACCGGTTGCCCGAACGCCCCTTCACCACATACCGCTCTGGCGCGGCCAGACGGCTCACGGCTGGTTCCTCCCACAGCCGCGTTTCGAGCCGCGCGGCGGCGGGCACCAGTTCGCTGAACCGGTGTTTGTCGTAAATCGCATCCCACGCCAGCGGCGGGACCAAGAACTTCGCGGCCAGTTCCGCGCGCTGCTCATGGATGAAGCGCGTGATGTCCTCATCCACGCCCAGCAACACTGCCGGGGCAGCCACCGGCAATTCCAACAACGCCGTTTTTAGCATTCCGGCCACCGCCGGATGGTCGAGTCGCGCCAGGGTGCCGGGCGGCAACCGTCGGTAACCCGTCAGGCCGCGCGAAAACCGCACAAGGCTGAGGCGCTGGTCGTTGATCACCCACGCCGCCGCCCCCGCCGCCGCCGCCGACCGCACGATGCCCAGCCCCTGCGTGTGGTTGCCAATCACCACGACGGCTGGCGGCGCGGTCAACATGACGCGCCCACCGCAGGGGTTGCGGCAGCCGGCGCGGGCCGCCGGGCCGCCGGATTCCAGGTGGCGAGGATGGTTTTCCCCGCATACACCTGCTGGCCGGGCCGCACCTGAAACGTGACGTCCTCGTGCGGCAGAAACACATCCGTCTGCGAGCCGCGCTCGATGAACGAAATTTTGTCGCCTGCCTTCACCGTCTGCCCCTCCGTGAAGAAGCGCGTGATCTTGTTCACGAACTGGTCGGCGATGAGGATGAGGAAGCAGGTCCGATCGCCATTGCGAATCCGCATTGTCATGCGTTCGTTCTCCAGATGAAACCGGGCGGCGAACAGGTTCACCGCGCGCCGGAGGAACGTGAAGTTGATGTATTCCCACAGGTCCACCATCGGCAGGTTCACGCCGGTCTGGTGGTAATGCAGGGTGGTGATTTCGCCGGTCATCGGGGCGCGGTTGAAATGCACGTCAAACGGCGTCATGTAGATGCCCAAGAGCCAGCCGGGCGCGTCGCCCACGTCGGTCTTGGCCAGTTCCCGGACGGGAATCTTGCGGCCCAGCTTGTCACACACCACCTCACCCGCCCGGACCGGATACACATACATCACCCGCCCGTCGGCCGGAGAGAGGATGAGATTTTCGCCCTCGGGAATGCGGCGGGCGGGGTCGCGGAAGAAATACACGTTCCGGAACCACCAGAACCAGACGCGCCCTGCCACAAAAATGGGCACCCACAGGAACAGGGCGATCTGCCAGAGCGCCAGCCCGAACCAGCGTCCCACCAGCCACGCCACGGCGCAGACGACCACTTGAAGCAGCAAGAGCTTTTTCATCAGCCTGGCCTCCACCGGCTAAACCGGGGCCGAATCCCGTGGGAAACCGGACTCCCAGCGCGCACCCGGCGGGCAGACTTCGTCCCCGTCAATTCGCAGCGGGGCGATTGCTTGGCGCACTTCCTGATTTTTCGGACCCACAAAACCCTCTGATTGAACGGCGGTTGCGTAGCAGGCGGTGTTCCAGCCGACGGCCCGGAGGGTGTAGGACAGTCGGCGGGCGGCGGCCCCGCCGGTTCGGCCGGGGGGCCCCCGAAATGCCGTCGCAGGATTGGACTGCGCTCAGGTGGCCACGAGCTGGGCCTCGGCGGTCTTGTTTCCGTTGCCGTTGAGTGCGCGCGAGGGCACGAGGGAAACGGAAACGCCGTTTTGACGGAGGGACTGGTTGGCCCCCTCGAGGATGCGGACCACCTCGGTGCCCTCGGGGCCGCCGCAGATCGGCTGGATGCCCTCGCGGATGCACTCGATGAAGTGGCGCATTTCCATCTTCAACGGCTCGTCCTGGCGGATGTAGGGGATATAGACGTCCCCGTGATGATACTGGTAGTTGAGCTGGGCGAAGGTGTCGTAGTTCGGCGGCGCCTCGACGCGCGCGTCATACACCTTGATCTTCTCCAGCGGCTCCATGTCGTCATACACGATCATGCGGCGCGAGCCGACCACCGTCATCTGGCGGACTTTTTTCGGATCGAGCCACGAGCTTTGCACCATCGCACAGCAGTCGTGTTTGAAGTTGAGATACATCGTGGTGACGTCCTCGATGCCGCGCGCGACGTGGCAACTGCCCTGGCAGCCGACGCTGATGGGCGAGGCCTCGAGCAGGTGCAGGATGATGGACAGGTCGTGCGGGGCCAGATCCCAGGCCACATTGATGTCCTTTTGGAACAGGCCGAGGTTCAACCGCGACGCCGAGATGTAGCGAACCTTGCCGATGTCACCGGACTCGATGATCTCCTTCATGCGGTTGACGGCAGGCGAGAAAAGGAAGGTGTGACCGACCATCAACACCAGGCCCTTGGCCTCGGAGAGGGCCATCAACTCCTCGCACTCGGCCACGGTGCGGGCGAGTGGCTTCTCGATGAACACGTGCTTGCCCGCCTCAAGCGCAGCCTTGCCCATCGGGTAATGGAACCGCACGGGCGTGGCAACGATGACCGCGTCCACGTTGGGGTTTTCGATGACATCCTCAAATCGCGTCGTGCCGGGCACGGCGGGATAGAGGCCTTTCATGTGGCGCAGCCGGTTTTCTGAGGCGTCGCACACCAGCACCACCTCGCAACCGGCGGTCTGCGAGAGATTGCGCACCAGATTCGGCCCCCAGTAACCGCAGCCGACCACTGCCACCCTGATTTTTGTGTTCATAGGCTTATGCTTTTTGGTTGGAGACATCGGAGTTTGCCGCCGGGCGGGCAGAGGCGGAGAGTGCCCCGCGCCGCCGGAACGCGCGCTTCCCGCGCCAGGTGTCCGCCATTTGCTGGGCGATCGTCACCGGCGTGAGAAACAAAATCTTGAGGTCCAGCCACAGACTCATCCGCCGGGCGTAGGCGATGTCGAGCCGCACCATCTCGTCGAAGGTGGTGCGGTTTTTGCCGCTGACCTGCCAGAGACCGGTCAGGCCGGGCGGCGCGGCAAACCGCCGCTTTTGCCACGGCTCGTAAAGCTCGTATTCGTAAGGAATGCACGGGCGCGGCCCCACGATGCTCATCTCGCCGCGCAGAATGTTGATGAGTTGCGGCAGTTCATCGAGACCCGCCGCCCGGATCCACGCCCCGCCGGAAATCAGCCGCGCGTCCGCCGCCGCGTCCAGCTTGGTCATCGGTGCGTCCGATTCGATCAACTCGCGCACATGGGCCGCATGGGTGCCCTGGTCCGCGTTGAGCTTCATGGTGCGGAACTTGTAGCAGGTGAAGAGCCGTCCGCCCTGCCCCACGCGGTCCTGTTTGAAGAACAGCGGCCCGCGCGATCCAAGACGGATGACCAGCGCGACCACGAGGCACACGGGCAGCCAGAACGGCAATCCCAGCAGGATCAGCGCGAAATCCAGTGCCCGCTTCCACAACGGGAACCCCACCGACATCGGAACAACTTCAGCCGCGGACGGATGATTCATGCGGATTGCGGAAACGTCCGCCAAACCCGTCGAGCGCGAAGAAGCGCGCGCCCCGACCGGGGTCGGCGTCACCAGTGACGCGGGATTGGCGATGCATGTTTCCTTGTGCATAGGCCCTGCAAGTGTCGGGAGAATAGCCCCGAATCGCCGGACGCCTAGACGCACAAAAGTAGCAAGCCCCCCGGGGGGCCAAAACCCCGGAAAACCCCGAGGAAAATCCCGGCAGGATCCGCCGATCGGGCTGGACTTACCCCGGGTCGCCTCCGTGACAACCGCCAGAACTCCCGGGATGTTGCCGCACCGGATTGGTCACTCGCGTCGCCATGCCTGGGATTTCGGCCACTCGGAATTCGGGTTTGCTCCGCACACCTTGTCACCCTTTCCGGTGATAGGCAGGCCGGGAAAATCGGTTACTTTCTCTGCGATATGCTCACCCGTCGAGTCGTTCCCCGTGGGGAGGTTTGCCGCCTGTGCTGGTTCGCGCTGGCCGTCATGATTTTGCCCTTCGCTGTCTCCGCCCAACGTCAAATGGAACGCCTTGGCCGGGGTATCGTCGCCGTCCGCAGCAGCAGCACGCAGGCTTACATCGGCTGGCGCTGGCTGGGCAACGACCCCGAGGACATCGCCTTCAACCTTTACCGCGTCGCCGGCGGCGCAACCAACAAGCTCAACGCCCTGCCCATCACCAACCGCACCGACTTCGTGGACACACCCAACTTCGCGGTGGCCAACACCTATTTCGTCCGGCCCGTGCTAGGTGGCAGCGAGGTCCCGGACCTCTGGGCGCATCCCCTTTCGCCTGGCGCGTTCACCATCCCCGCCAACCCGCCCCCCGTGCCGGTGGACTTTCAGAACAAGGTCGCGCCCTTTCTGAACATTCCCCTCCAGGTGCCGCCCGGCGGCACCACCCCCGACGGCACGAATTACACCTACTCCCCGAACGATTGCAGCATCGGTGACCTCGACGGCGACGGCGAATACGAAATCATCGTCAAGTGGGACCCTTCGAACAGCAAGGACAACTCCCAGAGCGGCTACACCGGCAACGTGTTGCTCGACGCCTATCGTCTCGACGGCACCTTCCTCTGGCGAATTGACCTCGGCATCAACATCCGCGCCGGCGCGCACTACACCCAGTTCATGGTCTATGACCTCGATGGCGATGGCCGCGCCGAAATCGCCTGTAAAACCGCCCCCGGCACCAAGGACGGCCTCGGCAACTGGGTGCTGCTGCCCGGCCACAGCCCCACCGCCGATTACCGCAACTCCTCCGGCTACATTCTCACTGGCCCCGAATACCTCACCATTTTCGACGGCCTTACCGGCGCGGCCCTCGTCACCACCAATTACGTCCCCGCCCGCGGCACCGTCAGTTCTTGGGGCGACAGCTACGGCAACCGCGTGGACCGTTTCCTCGCCGCCGTCGCTTATCTCGACGGCGTCCGGCCCAGCCTCGTGATGTGCCGCGGCTACTACACCCGCTCCGTGCTCGCGGCGTGGGACTGGCGCAACGGCCAGCTCACGCAACGCTGGGTCTTCGACAGCAACAATCCCGGCAACAGCGCCTACGCGGGCCAGGGCAACCACAACCTCTCCGTGGCGGACGTGGATGGCGACGGCAAGGATGAGATCATCTACGGCGCCTGCACCATTGATGACAACGGCACCGGCCTTTACACCACGGGCCTCGGCCACGGCGACGCCCTGCACGTCTCCGACATGGACCCCGACCGCCCCGGCCTGGAAGTTTGGGGCGTCCACGAAAATCCCTCCTATGCCGGCGGCGGCTCCTTCCGCGACGCCCGCACCGGGCAGGTCATCTGGCCCATCGAAGGCACCGGCGACACGGGGCGCGGGTTGGCCGCGCCCATGGACGCCGCCCATCCCGGCTACCAGATGTGGTCCTCCGTGACCGCCGGCACGCTCAACCGCTTCGGCACCTACATCTCGGGCAGCAAACCCGCCATTAACTTCGCCACCTGGTGGGACGCCGACTGGCAGCGCGAAATCTTTGACAACGCCGGCAGCGGCGGCGCGGCCACCAAGCTCGACAAGTGGACCGGCAACGGCGTCGTCCGCATCCTCAGTCCCTACTCGCTCGGCGCGGCCAACATCAACGGCACCAAATCCAACCCCAACCTCCAGGCCGATCTGCTCGGCGACTGGCGCGAGGAACTGCTCATCCGCCACTCCGACAACAACCGCCTGATGCTTTTTGTCCCGGTCAATCCCGCCACCAACCGTTTCCGCACGCTGCTGCACGACCCCACCTACCGCCTCGCCATCGCCTGGCAAAACGTCGCCTACAATCAGCCGCCCCATCCCGGGTTTTATATCGGCGCGGGCATGAACGAACCGCCCGTTCCGCTGCTCACCGACGCTTCGCGCGCCTGGCGCGGCGGCACAGGCGGCAACGTCTGGGATTCCACCACCGCCAACTGGCTCGTCCACAACCTCTGGACCAACACCGTCATCACCAACTTTACCCCCGGCCAGGCGGTGCTCTTCGACCTGCGCGGCAGCACCAATCCCAACGTCACTCTCGTGGGCGCACTCGCCCCGGCGGCCGTCAAAGTGCATTCCCCCCTGCCCTTCACCTTCACCGGCAATGGTTCGCTTACCGGCACGATGGCCCTCACCAAGGCCGGCACCGGCAACCTCACCCTCGCCACCACCAACACCTTCACCGGCTCCACCGACGTCTCCGAAGGCGGCCTCATCGTAAATGGTGCGCTGCTCGGCAGCCCCGTCCGCGTCCGCCCCGGCGTCTGGCTCAACAGCCGCCTGAGCGGCAACGGCGTCCTCGGCCAGGGGGCCACGCTCCTCCGCCACAGCCTCCTCGCCCCCGGCAACGGCACCAATTCCCCCGGCACCCTCACCGTCTCGAACGCCCTGGTCCTCAACGGCCCGGTGCAACTGCTCTTCGACCTCTCCGACGACCCGACCGGCACGGTCAAAACCAATGACCGCGTCCGCGTCTTCGGCAATGTCTCGCTCACGGGCACAAACGAACTCCATCTAACGGCGCTCAACGGGGAACTCGCTTCCGGTTCCTACGCGCTGATCGAATACACCGGCACACTCACCGGCAACACGAATCACCTCCGCCTCTCCCCGCTCTGGACCAACGGGGCGAGCCTCGTTTTCAGCCCCAGCCTCATCGCCCTCGTCGTCCCCACCAATGCCGCACCGCCCGGCGTCCAGAACCTCACTTGGCGCGGCGGCAACAACACCAACGCCTGGGACAACGGCGTCTCCTTCAACTGGCACAACGGCACCAATGCCACCCCGTTCAATGCGGGAGACGCCGTCACCTTCGACAACACCGGGGCCACCAATCCCACCGTCAATCTCTTCGGCAGCCTCGCCCCCGCCGTGCTCCGCGTGAACTCGGCCAGCAATTACACCCTCACCGGCTCGGGCTCGCTCACCGGCACCAACGCCCTGCTCAAGTCCGGCCCCGGCGCCCTCACCCTCACCACGGTCAACACCTTCTCCGGTGGAACCCGCCTCACGAACGGCATCCTCGCGCTCTCCGGCCCCGCTCCGGGCGGGATCACCGCCAACAACTACGCCCTCGGCGCCGGCCCCGTCACCTTCTACGGCGGCACGCTCCAGATGTATGGCTACGGCCTCGGCGACAACACCAGCACCTTCGGCGCGCTCACCAACGAACTCATCATCCCGGCCGGCCAGACCGGCGCCCTCCGCACCGGTCCGCGCCAGACGGTTTCCAGCCGCGTCACCGGCGGCGGCACCTTCCACCTCCGCGTCGAATACGTCCGCGGCGAAATCACCGGCGACTGGACCGGCTTCACCGGCGCGCTCGTCGTCTCGAACACCACCGGCACGCCACCCGGTTCCACCGACGACGACTTCCGCGTCGGCAACGCCTCCGGCTTCCCCGCCGCCCGCGTCCACCTGGGTCCCAACGTCGCGATGTATAACCGCGCCGCCGCGGGCAGCGTCATTCCCTTCGGCGAACTCTCCGCCCAGCCCGGCGCGAAAATCGTCGCTGGCGGCGGCTCCGGCCTCGGCGCGCAAAACGCGGTTACTTGGCGCGTCGGCGCACTGAACACTTCCGCCACCAATGCCGCCTCCATCAGCGGCGCGACCTCATTGATCAAGGAGGGAGCGGGCACCTGGACCCTGACCGGCACCAATTCGCACACCGGCTCAAACCACGTCGCCGCCGGTATGCTCGTCATCAACGGCGATCACTCCGCCGCCGCCGGCCCCGTCACGGTCGGCCTCGCGGGCACCCTCGCCGGCACCGGCAGCATCGGCGGTCCCGCCACGATAGCGGGTCGCCTCGCCCCCGGCGCGCCCGGCTTCGGCACCCTCACCTTCCAGGGCAATCTCACCCTCAGCCCTGCCGCGCTCACCCAACTGGAGATCAGCAAGGAACCCTTTGCGCACGACGCTGTCGCCGTCGGCGGCACCCTCCAAGCCGCCGGCACTTTGGAAGTCGTTCACCTCAGCCCCGACCCGCTTGTCGCGGGCGACAACTTCCCGCTGTTCAGCGTCGGCAATTTCACCGGCAGCTTCGCCAACTACAATCTGCCGCCCCTCGACGAGGGCCTTGCCTGGAACCTCACGCAGCTTCCCGTCAGTGGCCGCCTCTGGGTCGTCACCACCAACCCGCCCGCCTTCACCGGACTGCAACCGGGCGCCGGCCAGTTGACGTTACACGGTGCTGGCGGCACGCCCGGCTGGGAATTCCATGTCCTCGCCGCCACCAATGCCACCGCGCCGCTGGTCGAATGGACCGCCATTGCCACCAATCAGTTTGACCCGCTTGGCCAGTTCAGCGTCCTGCTGCCGCTGACCAACGATCCGCCGCACCGCTTCTTCCGCGTGCGAGTCCCGTGAGTGGAACCGGCCCAGCGCCCTGTCCACTGCCCCGCCGCGGAAACAATCTGTTTGGCGCGAACCGGCGTCGTTGGGCGCATCTCAGTTTATTGCAAGATGGAAGGCGCCAGGTGGCGGTCATGACCCCAGCTTACCCGGAACGATTCCG
>JBKBTZ010000168.1:0-6499 GCA_046290825.1 Limisphaerales bacterium
GTGAAGCGCTTCGCGGGCAGGGGGATTCATGCCCGCCATTTATCCGCAACGACTTGTCCGTGCAATCCCCCACTCGCGGCTGCTTCAACTGCGGAATTTAGGCTGATTCGCTTTGCCTCGCTTTTTGGTGGGCGGCACACAGGTATTGTTTCCGGAAATAAAAAAACCCGCGTGAGGGATTCACGCGGGTCTGAGGGAACCGGGGAGAATCAGGCCTTGTCCTTCTTCTCCTTGTCGCCACCGGCCGGGCACTTGCCTTCGGTCTTGTCCTTCTTGTCCTTGCTGGACGGGCACTTGCTGCAGTCCGAGGCCTGGACGGCAAAGGCGAACGCGACGAGGGCGAACAGGGTGATGAGTTTCTTCATGTTGTTGCTTGTTTTGGTTGTTGTTGTCGTTGTCTTAGCGACGAAATTCCGACCGTTGCCGGGGGAATTCGTTCAATGATGGACGGCGTGAATCTTCCCTTATTCACGGGATTTGCAAATGGAAAAGTCAGCTCCCCTCACCGGAGCAACCAGAGGGTCAGCAGGGGGGCGAAGACGAGGCTGGGCAGGTAGTCCGCGAGGGCGATCCGTTTCACCTCGAAAATGACCAGCGCGACGCAGAACACCAGCAGGCCCAGCGTGGCGTTAACCGAGGCCGTCAACTGGTGCGCGGCCAGCCACGGTGCCGCGAACTCGGCCACGAGCAGGAAAATCGTGCCTTGGAACGCCAACACCGGCAAGGCCGCCAGGCCGATGCCCCAGCCGAATAGGCGCGCAAAACCGAAGGCCGCCAGCCCGTCCATGGCCGCCTTGACCAGCAGCGGCAAGGCCGCCACCAAAAGCCAGCCGCCCGCCACCCCCTCGGCCACCGCGCCGTAGATGCCCAACGGTGCCGCGCAAAACAGTGCCGCGCCCACGTTCAGGCCCTCGCTGGGCGGGGGCGTCTGCCCGGCGGGCATGGCGGCCATCCGCTCGCGGGCGAAACGGCCGAGCCGGTTGGAGAAGGACTGCAGGCCGAGGAGCCGGCCCGTAAATTTGCCGAGGATCATTGCCAGGAGCACCAATCCGAGTTGCCACAGGGCGTCCCGGAAGCCGTCCGCCCAGAGATTGACCCAGCACAGGCGCAGGCCGGCCGCCGCGGCCGCGATGCCCAGGAGCATTTTCAGGAAAAGCTGGTTCTCCATGGCCCATGGTTGCCGCGCCAGCCGGCCCAGCACCATGCCGAGAACAATCGCCCCCGCGTTTACCAATGTGCCCAACATGGCGGCACTGAATCAGACGGCCCCGGGCACCAGCAACCTCATTCGCGCGGCGGGCAGGCTGGTCCCGGGGGCCGGGGTCACAGGCCGCTGTTCTTCTGCCAGTCGGCAAGGAGTTTTTGCTGGCGGTCGTAGGGAAGACCGGAGTTGCCCAGCCATTTCTGCGCGGCCTCGGGGTCCTGCCGCAACCAGTTGCGGGCGATGTTTTCGAGCTGCGAATTTCGCTGACGCTCATCCGCGATGGCCTCGGCGAATGGCGCGGCCAGTTCGGGCTGTTGGTAGGTCATCGAGTTGATGAACGTGTTGACCGCGCTGTCGCGAGACGCGCCGGCAGGCAGGTTGGCCAGCCACAACGCCGCCGCTTCGGGTTCGCTCCCCGCCCAACTGCTGATGAGATTCTGCGCCGCCTGCTCGCGCGCCTTGCCCTCGGGGAAGGTGCTGACCCACGCCGCCGCCCCGGCCGGATCGTTTTGCGCCCAGATGGAAATGACGCGGCTCGCGGCCGAGTTCTGCGCATCCCCCGGCGTCAGGGAGGCGACGTAGCGGGCGGCGTCCTCGGGGGAGTTTTGCGCGAGGCCGGAAACAAAGTTGCCGAGCGCGGCGTTGCGGGCGGGGCCTTCGGGCAGGGAATTCATCCACGCGGTCGCGGCGGCGGGATCGCTCGCGGCCCACTGGCCGGCGAGGGATTCCAGCAACCGGTTTTGTTCCGCGCCGCCGGGCAGCGAACGGGCGTATTGCGCCAGTCCCTCGGGATCGGACTCCGCCCAGCGGCGGCTGAGATTCTGCAGGGCGTTCTGCCGGGCGGGGCCGGCGGGCAGTTGCTGCGCCCAGGCGAGCGCGCCGGTCAGGTCGTTCTCGGCCCACGCGCTGGCGACGCTGCCGATGAATTCATTCCGCGCCTGCCCGGCGGGGAGTTTCGCGGCGAACTCCGCGGCCAGTTGCGGGTCGGACTGGCCGATTTGCCACGAAATGTTGCGCAACGCGCCGTCCCGGGCGCGCCCGGCAGGCAGGGTGCCAATCCACTCGAGTGCGCCCCGCAGGTCCTGCCCGGCCCACTGCCCGGCGATCTGGCTGATGGCCTCATTGCGGGCGGGGCCGGCGGGCAGCGCGTCCAGCATTTGCGCGGCGCGGGCGGGGTCTTCGTGGCTGGCGGTGCGGATGAGGGTCGCGAGCGCCTCGTTGCGGCTGCGGCCTGCGGGTAGCGATTGCGCCTGTTGCCAGGCGAGGTCGGAGTCGGTCTGTTGCAACGTGCTCAGCGCGTTGCGGAGGAAGTCGCGTTTGGCCTCGCCCTCCGGCAGGGAACGTGCGTAGGCAAACGCGGCGTCGGGCGACTGCGTAACCCATTCGCCGGCCAGGGAACTCAGGGCCTGATTGCGGCCCGCGCCGGGCGGGAGCGTTTGCAGCCAAGCGAGTGCGCCATCCAGGTCCTGCTGCGCCCACTGCCGGGCAATGTTGCGCAGCGCCGCGTCGCGATTGCGGCCCGGGGGCAACTGTTGCGCCTCGGCGACGGCGGCGGCGGGGTCGTTGGCCGCCCAGGTGCCGAGCACCTGGGCGAGGGCCTCGCGGCGGGAGGCGCTTTCCGGCAGGTTCCGCACCCACGCGAGCGCCGCTTGCGGATCGCTCTGCGCCCACTGGTTCGCGATGCTGCTGGCGAGATAACTGCGGGCCTGGCCGGGCGGCAATTGCGCGAACAACTGCGCGGCGCGTTCCGGATCCTGCCAGGACAACTGCTGGATGACGGAACTGGCGGCCTCCTGCCGAGAGCGCCCGGCGGGCAGGGTTTGCAGCCAGCGCATCGCGGCCTCCGGATCCGTGCCGGCGATCTGACTGAGAACGGATTGCACGAGACGCCGTTTGGCCGCGCCCTCGGGCAGGGTCTGGAGATGCGCCATTGCCGCCGCCGGGTCGGTTTCCGCCCAGCGATAGACGACCATTTGCAGCGCGTCGTCGCGCACGCGACCCGTCGGCAGGGCCTGCACCCAGGCCAGCGCGGCGGGCAAGTCGCTGTTGGCCCAGCTTCCGGCGACGGCGCTGATCGCCTCGTTGCGGGCCGGTCCAGACGGCAGCTTCAGGACCTGCGCGGCGGCCGTGGCGGGATCGTGTTCGGTCCAGCGCTGCAGCACCGCCGACAGGGCGGTTTGCCGGTGCGCGGCCGGCAAGGGACCGCGCCTTCTCAAATGCCGCCTGCGGATCGCGCGCGGCCCAGAGTTGAAACACCGTCCAGATCGCGCCGCCCCAATGCCGGTTGGGGGTGGACCCCAGGGCGAGTTCGAGTGCCCGCGCGGGATCCTGCTCCGCGTGTTCTGTCAGCACGGTGTCCAGCACGCGCTGCCGCAACTGCCCGGCGGGCAGACTTTGTGCCCATGCCAGTGCCCCGTCGGCATCCTGCCCTGCCCAGACGCCGATGACGCTGGCGATGGCGTTGAAGCGTTCCTGCGTTTGAGGCGTTTTTTCCGCCAGGGCTAGTGCGGACCGGACATCCACACGGGCCAGTTCGCGGAGGAGGTTGGCGCGCAAACCCTGTCGCGCCACCACGGGCGCGGTTTGTTCCGCCAGCGCGAGCACGTCAGGGATCAACGCGGGATCCAGGTCGCGGGAAAAATCCACCAGCTTCTCCCACCGCTTCTGCGGACCGGCCTGGCGCAACTGCTCGAGCACGGCGCGGGCTTCCTCCAACGTGGTGATGCGCGCGACCCGCCGCTCCGTCGGGGCGGGCGGCACGAGGCGGGCGGGCAGCTTGGGCAGCGGAGTGGCCGACGAGACCGCGCCAACCGTTGGCGGGGCGGCGGGCCGGGTGGACCGCGCGAGCCAGAAGCCGCCGCCAAGCCCCGCCGCCGCGATGGCCAGGCTGACAACAAGGGAGGAGGTTTTCATGAACGGATGGTTGGACGGGGTTAGCAGAACGGTGCCCGAACAAAAGGGCATTTATTGCTGCGGACGAGGCCGCCCGCGCGCCGCCGCCCACTTTCCCCTTCCCGCCCGGCTCGCGCGGTGGCACGTTGCCGGCACGTCCCGTGAGCAACCCGGCTTCCAACGGTCCCGTCTCCGCCGCGGCTTCACCCTCGTCCGCCCCCGCTGTCCTCGAAGCCCTCATCCAGCGTGCCGAAGCCGCCGGAGCCAGCGACATCCACCTGCACGCCCTTGGCGACCGCGCCACCGTCGCCTTCCGCCTCGATGGTGTGCTCGTGCCCGTCGAGGACCTGCCCGCTGACCTGGCCGAGCGCGTCTTTGGCCGCGTGAAATATCTCGCCCGCCTCAAGACCTACCAGGAATCCCTCCCGCAGGATGGCCGGATTGATCGCGCCGAAGTGCGCGCCCGCCACGACCTGCGGGTGGCCACTTATCCCACCGTCACCGGCGAGAAAATCGTCCTCCGCCTCTTCCAAACCGGCGTCGTGCGCGGTCTGGCGGAACTCGGTCTGCCCGAACGCGCCGAGGCGGAATTGGAACATTTTCTCCGTCAGCCCGCCGGGTTGCTGCTGCTTACCGGCCCCGCCGGCAGCGGCAAAACCACCACCATCTACGCCTGTCTCCAACATCTCGTCGCCGCCAGCGGACGCCACATCATCACCATCGAAGATCCCGTCGAACAAATCCTCCCTGGCGTCATGCAAACCGAGGTCAGTGAGGCACGCGGACTCGACTTCGCCAAAGCCGCGCGCCATCTGCTCCGGCAGGACCCGCAGGTGCTGGTCATCGGTGAGATTCGCGACGAGGCAACGGCCCACCTCGCCATCCGCGCCGCGCTGACCGGCCACCAGGTAATTGCCACCTTGCACGCCGGCTCGTGTCGGGGCGTGTTCGAGCGGCTGCTGGTGATGACCCGCGACACTTCCGCCGTCACCTCGGCCGTGGAACTCGTCCTGAACCAGCGCCTCGCCCGGCGGCTGTGTGGTGATTGCGCGGGGCGGGGCTGCGAACGCTGCCTCGGCACCGGCTACCGGGGCCGCCTCCCGCTGGTGGAATGGGTCCGGCTCGACGAAGCCCGCCGCGAAGCCGTGCGTAGGCAGGAACTCGCCTCGCTTGCCCCCGCGCAAACCTTCGCCACCCAACTCGACGCCCTCATTGCCGCGGGCGTCACCGATTCCCGCGAAGCCCAACGGCTTCTTGGCGCATGAAACTCGACCAGTTTGCCTTCTTCAACCAGCAGCCCGTCGAACGCCAGCTCGCTCTTGGCGTCGCGCCCACGGACCTCGACGCGGAGATTGCGCCGAACTGGTCGCTCCCCGGGGCGGCGTAGCGGCTTTCGGCAGCCAGCCGCGAACAGGAAACGAACGATCGTAGCTGGCGGCGCTCTGCCGGGCCGCCGCCGCACTGGAGCGCCGATTTGCAATCGGCTTTGGGTTTCTGTTTTCGGAGCTGCCCGAAGCGTCCGGGCATCATCGTTTTCCCCACCCGCAAAGCCGGTTGGGAAACCGGCGCTCCTTCCTGGGCCTGCACCCGCTTGGGGAAGCTTCCCGAGAAATGAGTGGAATCTCTGCTGACGGACGGGATTACGCCGCCCCGGGCGGGGTGGGCGGCAACCCCACAACGCCGCCGCGCCCAGCAGGCACAGCACCGGCGCGGACGGCTCGGGGATGAACACGGCAAGGTTGTCCAAACTTCCGCCGGTTGGCAGAATTTCGACCCGCGTCAGGCCCCAACGGAACTCCGGTCCGAAGTAAAATGTCTGGAAATCCGGCGTCCCGGGAACACGAATCAGTCCGTCCGTCGTGAAGCTGCTCAACACACTGCTGCCATCGGCAAAATAACCGACGAATTGCACCGTCAGCGCATTTGGGGTTGTCAAGTTGTGTTCGGCCAAATCTATGGAAAACAAGCCGAAAACTCCTGCTTCGGCCAAAGTCACCACCACGGGCGCAAACGGCGAACCTTGGATGTAGGCGGTGCCATTGTAAGGGTAGCCAAACTCGTAATATCTGGCAGGAATCCGTGAAAAGCCGCTGTATCCAGCCTGATTTGTCATGGCTGAAAACGACACCCCGGACTCTTGGTAGTTCCGAACACCAACCGCCGATAGGTTAGGATCGAAGGTAACATGGACAAGTGTGCCCTGTGCCAGCGTGGCAATCAGGAAACCATGAATCGCCGCAAATGCGGCGCTCCACATGAGCGCCCTTTTCGTTCTCAATGTCTTTGTCATAATGAGACCTCTGAACATCGGCTGTTTTTTTGAACCGGTTGATTTTTGTGCGTGCCAACCCGGCAAATTTTGAAAAGGCGACCGTGTCGCGCGAAGCGGTGCAACCGTTTGTG
>JBKBTZ010000169.1:0-6486 GCA_046290825.1 Limisphaerales bacterium
TGGCGTCCCTTCCGTCCCCCACCAGCCACCCGATGCTCCCGCGCCCCATCACGGCGCGGTGGTGCGGAAGTAACGTTGGGCCGCGGGCGGATCGTTGGTGACGACCAGTTGAAACAGCCCGTTCGGCCCGGCGGTCAGATTGGTCAGGAAGTTCCACGGCCCGACCGGCGACACGGTGGAATCCTCGACGGCGTAGGTCAGGCCGGGAATGCCCGCGAAGGTGACTTTGAACTCGTTGTTCACCAGCGACGGCGGCGAGACCAGGTTTAGCGAAGGCGCATCCGGCGAGGTGAGCGTGACGGTGACCGTGCCCGTGGCCACGCCGCCCCGGCCATCGCTCAACGTGTAGCTGATCGTGTCCGAAGTGCCGCTGGTGGGGGCCGTGTAGGTGATGTTGCCGCCGCTCAGCGTGGCGGTGCCGCCTCCCGGCGTGGGTGAGACCACGCTGAGGATGCTCAACGTCTCGCCCGGTTCACTGGTGGCACTGGCGAGCAGCTTTGCGACCCCCATGCTGACGGAGCCACCCCGCGACACCGAGGCGGCAACCGCGCCAGGGACGGGATTGGCATGCACAAGCAACCTGCCCTGCGCCGCCAACTTGCTCGTATCCCAGGCGAGGCCCGCACCGGGTGCCGGGCTGATGCCGCTGAAACTGCCGGTGAACGTGGCCGCGCTCAGCACCGTGAACTCATCGCCTGCCGCGAGGGCGTCGCCAGTTGCCGTCACGTTCACCTGGCCGCCGCAGTTCAGCGTGGTGATGCCGGTGATGAGGTCGCTGGTGAGCGTTAGGCCCGCCTTGTTGACCTCGATCGCGGTGGCGCCGGCCAGCGTGAGGGTGTTGTTGATGGTCAGCGTGCCAATGGACGCACCGGGGGCGAGCGTGCCGCCCGCGTTGACAGTAACCGGCCCGTTGATGGTGCCGCTGCCGCCGAGCGTGCCACCGTTCACGGTCACGGCGCTGGCGGCGGCCAACGAGCCGGACACCACCAGATTGCCCGCGTTGACCGTCGTGGGGCCGGTGTAGGTGTTGGCGGCGGCAAGAACGAGAGTGCCGTCAGAAACGGTAATGGATAATGGCGCATCCGCCGCGCCGGCCGCGGCCGTTTGTTTGCCGACGATTCCGGCGAGTGTGAGGGAACTGGTCCCCTTCTTTTCCAGTGCAACCGCGCGCACTTCTCCGGCCCCCGAGGTGTGGGACAGCACCATGCCATGGAATTCCGTGTCGCCGCCCGACTGGTCCACGATCACTGTGCGCACGCCAGCCCCGCCGGCATCCACGCGCAGGGAGCCGTAACCGGTGAGCGACGAGAGGGTGAGCCGGCGGTTGCCGGAAGTGGCGTCCCAGTCGCCGATGATGAGGTCCTGCGCGTCGGTGGCGCTGCTGCCGGTGTCCAATGCAAAGGCCGTGCCCGGCAATTGGGAGCCGCTGGCGCTGTGCAACCAGAACCGGCCGGTGCCGCCCTGCACGGCGGAAGGCGACGTGCTGGGCGTGCTGCCGCGAAGGCGGAGCGCGCCGTTGAAGGCCAGGGCATTGGCCGTGGTGAACTGGCCGAATGCGGTATCGGTGGTGCCGTTACGCAACACGCTGCCCGCGCCGTTGAGCGTGCCGAGGAGCGAGCCGCTGGTGAACTGAAGCGTGCCGCTCTGCGCGGTCACTGTGGAACCGGCCACCGTGCTCAAGCCGGCCACGGTCTCGCCATCGTTCACCTCGAAGGTCGCGCCACTCGCGATGCTCACCGTCGCCGTGTCGGGAATGGCCTGTCCGTTGAAGACGCGCAACGTTCCCGCGCTGATGGCGGGGGAACCGGAAAAACTGTTGGTCCCGCGCAATTCCAGCAGTCCCGCCGCAGTTTGGGAAACCGCTGCCGGAGCCGTGATCGGACCGTTGATCGTGAGGGCGCCGGTCCCCGCCTGCACGATGCTGGCGGCACCACTGACGGTGCCGTTCACAAGCATCGCCCCGGAACCTTGCTGCGAAAGCGTTCCGCTGGTGGCAACGTCGGCGTTCACAGTCAGCGAGCCGTCGCCCAGTTTGGTCAGTTCACCCGTGCCCGCCAGCGCGGCACCGGTCAGCACGTAGTCTTTGGCCGAATTGTTCACAACCACGCCGGCGGGCGACCGGGGCGCGGTCAGATTCAACGTAATGGGACTGGTGCCGGTGGCGTCGTCGTTCAGCGTGACCGCCACCCCGTCGGTGTAAGTGGTCGCGCCGCCGCCGGTGAGGGGCACCCAATTGGCTGTCACGGTGTCCCAATCCCCATCGCCCACTGCCCACTTCAACCCCACCAGTTCGATCTGGAGGAGGACGCGTTGGTTGGGCACGTCATCCACGATCGTGGCCGCAAGCGAAGGCGGCAGCGCAGGCAGGGTGCCGGCAACCAACGCGCCGCTGCCAGCGCGCGAAGTGTAGGTCAACAACTCATACGTGCCCGCCGTCAAACCGGAGCCGGAGACGTTCACGGCCACGTCACCGCCATTCAACGTGAGCGAACCCGCGCCGACAACGGGGGCGGTCGGGCTTCCGCTGCCCAAGACACAGGTGAGTTGCGAGCCGCTCGCGCCAAATTCCAGGGTGGCGGCCGACAAGGTCTGCCCGGGCGAGGCAATCGTCACTGCCAGCCGCGCGCCACTCGCGACGGCGTAGTCGCCCCCGCCGGTGCTGGCCGTGGTGGTGGCCAGCGTGCCAGCGCTCACCAACGTCGGCCCGACATAGGTGTTCGGACCCGACAAGGTGACGGTGCCCGCCCCGGTCTTTTCGAGGGTGTAACCAGAAGCGCCATCGCCGATGGCCCCGGAAACGGTGCCCGTGTCACCCGAGGCGTGGGCGGTGAACCGCGTGTTGCCGGTCAACGTCACCGGGCCGGAAAGCGTGGCCCCGCTCGCGAACCGCACGGCCCCAAGCTGTCCGGCGGCCTCGACAATGCCACTGCCCGCCAAGCTGACCGGGCCGCTGTAATTCAAGCCGGCGGCGTCGAGAAACAACTGCGCCCCGGCCGACACGGTCACCGACGACGCGCTGCCCAACGCCCCCGTGTGAGCAGCCCGGAGCCGTCCACCTTGAACTTCCACCGTGCCGTCGAACGCTGCGTTGTTGGCCGAGAGCGCCACGGTTCCTTTCGTGTAGCCGCTGCCATCGGTGCCGGAACTGACCACCCGCACAACGCCATCCGCACCGGGACTGGCGGTCAGGGCGCGGCTCCAGTTGAGTTCGCCGCCGCCGGCGGTGCCGGCGCTGTTAAACTTCAGCACCGCGCCCGAGGCGATGGTGAACGTGGAAGCGGCATCCCACAGTGAAGGGTTCACGAGGGTGGGGTTTTGGACACCGTTGCCGAGAGAAAGGGTGCCCGCCTGGAGATCAAAATTCAGCGAGGCCGTGGTGCCTGCGGCTCCCAATCCGCCCGTGAATGCGATCTCGCCCGCGCCCTTCTTCCGGAACGTGATGTTGCGGCGCTGGCTGCTCCCGTTATGCGCGAGCAACGAGCCCGAAAAGGTGGTGTTCCCGGCCTGGTCCAGTTCGATGCCGCGCGTCTGCGTGCCCGCGGACAGGCCCCAATCCGCGCGAATCGAGCCGGAGCCGGACAGGCTGTTCAGTTTCAAGAATTGTCCGCTCCAGGCGTGCGTGAGAATGAACGAGCCGCAGGACGAGGCGTCGCCGGTGTCGAGCGCGAAGGAGCCGGTTTGCACCGCCGCCCCCGGATCGGAGGCCGCTCCCCCACCCCCGCCAAACGCCAGCCAGTTGCCGGACAAGGAGCCGATGGCGGGGATGGTGGCCCCGCGCAGCCGCAACGTGCCGGTGAAGTTGATCACGGTCACTCCGTTGTTGTTGTTGCCATCATTCGCCCAGTTCTTCGTGCCGGTGCTGCTGAGTGTGACGACGCCGCTGCCGGCGAAGGTGGCGCCCTGGGCCGTGCTGGAAGTTCCCGCCGCGTTGCCGCGGATGTTGAAATTGCCCCCGACTCCCGCCGTCCCCCAGGTGAAGTCATTGGCCCCGACGTTCAACGCCGTGTTGATGTCCGTGCTGTGATCCAGCGTCAGCGTGTTGTTTCCGCTGATGGAAACCGCCCCCGCCGCCGCCGTGAGGTTCAACCCGCCCCACGTCAGGTTTCCCCCCAGCGTGTTGGCCAGCGTGCTGGCGGCATTCCACAAGGCCACATCGCCCGTCCCGGGCAGCACGCCTTCCACCCAGGCCGAGGTAACGTTCAGGTTGTCGGCCGTGGCGCTGCGCGTTTTGTCAGCCATTCCCGAATGTGGAAGCAGCAAGGCAGCGAGAGAAAACAGCGCGCCAGCCGCGCGCACACAAACCGGGCGGGAGAAGGGATTGGGTTTCATAGGCACCGCCAGCCTAGGAGGCGCTCCGTCGCCGGGACAATCGCGGTCCACCTGTCTGATTACGGAACAAGCGCCGTCACTCCACCCGCAACCGGAAGTAGCCCTGCGCCTGCGCGGCATGCGCCGGCACGCTGAAATTCAGCGGCCCGCCGTTCCCCGCGTTGGTGGCGACGTCATGCCACGTGACGGGGGGAACGAGGTTGGTGGCGGCCTGCAGCACGTAGGAGTAGCCGCTTTGCGAGGCGACGGTGAATTGCAGGTTGCCACCGCTCAGGCCCGCTGGCGCGAGCACCGGCGGATGGGGCGGAGGCAACACCAGCGCGTATTTGGCCAGCAGGTGGCTCTCAAGGGTTGCCCGGTCGCTGGGGTTGAGCGGCTCGGCGTAGGCCAGGACTTCGGCAATCTCACATTCGAGGTGGTTGGCCACCCCCGCGTCGCAACTGAGGATCAGGCCGCTCATGGGCAGCGGGGTGCCGCCGTCGTTGAACGTGCCCGTGCCGGCCAGCGCGCCGTTCACGAAGTGCGTCATGTTCGTGCCGCTGACCTGCACGGTGTGGACCTGCCAGAGGTTGGTCGTCACGTTCGCCGTGTTTGCGGTTACGTTGATCGCCGGACCGTTGAACGTGCGCACGGCCTGCAACTGCCATTGCGCCGGCGACCCGTTGGCCACGCGCAAGGCCACCCGCCCGTTGCCGGAAGCGCCGTCAAACAAATAGCCGGTGGCGGCGGGCAGAGCGCTGACCCGGGCGACGAGGAACAGGGTGTAGCCGTTGCTGATGGTTTGGAACTCGCCGGCCGTGTTGTAGGAACCCCAGTTGTTGCGCGTGCCGGGGTAATGAATGGCGGGAAGACCATTGACGCGGTTGGTGCGGAACAGGCCGCCGCCCCCGCCGGAGTTGCGGGCCAGGTCGTGGTCCATGGCGCCGCGCACATCGTCCCAGCGCGTGACCACGGCGCCGTCCGCATCCGCGCCGTTGCCGTTGGGCGAGGCTGGCTGGTCGGATGCAAGCCACGACCAAAAGCCCGCATAGCCGGGGTTCGGCCCCGCGCCTGCCATCAAAACCGCCGGCGTCACCGCCACCGGCACCAGCAGGGTGGCGTCGCCGGTCTTTCCGGCCGCATCCGTGACACGCACCGTGAAGGCGTTGGTGCCGTAGTCACCGCCGGACGGGGTTCCTGACAGCCCGCCGTCCGGAGCCACGTTCAACCACGCGGGACCGTTGAGCTTGCTGAAGGCAAAGCGGTCGCCCGGGGTGGGATCATACACATCACGGGACAGCGAGGCCGTGTAGGGTGAACCGGCCGTGGCGGCGGGCTTGCTCAGCGGGTCGGCGGCAAAGACCGGCGGGAAGTCAGCCTTGGAAGTGACGCGGAAGTTGTCGAGCAGCACGCCCTTGGTTCCCGTCTTGGTCAGCAGCAGGTCCACATCGCCACCGATGAAAACGGGCACGGTAGCGGTGGGCCACGGTTTGGAATCCCACCACGAGTTGCTGTTATTCACCCGGCGCGTCCAGAGCGGCACCCAGCCGCCGCTGGTGGCATTGCTGTAGGACAGCGTCAGGTCGCAGTCGGTCTGCGCGGAGAACGCCGCGTAGTCAAACATCACCACGCCGACGCCGTGGTTGGTGCCCGGAAACCGGATGCGGCACCGGGCCTCGGGGTCGCTCTCGCCCAGCTTCAAACATTGCACTCCGGCGGGCGGAATGTCGGCGCGATTCCAGATTTGCACGTCGCCCGCGAGGCCGGACCACACGGCCCCGAACGAGTCGGTTTTCGTGCCGAGCGCGGCAAAGTTTGGACTGACGTAGCCGGTGAACCCTTCCGCCGCCTCGAAGCCCACGCGGGTCAGCAGCGCCTCCTTCTCGACCGTCCGGCCGGCCAGGCCGTTGGTATAGACCCACCACGCTTCCGCCGCCGAGAGGCCACGCGCCCAAAGGCAGACGTCGTCAATGGCGCCCGTGAAGAAGTTGCCCGAGCCGTCATGGTTGGCCCCGATGCCAACGGTGCGGTTGAGGTTGGCCAGGTTGAACAGGGTTTCCGCGTAACTGCCCACCAGCACGCCATCCAGATAAAGCCGCGTGGTGGAGCCGTCGTTGGCCGCCAGCACATGATGCCAGGTGCCGTCGTTCAAGCCGGAACCGAGGGTGGGATTGCCGG
>JBKBTZ010000170.1:0-6411 GCA_046290825.1 Limisphaerales bacterium
TGGCGCACCTCAAGATGATGGCCGCCGCCCAGCCGTTCATCAGCGGCGCCATCAGCAAGACGGTCAATCTGCCCAACGAGGCCACCGTGCAGGACATCCGCAACGCTTACGTGGACGCCTGGCGCATGGGCCTCAAGTGCGTGGCCATCTACCGCGACGGCTCGAAACGCTCGCAGCCGCTCAACACCGCCAAGACCAGCGAGGGCGGCGACAAGACCGCCGCCGGCGCGGACACCGCGGCGCTCGAGGCCCGCGTCCGCGAACTGGAGAAGATGGTCGAGCAGTTGCAGCGCGAGGCCGGCAAGCCCCTCCGCCGCCGCCTCTCCGAAACGCGGCAGGCGCTGACCCACAAGTTCGACATCGCGGGCCACGAAGGTTACCTCACCGTCGGCCTGTTTGATGATGGCACGCCCGGCGAATTGTTCATCACGATGGCCAAGGAAGGCTCGACGATCGGCGGCCTGATGGACTCCGTGGCCACGCTGACCAGCCTGGCGCTCCAATATGGCGTGCCGCTCGAGGCCCTGGTCCGCAAGTTCTCGCACCAGCGCTTCGAGCCGAGCGGCTTCACCAAGAACCCGGAAATCCGCAACGCCTCCTCGATCACCGACTACGTCTTCCGCTGGTTGGCGTTCCAGTTCCTGCCCGGTTACCGCGAGGCCCATTCGCCCGCCCGCGGCCAGCAGGAGCTGCCCATGCCCGACCTCGTCGAGGAGATGAAGCGCCGCGTCAACCGGCCTGTGCCCGAGCTGCCCGTCGCCGACGACGACACGGACTACATCAACATCCACACCGTCCGGACCGCTGGCGCCGCGCATCCCGCGCCGGGCCGTTACGAGGTGAAGAGCCTCAATGACGCGGTGGCGCACTTCCAGCAGGACGCGCCCACCTGCCCGAACTGCGGCCACGTCACCGTGCGCAACGGCGCGTGCTACAAGTGCAACAACTGCGGCGACAGCCTCGGCTGCTCGTAAGTCAAGTTGACCGGAACCCGCTTCCCGGCCGGAGGAGTGATCCTCCGGCCGTTTTACTTTTGGCCGGGCCGGGGCCTCGGCAGGGGGCGGTTTGTCGGGGCGGTTACACCACGAAACGCGGCTCGAACACCGGGTTGAAGCCGTGTTTCCGCAGCAGTTCCACAAACCGCCCCAGGCCGCGCTTCTCATCCGCCCCGAGATGGTAGTGGATGTGCCAGCCGAGGTAGTCCCGGCGAAACTCGCGGGTGTATTCCGGCCGGGTGTTGATGATGTGGTCCAGGGTGTCGAGGCCGAAGTCCCGGGCCTCGCGCAGGGCGCGGCGCAGCGCGGTGTTCTCGAGGCCGCGCCGCAGCGCCCACACGGCATAGACAAATGGCAGGCCCGTCAGCTCGGTCCAGGCCGCCCCCAAATCCCAGAGCGCGTGCGGGTGGCCGGCAAAGGCGAAATCCAGGGCGCGATCACCAATGAGCAGCACCGCGTCGTGCGTTGGCGCGGCGGCATAATCGGCGAGGGGACGGAACTCCGGTTTCAGCCCGCGTTCCGCCAGCAGGACCTTGAGCAGGGCGACGCTGGTCAGCGAGGCCGGGTCCAGATGCACCACGTCAAGTTCCTCGAGCGGCCGTCGGTGGGCCAAAAACACGCTGCGCACCTCGCCCAGCGAGGCCACGGCAATGCCGTCCAAAATGTCGTAACGATCCGTGAACAACGCCTCGACCACGCTGACCAGGGCGGCGTCCAACTCGTCGCGGCGCAGCAGTTCAGCCAGCCGGGCGGGGGGGGCGTAGAGGACCTCGTCCTCCAGCCCGCGGGTGAGCGGCACGGCGTTCAGGGCCTCGACCGAGCCGACGCGAAAGGGCGCGAGCGAGCGCTCGAGTTCGAGTTCGGTGCGGCGTTCCTGATCGAGTTTTTCCCGCGCGACCCGGCGTGCCAGCCGTTCGGGCGGCTCCGGCGGTTCCGGCGGGGCGAGGCGCAGTTTGGGGATGGGCGGTTGATCGCTCACGGGTGGCGGAACCAGCACGTTCCGCCAGCCAAGCTAGGGGCGGGTGCGGGGCGGGTCAACGCGCCCGTTGCCCCGCGGATGATGCCGGACGTTCTTCCTCGGCGGACAACGCGCGCACCCAGATGTTGCGGAAGCGGACGGGGCAGTGGTGGCCCGCGAGCGCGAGGGGGCCGGTGGATTGGGGCCGGGTGTAGGCGGGCAGGGCGCGGTGGGCGGTTTCACCGTAAATCTCCTGTTCGTGATGAATGAGCACGCCGTTGTGGAACACGGTAACCCGCGCGGGCCGCACCAGCTTCCCGTCCGCAAACCGGGGCGCGGTGAACAGGATGTCATACGTCTGCCACTGGCCAGGCGGGCGGGTGGCGTTCACCCGGGGCGGGGTCTGGCCATAAACGGCGCCGCACTGGCCGTCGGGGTAAAGCGGATGGTGGAACGTGTCGAAAATTTGAATCTCGTAGAGGCCCATGAGCAGGACGCCGTTGTTGCCCTGGTCAAACAGGTGGCCGGTGAAGTTCGTCGGCGCCATCCATTCCAGATGAATCTGGCAGTCGCCGAAGCTTTCGCGGGACACCAGGTTGCCGGCGCCGGCATCAATGCACCCGTCCACCACGCGCCATTGGTTGCTCTGCCACTGCGCGAGATCGCGGCCATCGAACAGCACCACCGCGTCGGACGGCGCGGGCGCAGAGGCGGTGAACGGGCCGGGGTCCACCCGGGGTGGCGCGGGGCGGTCGGGGTCGTGAACGCGGAACCCGGACCACGGTTGGACGGGTGTATCGGTGTAACCACGAATTCCGGAGCCGTCCTTGGCGTGGACAAGGGGCTGGGCGGAGGCAGCAGGGGTGGATAGCCAATAGACGATGGCCAAAAGAGCCGGGAAATGACGAATGACGAATGACGAATGACGGAGGAAATCGGAGTTCCATAACCCGACGCGCTGGAGGGAGCGCGGGCAACCTGCGGTTGGTGATTCGGATTTCTTCATTCGAGCTGCCTTCGGGTTTCGGATTTCGGCTCTCCGGTCACGTTTTCAATCCGCTCAAATCCACTTCGAGGCGGGTGTTTTCGCGTAAAATCTGCTCCATCGTCACGCGCTCCCGGCGTTCACCGGCGATGCGGCCCAGGATGCACGTCAACGCGCCGTCCACGGCGCGCGGCACGGTGGCGTTGGCAAAGTCGCCCCCGGCGATGGCGCGGTGAAAGGCGGCGATGTTGCGCACGACGCCGGCTTCGTAGAGGTTTTCGACGGTGCCGGAGAAGCTGTCGTCGCGGGTGCGGAAGGTGGCCTTGTCCCAGTAGTTGAGCAGCGCGTTGCCGGTCTGGCCGTGGACGCGGCAGCTCAGTTCGTTGGGGAGGTGGTTTTTGAGCGCGTTGCCCTGATGGTCGTGAATCACGCCGCTGGCGTATTCGTAGGTGAGCAGGCAGACGTCGTGGCTGTCGCCGTGCGGGTCCACGCGGCAGATGCGCGATGCGCCCAGCGCGGCGACGGGTCGTTCGCCGAGCGCCCAGAGCGCGGCGTCGAGGGCGTGGATGTCGTAGTTGCCGAGATAGTCGCCGCCGAGGGCGATGTCGTTCACCCAGATGAGCTTTTGGAGGCGGCTCTCGAGGTTGGCGGTTTTGGGCGGGTCAGGGAAATGGCCGAAGCTGCCCGCGGTGCTGACCCGGGCGATTTTGCCGAAGCCGGTCTCGGGATCGCGCAGGCGGCGGACGATCTCCTGGTTTACCGGGTCGGTGGGCATCTGGTAATCCACGAAGAACACGCGCTGTCTGGCGGTGGCCGATTGGGCGGCGGCCTCGATTTGCCGGCAGCCGGGCACGTCGGTGGCCACAGGTTTGGCGCAATAGACATGCAGCCCGGCGGCCACGGCGGCCCGCGCGTGCTCCGGGAAGAAATAGGGCGGGGTCTCGAGCGCAACGGCCTCGACGCCGCTTTCCAGCAACCGCCGATAACCCGACAGCGTCGAGAAACGGCGCGCCGCATCCACGCCCAGTTCCGCGCCAACGGCGTCGGCCACCCCGGCGAAATAGTCGGCCACGGCGTGAAGGGTGAAGCCGCCGTGCTGCTGAAATAATTTGGCGATCCACCGGCCCCGCGTGCCGCAGCCGATGAGGCCGAGTTTGATGGGAGGTGGCGGGGCGGATTGACCGCGCAGGATGGCCGGGGCGGTGGCGGCGGCAGCCCCGGCGAGCAGCGCGCCGCGCAGGAAACGGCGGCGGGTGAAGGGAACGGGGTGGGCCATTCCCGGAGCCGATTTCCCTTTCGCGGGTGCCGAGGCTTCCGTCGTATTGGCGCGGGTGGTTTCCGCTGCGGGGTGGTTCATGTCGCTATTTTGGCCGGACGACGTATTCGCCGACGAGGGAATTCAAATACTTCTCGAGGTTGGTGTAACCGTCGCCGTTGAGATCGCCGTTGCGGTCCGCGGGGTTGTTGGGGTCGAGGCCGTGGGCTGTTTCCCATTCGTCGGGCATGCCGTCGCCGTCCGTGTCCCAATTGGCGGGGCGGTGGACCTCGGGATACTCCTCCCAGCCGCCGACATCGTCCTGCGAATCGGGCAGGCCGGGCAGGCCGGTGACGCTGCCCCTGAAGCGGGCCGTCCCGGCGCGGACTTCCGCAATCACGCGGCGGTCGTGGTCGTCGAGAACCGGGAAATTGCAACCGACGTTGGCGAGGACGTCCTCGTAGGCCTCGAGCGCGGTGCGGGTGCGGACGTGCGGCTCGAAGAAGGGCGTGTCGGACCACGGCGAATAATCGGTGGGGAGGCGGCCGCCGCGTTCGGTGGTGGCGATGCGCCCGGCCGCCTGGTTGGTGGGGCCGAAGTGGCCCTCCATGATGTTGTCGGCGAAATAATAGCGCTGCGTGCCGGGAAAGCCGCCGTATTGGGCGTTGAGGGCGATGAACCGCTGGGTGGCGGGGCCGGGTTTGTAGTAATTGGCGACGAAGTTGACCTCGTGCGCGCCGCCGTCGGTGGCACGATTCCGCCAGTTATAGACGACGTTGTTCCGGATATCGAGGCGGCCGGCGTATTCGTTGTTCGGTTTGCTGAGGCCGCCGGCGAGGCTCCAATTGCGGCCCGCGCAATGGGCAAGGAGGTTGTGATGGAAGCTGCCGATGTCGCCTCCGATGCTGGCGGCGTAACCGTGCTGGGTGCCGGGTGGGTATTTGCGGTGCCCGGCGGCGTTAAGGGCCTCGGAAATGAGCGTCCGTTGCAGGGTGATGTTCCGCGCGCCGCGCGAACTGAACGCCTCGTCGAGGGTCCAACTGATCGAGCAGTGGTCCATGATGCACTGGTCGCTCGAGGCCATGCCCATGCCGTCGAGGGTGTCACCGGAGAGATTGCCGGGGCGGACGCGGAGATAGCGGATGATGACGTTGCTGGCCCCCATCATGCCCAGGTTGTATTTGCGGATGCAGATGCCTTTCCCGGGCGCGGTCTGGCCGGCGATGGTGAGATGGGAATTGGTTTTGCGGATGACGAGTTTGGATTCGAGGGTGATGAGGCCGCCCACCTCGAAGACCACCGTGCGCGGACCTTCGGCCTCGACCGCGGCGCGGAGGCTGCCGGGGCCGGAGTCGTTCAGGTTGGTGACCTTGATGACGCGCCCGCCTCGCCCGCCCTGGGCAAAGCGGCCGTAGCCCTCGGCCGTGGGGAATGCGAGCGGGGCGGCGGGCGCGAGGGCGCACGACAGGGCCAACAGGAGGGGGAATGCGAGGGAGCGGAGCATGGGACAAACAACGTTCATCTGACGCGGGCGGCGGTATTTCAGTTCACGAAAAGGCCGGGGCCGGGCAGGTGCCCGGCCCCGGCGTGAAGGTTCAGGTCTGGTGCGGGCGCGGCATCACGGATAGACAAGCCGGAAGAACACCGTCGGGTTCGTCGGGTTGATGGTGATGCTGACCACGTTGGTGGCCGACGAGCCGGGCACGACGACCCAGTTGGTGCCGAGGCCGGTGGCGGCGGAGTTGGTTTGCGCCTGGAGGCTCCAGCCGGTGTGGCTGGCGGGCCAGCTCAAGGTCATGGTGGTGCCCGCCACGGTGGCGGTAAGGTTCGTGGGCGTGGTGTCCACCAGATTGGTGCCGCCGCTGACCAAGGTGATGGAGCCGTCCACGGCGAGGTTGTTGTTCCAGACGTAGGGCGCGCCGGGCAGGATAACGGTGCTGAAGCCACTGACGGGCACGCTGAACAACGGGAACGTGGTGCCGTTCACAAGGGTCGGCCCGATGTTGGTGACCAGCAGCGTGCCGCCGGCGGTGATGGTCGGCGCCACGAGGCGATCGTTGGTGCTCACCAAGCCGACGCGGTCCAGTTCCATGATGGTGGTGCCCGCGAGGGTGACGTTGCTGTTGACGGTCATGACGCCAACGGAGGCGCCGGGGGCGAGCGTGCCGCCGGGGGTCACGTTTAGGGCGCCCGCAAAGGTGCCGTTGCCGGCGAGGGT
>JBKBTZ010000171.1:0-6401 GCA_046290825.1 Limisphaerales bacterium
CCAGTCCAGGCTCACCTGCAGCCGCCGTTCCTGTTCCACGGTGCCGCGCGGCGCGTCAACGCGGATCCAGTCCGCATCGGCGCGCACCTCGTAGGCAAAGGAGCCGCGGCCCCGGTTGAACACGTCGAGGTAGCGGGTGGGGCGGTTGAAGGCGTCGAACGCGAGCGCCGTGTCGGCGGTGCCAAAGGTCCACGCGGTTTCCGACCCCTCGACGGCGACGCCCAGTTCAGGCATTTCGGGCACGTCGCGCTCGACCACGCGCGGCATGATGTTGGTTTCCGGCTGCTGCCACGACGAGTAGCCAATGCGGGTCTGGGACATCATGTGATTCCAGCGCCCGCCGCCGAGTTGATGGTAGGCGTGGGTCAGGTCGGCGTCGGCCTGGAACAGGGCGCGCGCGCGGGCGGCGAGGTCGTTGGCGGAGGCGCGACCCTGGCGGGCGTAAAGGCGGTTCCGGGCGACGGTCACATACAGGTCGTTGACGATGGCACAGGCCTTGGCGGGGTAGAGCACCAGTTGGAAGAAGGCGTCGCGGGCCTCGGGCGGCAGTTGCGCGGAAATGGCCTCCGCCCGGTCGGCCAGATGGTTCCAGGCGGCCAGGACGCGCTCGGCCTCGCGGTAATGGACGAGGCTGAAGGTGCCCGGATCAAGCAGTTCGGGCGTGCGGCGGCGGTTGAATTTGGCGTATTGGGCCACGATGTCGGCAATGGCGGCGGCGTGGGCGGGGCCGAATTCGCGCGCGGCCCAGAGTTCGAGGTATTCGCCGAGCCGTTCCTTGGGCCAGGCGGGCGGGTTCCACGCCATCGTCAGGAAGAATTCGACGGGCACCTCCATCGGTTTGAGGTCGCCGACGTTCACCACCCAGATGCGGTTGGCGTCGTGGTGGTAGGCCAGGTTCATCTGCTCCCAGATTTTCGGCAGCGGGGTGACATTGATCCACTTGTAGTTCCGCGGCCCGCCGACGTAGTCGAAATGGTAATACACGCCCGCGCCGCCGGGGCGGAGCCGCTCATCGGGCGTGGGCAGGCGGCGGATGTTGCCCCAGTTGTCGTCGGCCCAGAGGAGCGTCACGTCGTCCGGCACCCGCATCCCGCGTTCGTAATAGCCCTGCACCTCCTTGTAGAGCGCCCATACCTGCGGCACGGTGGTGACGTCGGGATGGATGACCTCGGCGATGAGCCGGCGCTGGTCGGCGACGATGCGCTCGAGCAGGGCAATGTTTTTCTCCTCGGACATCGGCTCGTCACCGTCGCCGCGCATCCCGAGGGTGATGACCTTCTCAAAATCCCGGGTGCGCTCGAGGCCCTCGCGCCAGAAGGCGCGGAGCTTCTCGTCGTTCTTCGCGTAGTCCCAACTGCCGGGCCGGTTGCCCGCGCGGCCCCATTCCTTCCACGCGCGCATCATCGGCTCGTGGTGGGAGGTGCTGACCACAATGCCGTATTCGTCCGCCAGCTTCGGCGTCAGCGGGTCGTCGGTGGCGAAGGAATCGTTCCACATGGCGGGCCAGAGGAAGTTGCCGCGGAGCCGGAGGATCAACTCGAAGACGTTGGTGTAGAACCGGTGGTTGAACCCGCCGAACTTCTCGCGCGCCCAGCCGCCGAGCGCCGGGTATTCGTCGTTCAGAAAAATGCCGCGATACTTCACCGCCGGCGGTCCTTGGACGCGCGGGCCGGGTTGGAGGAACAGGGTGTCGTGCTTTTTCGGTGGCACGTCGGCCCACCAATACCACGGCGAAACGCCGATCTGCTCGCTCAGTTCATAGAGGCCGTAGATCGTGCCGCGCTTGTCGCTGCCCGCGAGAACCAGCGCGCGGGTCACGCCGGGCAGGGGATCGGACACCGTCTGCAGGACCCACGACTCCCATTGATTCGTGATGGCCGAAACGTCCAGCCGGCCCGCCGCCACCAGGCGGTCCACCCACGCGTGGCGTCCGAGGGTGCCCACGAGGAACACCTCCGGGGCCGCGCCCGGCTGCGTGACGAGTGCCGGTTGCCGGCCGGTGACCCGCCGCACATCCGTCGCAAAGTCGCCCGCGGCGCGGAGGACGCCGGGCCAGTCGTTGCTGTCCACCAGCAGGGGCGAAACCCGGCCCGCGTGCGCCAGCGGGAAACCGTCGGTCGTCGGGGTGAAGTCCACGACGGATGGCTGGCCGAGGGCGAGCGCGGGGTGAGGCAGGGCGGCCAGCAGCAGGCCAGCGCAGAGCGCAAGGGTCAGGTTCGGGCCAAACGGCCGGGGCGGGCGGGAGGGGGTCATGGTTCCAGAATCTCGTAGTCAAACCAGTCAAAGTCGGCCGGTGTCCGGCTGGCCTGCCCGTTGCCGGTGGCGAACAGGCCGAAGAATACGCCGGTGAAGTTGAAGCCGACGTGCTTCTGCCGGTTGAGCGTTTCCGTGGCCAGCGCGCGCGTGGGCAGGCTGCCCAGTGCGCGCTCCGGGCCGTTGCCCGCGCGCCAGAAAAATTCATAGCGCAGCGGCTCGGCGCGCACCCGCAGCTCCACCGGGCCGTCGGGTAGCGGGGTGAAGACTTCCGGGCTGCTCACCTGCCCGTCCAGCACCGTGCGCAGCCCGATGTGGCGGCGGCCTTCGCGCAACGTCACCACCAACGCGGCGTAATTGTGGTCATTCGCGCGCAACACCAGGCCGGCGGCTTCGTTGGTCGCGCGGGGACGGAAGTCGAGGCGCGTGGCGGCCCGGCAACGCAACGCCGTCTGCCGCCGACCCACGAAGGTCGGCGTGTCCACGTCGTTGAGCGTGACGGCGGAGCCGCGCAGCCGCAACCAGCCCGGGCGCGCGGTCAGCGAGTAGTTCGTTTCGACCGGGTTGCGCACATGGTTCCAGTGGACGCCGAGGGTCCGGGCGGTGAAATCCTCGCGCACCGGCTCGGGAGGCCAGGGGTGCGGCGGCAGGTTGGGCGCGGGCAGCGTCGCCGGAAGGGGCTGGCCGCCGTTGATGACCGGCCACCCGTCCTCCCAGGTCACGGGTGCCAGAAAGGTTTCCCGCCCGAGATGATGATAGCGCCCGCCCTGTGGCCGGAAGCCGAGGAACACCACCCACCAGCCGGCGGGCGTCTCCACCAGGTCGCCGTGTCCGAGCGCCTGAAACGGGTGGTCGGGCAGGTGGCGATGGGTCAGGATCGGATTCCGGGGGTTCGCCTCGAACGGTCCCCACGGCGAGTCGCTGCGCGCGACGGTGATGGCGTGGTCATAGCTCGTGCCGCCCTCGGAGATCATGAGGTAATAGCGGCCGTCCACCTTGTAGAGATGCGGCCCCTCGGGCCAGATGCCGCCGGTGCCGCGCCACAGCTCGCGCAGCGGCCCCTCCAGTTTTCCGGTTTGCAGATTCAACCGGCGCTGCGCGGTGTAACCCCGTTCGCCGTCTGCCTGCCGGGTGTAATAAACCTGGCCGTCGTCATCGAAGAACAGCGACGGATCAATCCCGTCGGCATCCAGCCACACCGGGTCGGACCATGGCCCGGCGGCGTTGGTGGCGGTGACGTAGAAATTGCCGCGCCCGCCCACCAGCGTCGTGATCAGGTAGAACACCCCGTCATGATGCCGCAGGGTCGGCGCAAAAATGCCCATCGAGGCGCGCATTTTTTCGACGTTCAACTGGCTCCGGCGCGTTAGCACATGTCCGAGCTTCCGCCAGTGGACGAGGTCGCGGCTGTGCAGGATCGGGACGCCGGGGAAATACTCGAAGGAACTGGTCACGAGGTAATAATCGTCCCCCACGCGGCAGATGCTCGGGTCGGCGTAAAACCCCGGCACGACGGGGTTGGTGAAGGTGCGGGCGGAAAGCGGCAGGGTGACTGCCACCAGCAGCCCGAGCAGGCCGACCAGCAGCGGCCGACGGCGGGCCGACGGAAAGCCGGCGGTGGAGCAGAAGCTTCGCATGTGGAGACGACAGGCTGGCAGCGAAAAGGCCGGTTGCGCCATACGACATCTGACTGATGTTTTCCGCGTGGATTCAGGCTAGTTTGGCGGAAGAAGGCACATTGCGATTGTTTGCCCCTGATTCACCCGCTAAGTTCCCGTGACCGCCACTCTGACCCGAACCAGCCCGACGGATGACATCGCCGTGACCACCAAAGTTGCCATCGTCGAGGACAACGCCACGCTGCGGCAGTATCTGGCCGACTTCATCGGCAACACCCCCGGCCATCGGTGCGTGTGCGCCTGCGGCTCCGCCGAGGAGGCGCTCGTCCGCATCCCGCCGCAGCGGCCTGACGTGGTGCTGATGGACATCCACCTGCCCGGCGAATCCGGCATCGTCTGCACCGCCCGGCTCCGGGAACGGCTCCCCGGCGCGCAGGTCATCATGCTGACGGTGTATAAGGACACCAAGATGATCTTCCAGGCGTTGCAGGCCGGGGCGTGCGGCTACGTGCTCAAGCGCGCGGACGAGACGGAGATTCTCAAGGCCATCGCCGAGGTGCGCGCCGGCGGCGCGCCCATGACCAGCGAAATCGCCCGCATGGTCGTGCGCTCCTTCATGGAGAAACCGGTCGGCGAGGATGAAACCGCCCAGTTGTCCGGCCGCGAATCGGAAATCCTCGCCCTCCTGGCCGAGGGCCTCTCGAACAAGGAAATCGGCGGGCGCCTCAACATCAGCTTCTCCACCGTCCGCACCCACCTGATGCACATCTACGAAAAGCTGCACGTCCGCTGCCGGACCGAGGCGGCCGCAAAATATCTCCGTTCCATGCCGCGGGCGGAGGCCCGCCCGCTGACCGAGGGCGCGGTCAACTGAGGCGGGAAGCGGCGGCGCGTCCCGCGTCGCCGGTCGGGCAGGGGAGGGGCGGGCATCCATCATTTGTCGTATAGGACCGGTTCCCATCGCCGGTTAGGATTCGGGCGCACAACGCACCGGCCAGAACATCGCTCCTTATGCGCTCCTCGCGGAAACGAATCTTTCCCTACCAAAACCCCGCCCTGTCTCCCGCGCGGCGCGTGCGGGACTTGTTGCGTCGCATGACCCTCGCCGAAAAGGCCGCGCAGATGATGTGCGTCTGGCAGCAGAAGGCGCAAACGCTCGTGGATGAGCAGGGGAACTTTGACCTCGCGAAGGCGCGCCGGGCCTTCCGGCAGGGCCACGGCCTCGGCCAGGTGGGCCGGCCCAGCGACGCGGGCAGCGATCCCGCCACCCCCGCCAACGGCAAGGACGCGCGCGGCATGGCCGAACTGACCAATGCCATCCAGCAGTTCTTCCGCGAGGAATCGCGCCTGGGCATCCCGGTCCTCTTTCACGAGGAGTGTCTGCACGGTCACGCGGCGAAGGACGGCACCAGCTTTCCCCAGCCCATCGGCCTCGCGGCGACGTTCAATCCGCCACTGGTCGAGGCGCTTTACGCGATGACCGCTCACGAGGCGCGCGCGCGCGGCACGCATCAGGCGCTCACGCCGGTGGTGGACGTGGCGCGCGACCCGCGCTGGGGCCGCGTCGAGGAAACCTTCGGCGAGGACCCGTTTCTCGTCACCCAGCTCGGCATGGCCGCCGTGCGCGGGTTTCAGGGCGATGCCACTTTCCGGGACAAGCGGCGCGTCATCGCCACGCTGAAACACTTCGCCGCGCACGGCCAGCCCGAGTCCGGCCAGAACTGCGCCCCCGCCAACGTCTCCGAGCGGGTGCTGCGCGAGACCTTCCTGCACCCGTTCAAGGACTGCATCCAACAGGCCGGCGCGATCAGCGTGATGGCCAGCTACAACGAAATTGACGGCGTCCCCTCGCACGCCAACCGGTGGCTCTTGCGCGAGGTCCTCCGCAAGGAATGGGGATTCGAGGGCTTCGTGGTTTCTGATTACTACGCCATCTGGGAACTCAGCCACCGGCCCGACACGCACGGACATTTCGTCGCCACCGACAAGAAAGAGGCCTGCCGGCTCGCCGTCGAGGCCGGCGTGAACCTCGAACTGCCCGAGCCGGACTGTTACCGGCACCTCGTCGAACTCGTCCGCCGGGGCGTGCTCCGGGAGAAGCAGCTCGACGAACTGGTCGCGCCCATGCTGCTGTGGAAATTCAAGCTCGGCCTCTTCGATGACCCGTATGTGGACCCGGACGAGGCCGCGCGGGTGGTGGGCTGCGACGAACACCGCCAGCTTGCCCGTCAGGCGGCGCGCGAAACCATCACCCTGGTCCAGGGAGAACTGGCCAAGCGTTACGCGTCCCGTTCGCTTCCGCCGGACAGCGTGGAGAACGCCACCCTGAAGCGCGTGGTGTCCCTGTGGTTGAAGCTGGCCGAGTCCTATACCGCCATCACGCGCCGCGACGCCACCGCCGGAGATCACGCCAATCGGCGTGCCGGGCTGCCCCGCGATTCGGCTGGTCGCCGTCGTGCTCGCGATGTTGAAGCTGATCGCCGCCGCGACGCTCACCGCGCCGTCGGAGGTCGAGCTGTCCGGCGCGCT
>JBKBTZ010000172.1:0-6303 GCA_046290825.1 Limisphaerales bacterium
CAGGGGGGCGGATGCGAACTACAGGCGCGACACGAGCAACTCGCGTTGCATGATGAATTCCTTGGGCAGGTGGCCGTAGAGGTTGAGGAAGAGTTCATCCTGCGAGATGACTTCGCGGCGCCAGTCCTCGACGTTCACGTCCATGAGTTTGTCCCAGTCGGCGGGGTTGAAGTCCTTGATGCCGGTCAGGTCCAGGTCCTTCTTCTCCGGCACCCACCCGAGGGTGCTTTCGTAGCCGCCGGCGCGGCCATGGCAGCGGTCCACGATCCACTTGAGGACGCGCATGTTTTCGCCAAAGCCGGGCCAGAGCCAGCGCCCGCTGGCATCCTTGCGGAACCAGTTCACATGGAAGATGCGCGGGGGGTATTTGAGGTGGCGGCGCATGCGGAGCCAGTGATGGAAGTAATCGCCCATGTGATAGCCGCAGAAGGGAAGCATGGCCATCGGGTCCCGCCGGACCTGGCCCAGTCCGCCCACGGCGGCGGCGGTCATTTCGGACCCCATCGTGGCGCCGACATAGACGCCGTGGATCCAGTTGAAGGCCTGGAACACCAGCGGCATGGTCGAAGCGCGCCGGCCGCCGAAGATGATGGCGTCAATCGGCACGCCCTGCGGGTCGTGGACGGCGGGATCGAGCATCGGGTTGTTGGTCATGGGCGCGGCGAAGCGGCTGTTGGGGTGCGCGGCCTTTTCCTTGGAGCCTCGGACCCAGAGTTCGCCCTTCCAGTCGAGACACTCGGCGGGCGGTTCGCCGTCCTTGCCCTCCCACCAGATGTCGCCGTCGGAGGTGAGGGCGACGTTGGTGAAGAGGGTGTCGCGGGAGATGGTTTTGACGGCGTTGGGGTTGGTCTGGCTGTTGGTGCCGGGGACGACGCCGAAGTAGCCGTTCTCGGGGTTGATGGCCCAGAGGCGGCCATCGGGGCCGGGTTTCATCCATGCGATGTCGTCGCCGACGGTCCAGATTTTCCAGCCCTTGAAGTGGGCGGGCGGGATCATCATGGCGAAGTTGGTCTTGCCGCAGGCGCTGGGGAAGGCGGCGGCGATGTAGGTTTTTTCGCCCTGCGGGGATTCAACGCCAAGGATGAGCATGTGTTCGGCCATCCAGCCCTCCTTGCGGGCCAGCCACGAGCCGAGGCGGAGGGCGAGGCATTTCTTCCCGAGGAGCACGTTGCCGCCGTAGTTCGAGCCGACGGAGATGATGGTGTTGTCCTCGGGGAAGTGCGCGATGTAACGGCGCTCGGGGTTGACATCGAGCATGCTGTGGATGCCGCGGTTGAAGTCGTTGCCCTCCTTGAGCTGCCGGAGGGCGACCTCGCCCATGCGGGTCATGACGCGCATGGACAGAACGACGTAGATGGAATCGGTGATCTCGATGCCGACCTTGGTGAGCGGCGAACCGGGCGGCCCCATGAGGTAGGGAACGACATACATCGTGCGGCCCTTCATGCAGCCCTTGAGCAGGCCGTGGAGCTTCGCATACATGTCCTTCGGGGCCATCCAGTTGTTGGTCGGCCCGGCGTCGTCCTCATTGCTTGTGCAGATGAAGGTGCATTGCTCGACGCGGGCGACGTCATTGGGGTTGGAGCGGTGGTAGTAGCAGCCCGGCCACTTGTGCTGGTTGAGCTTGATGAGAATGCCCCTGGCGCAGGCCTCGGCAGTGAGCGCCTCCTTTTCGAGTTCCGATCCATCGCACCACCACACGCGGTCGGGGTGGGTGAGCTTGGTGACCTCGTCCACAAAGGCGAGGAGGTGCTTGTTGGTGATCTTCAGGGTTCCGAGTTTTTTCGATTTCGTCATGGCAAGGTGAGGTTGCCGCGGCGGCCTTCAGGATACGGCGGGAATGCCTCCTGCGACGGCGTGAGGATGCCTTACAATGCGGGCTAAAGTCCAAACCAAACTAATGCGAAGAAGATTGGCGGACGAAGCTCCGGTTCTTGCCACCTCCGACCGTAGCGGCGTCTTGGCAGAGCGCCGCCATCTGTCCGAAGAAACCGCCTGCCCCTGCCCTCCGTAACTTGAGCGAAGGAGGGCCGCCGCTATGGTGCAAAAGTCACTGCGCTCGGACCTTCCGCCGGTTGGCAGATAGCCGTCGGTCTTTGACTCAAACACCCCACGATCAGCCACGCCGCTGCGGATGAGGACATCCGCGCTCCGTGCTGCCGGCGCGCGGACGGCCCCGTCCGCCACCCACCGCGCTCATTGTTCACGGAACCTTGCCGAAGTTCTGAGCACTCTGCCGACTGGGAAGTCGGCGATACGGCAGGTTGGGAAACCTGCGCTACTGTCAAACGTGGCGGTGCCCGGGCCGAGCGCCGCTACGGTGCCGCCGTCGCCGCGCTCGGATGTTCCGCCGGTTGGCAGATAGGCGTTGGTCTCCGGCTCCGCAGCCCCACGATCAGCCACGTGGCTGCGGATGAGGACATCCGCGCTCCGTGCTGCCGACCCGCGCCAAGCTCGATGCCGCACAAGGGGCTATGGCGATTCCGGTCCCACCACGGGCCAGCCGTCGGCATCCCAGGTCAGCGGGCGCACGGCAATCGTGGGGCGGCCGCGGTCGTCGCCGTTGTAGTAATGGAAGCTGAACCATTCGCGGTCGCCCTCGCGCAGGATGCCGGCGTGGCCGGGGCCGATGAACCGCCCCTCGCTGCCGAGAACCAGAGTTCCGCCGCCGTGCAGGAGGTTTTTACCGTCGCGATCGAGATAGGGGCCGGTGACGGCGGGGGCGCGGCCCACGCGGATTTCGTAGGTGCTGTTGGTGCCGCGGCAGCACTGGCCCCAGTTGACGAAGAGATAGTAGTGGGAGTCACGCCGCCAGAGGAAGGGTGCCTCGATGGCTTCTTTCCACGCGAGCGAGTGGAGCGGGGCGTTGGTCAGGGGCCGACCGGTGCGGGGGTCGAGTTCGACGAGCTTGATGCCGCTCCAGAAGGAGCCGAACGAGAGCCAGAGCCGCCCGTCGCGGTCGCGGAAGGCGGCGGGGTCAATGGCGTTGAAATCATTGGTGCGATACGAGCGCAGCACGATGCCTTCGTCGGTCCAGCGGGCGGGGACTTCCGGCGTGCCGAGGTTCGTGGTCGTGAGCAGGGCAAGCGCGGAGTCGTTCTTGCCCCAACTGGAGACGGAGTAATACAGCAGCCAGCGGTCGTCGCCGCGGATGAGGTCCGGCGCCCAGTAATAGCCGCGCTGGTCGGGGACCACGTCGCGCACCCAGTCGGGCATCACGGGCAGGGGCGCAGGGGCGGGCGTCCAGTGGCGGAGGTTGGTGCTGGAATAGGCCTTGAGGCCCGGGCCGGTGGCGAACATCCAATACACCTCGCCGTCGCGCACCAGCGTGGAGGGGTCATGGATGCGCGCAGGCACTTCGGCCTGCCAGTAAGGCTGGGCGGGCTGGCTCCAGGCCGAGGTGGAGGCAAGGAGCAGGCCGAGCAGGGGGAGGCACGCCACGCGGGCGAGCGCGGGAGGGTTTGGGGAGGGAAACTGGCGCACGAGGAGAGACTACCGTTTTGCGCGGGAGCGGGCAGCCGAAAACTGAGGAGAGTTGCGAAATTCTTTGCCCGCCCCGACCGGCGGTGGGTGCCTCACCCGAATATGGGATGGCCGGGCGGAATTCCTGTGGCACCTTGGGCGGGTTGCACGAGATGAGTTCCGCTTTGATCGCCAATTGCGTTGTCGTTTGCCTTTGGCCGGCTCGAACTCGCGCTCGTTGCATCGCCTGAACCCCACTCCCCACTCCCCACCCCCCAGACCATGCGAAATCACCCCCGCTACAAAAACCTCCTCTGGCTGCTGTTGCTCCTGGTTTTGACGGCACTGGGCCGGCTCGAAGCCCCGGCGCAGGTGTTACCCGACAATGTGACGCTGACGAACATCACAATTGAGGGCCAGCCACGGACGTTGCAGCTCTACAAGCGCTCCGTCCGGGCCACGAATTTCTTCTACCTCACCTGGACCAACGGCGTGGGCTACACCACCAACACGGCACCGCCGGTGCGGACGTATCGCGGCACCGTGGTGGGCGCGACGAACACCATCGTCTGCGCTGTCATCAAGCCCGGCGGCATCCTGCAGGCCGACGGGTTCGATTATGAGCGGGGCAAGAGCTACACGTGGCAGATCAACAACGTGAATGTTGCCGCTCAGTTGCCGCCCGGTTCCTACCGGCCCGCCGCGGACTCGGGCACGGGCGAATCGGATTTCTTCGAGCCGCAACCCGACCCCGCGCTCGATGCGCCATGCGGCTGCCCCGAGTGCGGCGGGGAACTGCCGCCGCCGCCCGCGCCTTCCGGCGGGGGAATGATCGCGTTCGGGGCGTTGCCGAATTCGACGTTCATGCCACCCGCCGGCGGGATGCAGGTGATGGACCTGGGCGTGGACCTGACGCATTACCGCTTCAACAACACCTACGGACGGAATGCGGACCTGGCGCTGTGCAACGTCGAGCGCGAGATCAACATTTACGACCTGCTCATGGCGCGCGACACCCGGGTCAGCATCCGGCACAGCGTGTTTGTGGTGCGGCAAAGCATCTTCTACGTGCCCACCAGCATGGGCGGCCACCTGAATCTGATCATGGCCGAGTGGAAGAACACCAATGCCCCCCTGTGGTTCCTGCCGTGGGCGCAGGTGTATTCCTTCGCCACCGAGCAGGGGTTGTTCGGCGCGGGCGGCTATGCGTGGGGGAATCAGATTGGCAAGAGCCAGTCGCCCGCCTGCGTCGAGGCCATGTATCACGAGGCCGGCCACAACTGGGACGTGGTTCACCTGGTGTATGGCGCGGACACGATGGGTGGCAACCGGCCCAACCACGGCCCGTTCAACATTGACCGGCTGCTCCGCAAGCGCAATGAGGCGATGGGCAACGGCTCGATCACGCCCTTCCCCGGCACCTATCCCGACCCGCTCCCGCCCTACACCCACGTGGATTGCGCGAGCACGCTGACCAACACGCCGATCAACCTCAACGTGCTCACCAATGACTGGGACGGGAACGGCAACGCGCTCACCGTCGTGGCCTGGAGCACCAACACCGCCAAGGGCGGGACCGTGGTGTCGCTGGGCGGGGGCACGCTGCGTTACACGCCGCCGACCAACTACGTGGGCAAGGACCTGTTCACCTACACCGTGCAGGACAGCACCGGGCTGCGCACACGGGAACTCGTGCATGTCGAAGTCGTCAATCGCAACCTCACCGTCAGCTACAGCTTCGAAGACGCCAGCGGCAAGAACGCCACCGACGGCTCCGGTTTCGGCCACACGGGCCGGTTGCAGGGCGCGGTGGACTTCTCGACGCACAGCGAGCCGGGCGTCAGCGGGCAGGCCATCCGGCTCGACAGCGGCGGCCTCATCGTCAACAACAGCCAGCTCACGCCCCCCGATCTCACGTGGGTCAACAACGACGATTACTGGCCGTTCGACACCGGCAAGATGGGGCGCGGGAACTTCTTCGACCCGATGGATGAGAGCTACACGGTGGCGTTCTGGTTCAAGGCGAATGACACCACGCAAACCCGCAGCCTCCTGCGCAAGCAATGGCACGATGAGCAGAAACTGGGCTTCAACCTCACCATCGGCCCCACGGCCATCACGGCCACCGTGCGCGAGTTCAACGGGTTGAGCAACGTCAAGACCCTGAACTGGTCCACCATGATTGCCGCCGGACGCTGGTATCATCTGGCGCTGCAATTCGACCGCGCGGCCAACCAGGCGCGGTTGTATGTGGACGGCGTGCAGCGCGCGAGTGCCGCGCTCGATGCCGGCCGCTTCATCTTCCAGGGCCGCCAGCCGCTGGTGCTCGGCCCGGACGCGGGCGGGCAGATTGTGGTGGATGAGTTCCAGCTCCATACCCGCGCGTTGTCGTTGGCGGAAATCCAGACCCTTTATGCCATCGGGCACATCGCCGCCAGCGGCCCGAATCCGACCGACGGCGAACGCGACGTCACGCTGGCCCCCGTCCTGACCTGGGTGGCGGGGCGCCCGACCTATCAACACGACGTCTTCCTGGGCACCAATCTGGCTGCTGTGGCTGCGGCCACCACGAATTCGCCCGAATACATGGCGCGCCGTTCCGTGGCCAATTATTCCCCCGGCACGTTGCTGCCAGCCACCCGCTACTACTGGCGCGTGGATGAAATCCTCGGCGGCACCAACGTCGCGCCCGGCGAGGTGTGGAGTTTCGTGACCGCGCCCAACCCGCTGCGCGGCGGGCTGCGGCTACATCTCACCCTCGACGCCCGCGACACCGTGGGCAACATCACCTACGACCGCGCCGGCCCGCCCTTCCAGGATGGCACCCTGACGAATTCGCCC
>JBKBTZ010000173.1:0-4556 GCA_046290825.1 Limisphaerales bacterium
GTGGCAAGGTTGGTGAGTGTGGTGACGAAGGGACACCACACCGCGCCCGTGGTGGTGTTGGTGCCGGCCGTGACGGCGTTGAGGCGGAGGGCGTTGCCGCCGTTGCGGCCCGCGCCGTTCGTGATGGCGGTGCCCGCGTGGCTGGCCGGGACCGTCCAAGGCGGGGTGAGCGCCGACTCGAAATTGCCGTTGGCCAGCAGATTTGGCCCGTTGGTGTTGGTGCCCTCGAATAATTCGATGTCGTCCACGAACACCGTGCCCGGGCGGGTCAGGAACACGAAGAGATTGGTCTGGTTCATTCGACCGGTCACCGTGATCTGCACCCAGTTGGTCGCCGGATCGCCGATGTTGGCGCTGTTGGTGGCCACGGTCACATAGCTGTCGAGTGACTCGGGAATGCCGTCCATGTTGAGCTGCTCGGCGATGTAGGCGTCGGCCCCCATCGCGGTGACGCGCTCCAGTTCGTCGGGCGTGGGACCGTAGGCGAGGCGGTTCAACACCTGGGCGGCGAGGAGGGCGTTGGAACTGAGCACCGGCACTTCCAACCGATAAAAACCGGCCGGACCGGCGGCGTTGGTGCGGCGGACATCATGGACGAGGCTGGTGATGGAACCAGAGACGTTCGTGCGCGTGCTCCAGAGGAAATTCGTGTCCACTCCCCACGGCCCGGTGGGCGCGAGCGCGGCCTGCACCTGGTAGGCGGCGGCGGCGGGCAGGAGGTCGAATTGCAGTGCCCGGGTCGCGCCGGTGGCGGTGAAGTTGGTGATGACGGGCGGGGAGGGATTCGCGTAGGGGTCCGCCCACAACGGTGCCGCCGCCAACAGGAGGCACCCGCACAAACTGCCAACTTGCTTCATAACATCATTTGCTCACCAAACAGGCTGGAGCCGCAGTCTGTGCCTAACGGGAATCTGGAGTCACGGTGACACCCCCACCCGGCTCCGGCAATCCAAAAGTCTTGCCGGTGCGGGGTGAAAAGCTAGAGTCACGCCACCTGCAAACATGAAAAGTCCCAAGCTAACCTCGCTCCTGCTGGGCGTGACCGCCGTGAGCGCCATCCTGTCCATCCTGCTGGTGGGGGCGGTGCATCAGGGCGCCAAGCAAATGCGCCTGCTCCAAGCGCAGATTGTGTTCATCAACCAGACCCAACCCATGATCAACTCGCTGGCGATGGAATTGCGCGCCTACAGCGAGAAGAACCCCGCCATCAACCCGATTCTCTACGCGGCCAAAATCAAGCTGCCGCCCGGCGCCACTGCCACCAACCCCGCGCCCGCCGCGCGCCCCAACCGCTGAACCGCCATGAACGAGACGTCTCTTTCCAACTCCGCCGCCGAACATCCCGCAGACGATAACAACGGTGGCAGCCCGGGGCAGTTGCAGTTTCAACTGAACTCCGCGTTGATCCTGGTTTGCGTCATCAGCCTCACGTTGACCGGCTACCTGTTCTTGCAATACCGCGCCGTGCGGCGGGAGAAGGCCAATTTGCAGTCGGTGGTGACGCGCTTCCAGACCGAGACCCAGCCGGTGCTGCAAAACCTCAACAACCAGCTCGTCGAGTTTGGCAAGACCAACCCGGACATCCGGCCTCTGCTGGACCGTTACGGCGTGGTTAGTCCCACCAACCTGGTCGCTCCGCGGCGCTGACGCGGTTCAGCCCCAGAGCGCGGTGTCACCGCGCACCCGCTCCAGCAGACGAGCATCGGCTGCGGGGAAGGGGAATTGCGCCAGTTCCTCGCGGGTGACCCAGCGCAGGGCGGCGCAACCGAGTGGGCGGGGTTCCCCCTCTTTCAGCCGACAGGCGAAGAACTCGAGGAGCACGGATTTGTCCGGGTAATCGTGCCGGATCGTGTCGAGGCGCTCGCCCACGGTCACCTCGCAGCCGAGTTCCTCGCGCAGCTCGCGGCGGAGACATTCCGGGAAGGTTTCGCCCGGCTCGCGCTTGCCGCCGGGAAATTCCCACAATCCGCCAAGGTGAGCGTCGGCATGGCGCTGGGTGATGAGGAGCTGGCCGTCGCGGAAGAGGAGGCCGGCGGCGACTTCGACAACGTGATGCGTGTTGCGTGATGCGTGAGAGGACATGGCGCCGCGGGCGGGGTTCCGTCATGCATCACGCATCACGGGTCACGGGTCACGAGTTACGCTTCACCGTCCCACGCTCTTGTAAACCCAGCCCATCTGCTCCATTTCGCGTGGATCGAAGAGGTTGCGCCCGTCGAACAGAATCGGGTGGGTCAGCGCCTGGCGGGCGCGTTCGAGGTCGAGCTTCTTGAACTCGTCCCACTCGGTGGCGATTACCAGCGCGTCGCAGCCCTCGGCCACGGCGTTCATGTCGGCGACGTATTCCACGTTGGGCAGCAGGGCCTTGGCCTTTTCCATTGCCTTGGGATCGTGGACGCGCAGTTTCGCGCCTTCCTTGAGCAGGCGCTGGCACAGTTCGATGGCGGGCGACATGCGGACGTCGTCGGTGTTCTGCTTGAAGGCGAGGCCGAGGACGCCGATGGTTTTGTCCTTCAGCACCCAGAGCGTGTCGGTGATCTTCTTGACGAAGCGGTCCATCTGCTGGGCGTTGATCTTCTGCACCTCCTTGAGCAGGCCGAAGTCGTAACCGAGGTGCTGGGCGATGGCGATGAACGCGCTGAGGTCCTTGGGAAAGCAACTGCCGCCGAAGCCGATGCCGGCGTTGAGAAAGCGGCGGCCGATCCGCTCGTCCATGCCCATGCCGGCGGCCACCTCCTGCACGTTGGCGCCGGTGGCCTCGCAGATGACAGAGACGGCGTTGATATAGGAAATCTTGAGGGCGAGGAACGAATTGGAGGCGTGCTTGATCAGTTCGGCGGAGTTGATGTCGGTGATGATCATCGGCGCGTTGAAGGGGCGGTAAATTTCCTTCATGGCCGCCACCGGGCGTTGCGAGGCCACGCCGACCACGATGCGGTCGGGCTTCATCAGATCCTCGACGGCGAAGCCCTCGCGCAGGAACTCGGGGTTGCTGACAACGTCGAATTCGACCTTCGCCTTGCAGTAGCGCTTGATGGTTTCGGCCACCTTCTCGCCGGTTTTCACCGGGACGGTGCTCTTGTCCACGACGATCTTGTAGCCATTCATTGCGGCGGCGATGTCGCGGGCCACGCGTTCGATGTAGCTGAGGTCCACGCTGCCGTCGGGCTGGGGCGGGGTGGGCACGGCGATGAACACCACGTCGGAGGCCTGGACGCCCTCCGCCGTGCTGCTGGTGAAGCGCAGCCGTCCGGCGGCGACGTTGGCCTTGACCATGTCCTCGAGGCCCGGCTCGTAAATCGGAATGCCGCCGGACTGGAGCAGGCGCACTTTGGCCTCATCGTTGTCCACGCAGATGACCGAATGGCCAACCTCGGCAAAGCAGGTGCCGGTGACCAAGCCCACATAGCCGGTGCCAATGATGCAGAGTTTCATGGAGCGCGGAGAGTAATCGGGGGGGCGCACCTTGCACTGCCGGGGCCAAACCCGGATCAGTTCCCCGGGACAACCTGGAGGGTGTTGGTGAGGGCGGCCGGGGCAGGTCGCAGTTCGGGATGCTGGCGCAACAGGTCATTCAACCGCCCGCCTGCCTCGGACCCCAGCAGGGACATGGGATCGCCCGCCAACGCGGAGTAAAGGTCGCGTGCCTCGGCGAGTCGGCCTTCCGCCTGATAGAGCCGGGCCAGCGCGAATCGCGCCTGGGCGGAGGCCGCGCCCTGCCGGCGGTCGCCGAGCGCCTTGTAGGCGCTGATGGCTTCGGCGGTTTTGCCCTGGGCCTCGAGGGCGGTGGCGGCGCCCAGGCTGGCCTGGGGCGCCAGCGGGTTTTCGGGGTAATCCGCCAGAAACTTTTGAAACGCCGCCTGGGCCTCGGCGTATTTCCCTTCCTCAAACAGTTTGCCCGCCGCGCTGAGTTGTGCCCGCGCTGCCGCCGCCGTGCCGGAGAAATCCGCCGCGAATTTCAGCAGCGCGTCCGGGGCCACGCCCGCCGCGCCGCCGCTGGCGAGCAGGGCGGTGAGTTGTTGGCCCGCCTGGACTTCGCGCGCGCCCTTGCGCCAGACGACGAAGGCCACGAGCACGCCGACCACGAGGACGATGACCGCGCCCGCGATCAGCGGCTTGCGATTCTGGTCCAGCCAGCCGAGGAAGGAATACACGTCCACCGCCGGTTGTTGCGGCGCGGATTGCGCGGTTGGAGCTTCCATAAATGGGCGCCGAGTCTTGTTTTCACGGGGTCAATTCGCAAGGCAGAAATCGCCGCCCCACGGCTGCGGGGCGCATCTCGGTTTTTTACAGGATTGAAGGCGGAGGGTGGTTGTCATGACTCCAGCTTACCCGGAACGATCTCGTTTAATGCTGGGTGGAACGGGCCACTGGCCCGTTCTGCCGGGCGACCCGCCCGGCAGACGAGCGCACGCGGCGGCCACGGAATGGTGGGTGGCGGCCGCGCGCACGACTGGGCGGCAAGTTGCCGCCCAGAACGGCCAAGTTGGCCGTTCCACCCATACCGACGACCTGTTTCCGGCTTACACCCCCTGGCAAAATACTGAGATGCGCCC
>JBKBTZ010000173.1:4566-6272 GCA_046290825.1 Limisphaerales bacterium
GGCCAAGTTGGCCGTTCCACCCATACCGACGACCTGTTTCCGGCTTACACCCCCTGGCAAAATACGGAGATGCGCCCACGGCTGCGCCATGCCCGGTGCGTGCCCGGCCCTCGGGGTCCGGGTGGGGTGGTTGGGCTGCGGCCCGCTCCCGCCGCTACCGGAGGTTTTCCGGGTTGAGCGGGCGCAGGTCGCGCGGGACGAAGAGCCCGTCCTTGCGGATGAGTTCGTCGTCGAACCAGATTTCGCCGCCGCCCCAGTCCTTGCGCTGGATGAGCACCATGTCCCAGTGGACGGCGGAGCGGTTGCCGTTGTCGGCAATCTCGTAGGCCTGGCCGGGGGTGAAGTGGAGCGAGCCGGCGATCTTCTCGTCGAACAGGATGTCGCACATCGGTTTCTGGATGTAAGGATTGAAGCCGAGGGCGAATTCGCCGACGTAACGGGCGCCGGCGTCGGTGTCGAGAATTTCGTTGAGGCGTTTGGTGTTGTTCGCCGTGGCCTCGACGATCTTGCCGTCCTTGAACACCAGGCGGACGTTCTCGAACTTGGTGCCGGCATAGACGGTGGGGGTGTTGAACTGGATGACGCCGTTGACGGAATCTTTCACCGGGCAGGAGAAGACTTCGCCATCGGGGATGTTGAGTTTGCCCTCGCACATTTTCGCGCCGATGCCCTTGATGCTGAAACGGAGGTCCGTGCCCGGCCCTTTGAGGTGGACGCGGTCGGCCCGCAGCATGCGCTGGTGCAACGGCCGCATGGCGCGGGCCATCTTGCGGTAGTCCATGGTGCAGACGTCGAAATAGAAGTCCTCAAACGCTTCGGTGCTCATGCCGGCGGCCTGGGCCATGCTGGGCGTGGGCCAGCGAAGGACCACCCAACGGGTTTTGTTGACGCGGTAGTTCTGCACGGGCCGGATGGTCCGGGTGTAAAGGGCCATGCGGTCGGCGGGCACGTCGGCGTTTTCGTTCATGTTGTCCGCACCGCGCACGGCGATGTAGCTCTGCACCTTCTTCATCCGGGCCAGTTCGATCGTGCGGATCAGTTGCGCCTGCGGTGCGGTGATGCCGCGCAGCAGTTCGCGGGTGACGCGGGTGCGGCGCACCTCGACCAGCGGCACGGCTCCGACTGCGCGGATGGCCCGGATGAGTTGCACGGTGAACTCGTCGGGCACGTCGCTGACATCGAGCAGCACGCGTTCGCCTTTTTTGAGGTTCGTGGAATAACCCACCAGCAGGCGGGCCAGTTTGGTGTAGCGGGGATCAGTCATGGGGGAAGCGGTGATAACGGGTGGGTTCCCTGGTGAAACTCAGAGCAGGCGTGGCTCCTCGGGCCGGGCGGCGGACGGTTCGCCACTGGCGTCGGCGGGCGGGGCCGGAGTTTCCGCCGGGGCGGGCAGCGCGCATTGGACGAGGGGCGGGCGGAGCGGCTTGCCGCGGAACGTGTAACCGGGAGCGAGGGTGGACTGGATGGGCGTGCCGGTCGGCGGTGTTTCCTGGCCGGGAGATTGGTGTTTTTCCGGATCGAAGGCTTCGCCCGGCGCGGCGACGACGGGCACCAGCCCGACGCGCCGCGCGGCCTCACGGAGATGATTTTGAAACTGGGTGAGTTGCTGGATGAGCGCGGTCTTGCCGGAGCGGTCCGCGGCGGCGTGCAGGGCATGGGTGTGGTCCAGCATGTGGATGACGGCCTGGAGCCAGTCATTCTCCGCG
>JBKBTZ010000174.1:0-6117 GCA_046290825.1 Limisphaerales bacterium
GTTGCGCCGGGCGGACGGGTGCGTCGCCAAGCAGGAAGGCGGAGCGGAGGGCGAGGGTTTCGGCATGCGCAAGGACGTGCTGGAGTTCCTGCCCCTGGCCGCACCACCAGGTGGCGATGGCAGGCAGGCGGAGTTCTTCGTCAAGCAGGTGGCGGCACAGGCCGGGCAGGAACGGAAGAAACGCGGGGCTTTCGAGCAGGCCGGAGCCGAGGGCGTTGGCCACGGCCACGTTGCCCGCGCGAGTGGCCTCGACCAAACCCGGCACGCCGAGCAGCGAATCCGCCCGCAGCTCGAGGGGATCGCAAAAGGCGTCGGTGACGCGGCGCAGGATGACGTCCGCCGGCTGGAGGCCATCCAGCGTTTTGATGAAGACGGCGCGGTCGCGAACGGTCAGGTCGCCGCCTTCGACAAGCGTGAAGCCCATCAGCCGCGCGAGATAGGCATGCTCGAAATACGCCTCGCTGCGGGGGCCGGGCGTGAGGAGGACCACCGCCGGGTTGTCCGGGTGCCGGGGTGCGAGGCGCAGGAGGGAATCGCGCCGCGCGCGAAGCACGGTGGAGAGCGGGCGCGGTTGGAGGGCCTGCACGAGTTCGGGCAGGACGCGGGAAACGACGGTGCGGTTTTCGAGGGCAAAGCCCATGCCGGTCGGGGCCTGCGTGCGGTCGGCAATAACCCACCATTGACCGTCCGCGCCGCGCGCGAGGTCCACGGCGTAGGTGAGCAGGTAGTTGCCGCCCGGCGGCGGCACGGCCTGGCAGGCGCGAAGATACGCGGGGTTGGCATGGACCAGCGGCGCGGGAACGAAGCCGTCGCGCAGGAGCCGCTGGGTGCCGTAGAGGTCGCGGAGCAGGCGGTTGAGCAGGTGGGCGCGCTGGATGACGCCGGCCTCGAGGGCCTGCCATTCCTCCGCGCCCAGCACAAGCGGGACGCAGTCGAGTTCCCAGGGCTGCTCGGGCGCGCGCGCGTCGCCGGCGGTGCCGCAGGTGACGCCGTGTTCGCGCAAGATGCGGCGGGCGTTCTCGGCGCGGAGGGCAAATTCCTCACGGCCCAGTTGCCCGATCTCCGCCGCCAACGCCTGCCACTCGGCGGTGGAGGCGCCGGGAGGCAGGTCGGCGCCCGGCAACGCGACGGGCCGGGCCGGGTCGGGGGAAACAGCGGTGAAGCGCGGGGCGTCCGTCATGAGGGGGTGGCGGGTTTCGCCCGGGACGGTCCGTCCGGCGCGGCCTTCAGCCGTTGGATCAATTCCTCGAGACCGACGAGGTGAATGACGCAGCCCTCGTGTGTGCGAGCCACCGGGCGCGTGACGTCGGCGGCCACGACATACAAGTCGCTTCCCGGATAGTGGGCGGCAAAGTGGGTCAGCGCGACGGGATCGAACCCGGCCGCCGACCATTTGCACTCGATGGCCGCGGGCGGGCGACCCCGCCGGACGAGGACGAAATCCACCTCATGCCCGCGCTTGTCGCGCCAGTAGCGAAGGTCCCGCGTCTGGAGGCGGGCGTGCAGCTCGTTGAGGACGAAATGCTCCCACAACACGCCCAGTTCCTCGGTGCGCAAGGGCGGTTGCCAGCCCCGAAAGGCGCAGAGGAAGCCCGTGTCAAAACCATACACCTTGGGGGCGGCCACGATCTCGGTCTGACGCCGGGAACTGAACGGCTTGAGCACATGGGCCACCAGCGTGGCCTCGAGGACGGCCAGGTAGTTCGAGATGGTGGGCCGGCTGACCTCGCAGGGAACGGCAAAACGGCTGGCCTCGAACAGGCCTCCGCTCTGCGCCAGCAGAAGTTCGACGAATTTCTGGAACGAGCGCCGCCGCTCGAGTCGGAACAATTCCTGAATGTCCTTGGCCCAGTAGTCATCCAGCCACGATTGGAACTCGCGCTCGGGCCATTCCGCCGCGAGGAAAAAGGGGGGCAGCCCGCCATGCGTGAACCGGTGCCGCAGATCGAGCCTTTGGAAGTCCTCCAAGTCGGCCATCGTCATGGGTGTCAACCACAACTCGGCTTTCCGGCCGCTCAGCGTGTCCGCGAACTTGGCCGACGCGCCGAGCGTCGAGGAACCCGTCGCCACAACCCGAACCTCCCGGTAATGGTCCGCCGCCAGCTTGAGCAGTTCAGACGGGTTGTCGAGCCGGTGGATCTCATCCAGCACCACCGTCCGACCCCGCATGCCTGCGAGAAAGGTTTCGGGGTCCTCCAGCTCGCGCCGCACGCTGGGCCGCTCGCAATCCAGGTATTCCGCGTCGGCAATCATCTGGCAGAGCGACGTTTTCCCGGCGCGGCGGACGCCGGAAATCCACACGACGGATCGGCGCGCCCAGCAATCGGCGAGGGCCGCCAGCCAGAAGGCGCGTTCGACCATACGCAGGCAGTGTTTCGTTTGGTTGAACCAAACGCAAGTCGGATTTCTTTTGGTTTCGGGAGACCGAGGGCACCGACCGCGTTCATGACTGCCGTAAATCCAGCGTGAAGGGAAACTCGCGGCTCGCGGGCGCGGCGGGCGGGTAAAAGCGACCCGGCCGGTGCCCATGCCGGAAGAAACGCGCCAACCGCCGACTCTCCGCCTCGTAGGCGTTGACGGGGAACGTGACGTAGTTGCGCCCACCGGGATGCGCGACGTGATATTGGCAGCCACCCAACGAGCGGTGGTTCCACGTGTCGTAGAGGTCGAACGTCAGCGGCGTGTGGACGCCAATGGTCGGCTGCAAGCACTGCGGCGGCTGCCACGCGCGGTAACGCACGCCGGCCACGGCCTCGCCGTTGACGCCGGTCGGATGCAGCGGCAGGCGGCGGCCGTTGACAGTGAGGGCGAAGCGGTCCCCGATGAGGCCGCGCGCCTTCACCTGCAACCGCTCCAGCGAGCTGTCCACGTAGCGGACGGTGCCGCCCGCGCCGGGTTCTTCGCCGAGGACGTGCCACGGCTCGAGGGCGGTGCGGAGTTCCACCTGGACATCGCGCTGGGCGAAGTCGCCGATGCGCGGGAAGCGGAACTCGAAATGCGGCGCGAACCACTCGAACTCGAAGGGGTAACCCGCCTCGCGCAGGTCGCGGATGACGTCCGCAAAGTCCTGCTCGCAGAAATGCGGCAGCATCCAGCGGTCGTGCAGGTCCGTGCCCCAGCGAACGAGGTCGCGGGTGTAGGGCTGCTGCCAGAACTTGGCGATGAGGCCGCGGAGGAGGAGATGTTGGGCGAGGCTCATCCGCGCGTGGGGCGGCATTTCAAACGCGCGCATTTCGACCAGCCCCAGGCGGCCGCTCGCGCTTTCGGGGGCGAACAGTTTATCAATGCTGAACTCGGCGCGGTGCGTGTTGCCGCTCGCGTCAATGAGCAGGTTGCGGAACAGGCGGTCCACGAGCCAGGGCGGCGTCCACTGCCCGGCGGGGGGCAGTTGTTGGAAGGCGAGTTCCAGCTCGTAGAGCGAATCGTGGCGCGCCTCGTCCAGGCGGGGCGCCTGGGACGTCGGCCCGATGAACAGGCTGCTGAACAGCCAGCTCAACGAGGGATGATTCTGCCAGTAGGTGAGCAGCGAGCGCAACAGGTCCGGTCGGCGCAGGAGGGGCGAATCCTGCGGCGTCTCGCCGCCAAGGATGATGTGGTTGCCGCCGCCGGTGCCGGTGTGGCGGCCATCCAACATGAACTTCTCCGCGCCCAGTCGCGTCTGGCGCGCCTCCTCGTAAAGCACGGTCGTGCGCTCGACGAGTTCGCTCCAGTTCCGGCTCGGATGAAGATTCACTTCGATGACGCCGGGATCGGGCGTGACGGCAAGCTTGTTCAGGCGCGGATCGCGCGGCGGCGGTTCGCCCTCGATGATCACGGGCACGCCCATCTCGGTGACGGTCGTTTCCACCGCGGCCACTAGGTCGAGGTAATCCTCGGTTGTCGCGACGGGCGGCAGGAAGACGTGCAACCGGCCTTCGCGCGGCTCGACGCAGAGCGCGGTGCGGACAATCCACGGGGCCGACTCGCCGGGAGCGGGGCGGCGGGCGGGATCCGACTCGGGGGACGGGCGTTCCGGCTCCCGGTCACCGAGTTGTTGTGCGCGCTGAGCGGGGCCGCAGCCCGCGGGCAAGGGCGCGACACCTTCACCCCGCACAAAACGTTGGCCGGTCAGCTCCGGGCGCAGGCGATAGGGAAATTCCCGCGGCAGTTCCGGGAGTTTGGCCGACGGGTCCTGCGGCCAGAGCCACGGAAAATCTTTCTCCGCCACCCAGGGAATGGAGTCGAGCGGCAGGCGCAGTCCCATCGGTGAATCACCCGGGATCAGCCAGAGCGTCTCGTCGCGCAGAAACCAGGGACCGGACATCCAGCCGGGCTGGTTGCCCAGCCAGCCGCGTTTGAGGGGCAGCGCGTAGCCGACCACCTCGCCGAGCCCCTGCTGGAAAATCCGGGCCAGGCGGTCGCGTTCCTGCCGGTCCTTCAGTTTCGACTGCTCGGGCGTGACATTCGACGGCAGGCGGCGCTCCTTCCAGGTGTAGTAGAAGACGTCCTCGTAGGCGGGTAGCAGATACTTCGGGTCCACGCCCAGCGTGCGGGCAAGCCGCAGGGCAAGCTCCTTCGCCTCCGGCGCGCCATGGCCGTAGTTTTTGGATTCATCCGCGATGAGCGAATCATCCTTCCAGATGGGCACGCCGTCCTTGCGCCAGTAGGCGGCCAGCGCCCAGCGCGGCAGCGGTTCGCCCGGATACCATTTCCCTTGCCCGTAATGCAGCAGCGCGCCCGGGGCAAACCGCCGACGCAGGCGCTTGATGAGTTCGCCGGACAGCACGCGCTTCTTGTGCGAGACGGCGGTGAAGTTCCACTCGGGTCCGTCCGGGTCGTCAATCGAGACAAACGTCGGCTCGCCGCCCATCGTGAGGCGCACATCATCCTTTTCCAAATCCTCGTCAATGGCGCGGCCCAGCGCCTCGATGCGGGACCATTGCTCGTCCGTGTAAGGCTTGGTGACGCGCGGGGATTCGTAGATGCGCGTGACCTTCATCTCGTGGTGCAGCTTCGACTCGCATTTGTCCACGGCCCCGGTCACGGGCGCGGCGGAACCCGGTTCCGGCGTGCAACTCAACGGAATGTGCCCCTCACCCGCCAGCAGGCCGGATGTGGGGTCCAGGCCGATCCAGCCGGCGCCGGGCAGATACACCTCGCACCAGGCGTGCAGGTCGGTGAAATCCACCTCGGTGCCGCTGGGGCCGTCGAGCGATTTCACATCGGGCGCGAGCTGGATGAGGTAGCCGCTGACAAACCGCGCCGCGAGGCCGAAGTGCCGGAGCAGTTGCACGAGCAGCCAGCCGGAATCGCGGCACGAGCCGCTGCGCTTGGTGAGCGTTTCCTCGGGCGTCTGCACGCCGGGTTCGAGGCGAATGACGTATTGAATGTCGCGCTGGAGCCGCTGGTTGAGGGCGACAAGGAAGTCAATGGTGCGGAGTTCTTTTGCGGGGGCGGAAGGGGCGTGCGGCGCGAGGCGCGAGCCGGTGCCAGCCATGTGCCCGCCTTCGCGATGCACATCCGTCCGGTGCAGCGAATCCGAGGTGGGCGCGTGGGCCAGCCGCTCCGGATGGCCGAGGATGTCCCGCTTCACCGCGGCGAGGTAGGCCGCAAGTTGCGGCGTGGTGGCGCAAGGCTCGAGAAAGGGGGCGAGTTCCTTCGCCAGTCCGGCCTCGTAAGCGAAGGGGAAATGCGTCGCGCTGTCCTCGAGGAAGAAGTCGAACGGGTTATAGACCGCCAGCTCGGCAACGAGGTCCACCTCGATGCGCAGTTCGCGCATCCGGTCCGGGAACACGAGGCGCGCGTTCCAGTTGGCAAACGGGTCCTGCTGCCAGTTGAGGAAATGTTCGCCGCCCGTGACGCGCTGCGAGTAGCTGAGAATCCGCGTGCGGCAATGCGGCGCCGGACGGAGCCGGATGACGTGCGGCCCGTGGCCAACCGGCCGGTCGTAGGTGTAGTGCGTCAGGTGGTGAAGGGCGACGTGGATGGCCATGCGGGGAGACGCCGGTCAGGCGGCGGTGCGTTCGCGCGCGGCACCGGCACCGGGAGCGCGCAGGGCGAAGAAGGTTTCGTAGATGCCGTCGCTGACGCCGTTCATGCGGGTTTGCAGATCGTCGAGATACTCGTGGAGGCCGCGCT
>JBKBTZ010000175.1:0-6045 GCA_046290825.1 Limisphaerales bacterium
GACCTGGGCACGGTCGGGCATGGCTCAGTGCTGGCTCAAATACTCCTCGATGCGCTGCGCCTTGCGGAGCAGGAAAGGCGTCTGGGCGTTCGAGGCCTCGATGAACTTCTTGAGCACCTTCATCGTGTCGCGGAACTCCTCGGCGAACTTGGCGTGTTCCTGGTCGCTCCACGTGTCGCCCAGCGCGGCGAACCGCGCCTGGAGCAGCGCCATGCGGTTCTGCAGGTCGGTGTTGAAGCGTTTCAACTCTTCGGCGAAGCGGCGGACTTCGCCCGGGTCCATGATGGCTTGCGGCATGGCGGAAATGTGTTGCTGGTTCGTCGGCAACGTAGCCGAGCGGCCCCGGGGCGGCCAATCAAAAGGCGGCGAACGTGATGCGTGATGCGTGATCCGTTACCGGGGGCGGCGGGCTTGCGACCGCTATTCCCACTCTCGCACCGGCTCACCTGCCCGGTGGCCCGTCGTGCCTGCCTCAAGTGCGTCCGGCGGCGGCGATGAAGGGGCGGAGTTCCTGCATCAGTTGCGCGAAGCGGTCGAGCGAGAGCTGTTGCGCGCCGTCGCTCCAGGCCTCGGTCGGGTTGGGATGCACCTCGATGAGCAGCGCGTCGGCGCCCATCGCCGCCGCGCCCTTGCACATCGCGGCCACGAGGTCCGCGCGGCCCGCGCCCTGGCTGGGGTCAATGACCACCGGGCAGTGCGATTCCTGTTTGATGATCGGGATGGCGGCGAGATCGAGCGTGTTGCGGGTGTAGGTCTCGAAGGTGCGGATGCCGCGCTCGCAGAAGAGGAGGTTTGGGTTTTCATTGGCGAGGATGTATTCGCCGGCGAGCAGCCATTCCTCGATCTTCATGGCGAGGCCGCGCTTGAGCAGCACGGGTTTGCCGGTCTTGGCGGCGGCGATGAGCAACTGGAAATTCTGCGCGTTGCGGGTGCCGATCTGAAGGATGTCGGCGTATTCGGCCACCATCTCGGCGTGGTGCTCGGACAACAGCTCGGTGATGACGGGCAGCCCGGTTTCCTTGCGCGCCTTGGCGAGCAATTTCAACCCCTTCAGGCCGAGGCCCTGGAATTCGTAGGGCGAGGTGCGCGGCTTGAACGCGCCGCCGCGCAGCACGGTCGCACCCGCCTTCGCCACCGCCTCTGCCGTGGTCAGCAACTGCTTCTCGCTCTCGACCGAGCACGGTCCGGCCATGACGTGGAACCGCGCGCCGCCGAGGACGACGTTTTTGCCGACGCGAACCTCCGAGTTGCGCGGGTGCGCCTCGCGGCTGACGAGCTTGAAGCGTTTCTGCACTGGCATGACGCGCTCGACCTGCGGCCAGGTGGCGAGCACCTCGAGCGACTGGTGCGTGCGCTCGTCGCCAATGGCGCCGATGACGACGTGCTCGACGCCGCGCATGATGTGGGGTTTGTAGCCGAGCTTGCGGATTTCGCGGGTGACAGCCTTTTCCTGCGCGGCGGTAATGTGGGGTTTGAGGACGATGATCATGTTGTTTTGCGGGTTGCGGCGGTGATGGTCATAAAAAAACCGCAGGCGGTGCGGCCTGCGGTGGCGAAATCGGATGAGTCAAATCAGGGCCGCCGCAAGCCGGAGTGGTCCGGTCCATAAAACCGGAACGCAAATCGGGCGGTGAACCAGCGGCTGTTCATGCTGGCGCGACGCTACCAGAGCCGCCCCCACCGTCAAGTGCGCGGGAAATCGGGCCTCGCCCCGGTGTCCTGCTCGGGATGCCACTCTTCAAAAGCCCGTGCTGGTCCTGCTCCTGGCAGGTGGGCAGACGATCGGGTTTTCCACCGGTTGGATGAGGAGGGCAGTCAGGCATTTCACGAGCCTTCCAGTTGCCAGCAGCGCACGGTTTTCCCCCGCTGACGCAAGATCGGCGCGGCCAGTTGTTGCAAGCGCACGACGGCGCGCAGTTTTTCCTCGATGGGCAGCCGGGCCAGTTCGTGACGGCGGCGCTCCTTGCCTGCCAGCAGTTGTTTCAGGTCGCGCTCTTCCATGTGTTGAATCGTTCAGTGAGATGGTGTCTTTCCAGGACTCCGCGAAGGTAGTCCGCATCAAGCGCGGCTTCCCGCATGAAGGTGGAGAACCGCTGGCGGTCTTTGTCCCGGCCGGTCTGCACCATGATCGCCGCGAGATGCTCCGGGCGCAGCACCCGGGTCTGCGTTTCCGCGTAGCGCGTCTCCCGCGCTTCGGCCAACGCCTCTTCCAGCAGCGGATTGTAGGCCGGCAGGAACTGCACCGGCATCCCCTCGATGAGCATGCATTCCCCCTCCTCCTCACATCCGCGCCGCTTCAGTGCCTCGTAGATTGGCGAAAGCGTGAGCAATCCGCCGGTGGTCTGCGGCAGCTGGACGAAGACATCCAGATCGTAGGTCAGGAACGGCTCCATGTAGAAAATCGCCCCCACCGCGCCGCCGATGGCGTAGCGGCGGAACACGCCTTCGCGCTCCAGCTCGTTCAGCACCTTCAACGTCGCTTCCATGGCTCAGGCTCTCATCGTCAGCCGCCAGGGCTCGTGGCCGAGGAGGGCGTCGGTCGGGGGGCGCTGGCGGGGGATTGGGAGCAGTTCGAGCAGTTGGTCGGTGGAATGGTCCGCCAATAAAGGCCAAGAGCGCATGGCTTTGTCGTATGCGGAACGAAGCAGGCAAGCAAGGCTGATGACATCGCCTGCGTGTGCCCCGCCCGGGATGCCTCGCGGGCGGACCGGGTGGCCGCCCCTGTCGCCGCCGGCCCGCCATCACCTGGGAGGGCGCAGCGCAATCTCGCCGGGAAATCGGGCTTCTCAGAGGCGCGGCGGTTCGCGTAGGTTGCGCGCGCCGTCACCGTGAAATTTTCGATCATCACGCCCAGCTTCAACCAGGGGCGCTACATCCGCGACTGCCTCGCCAGCGTGCGGGCGCAGTCCGGCGTGGAATGGGAGCATCTGGTGCAGGACGCCGGCTCGACAGACGAGACCGCCGCCGTGTTGGCGGAATTTCCGCACGCGCAGGTCGTCCGGGAAAAGGATGCCGGCATGAGCGACGGCATCAATCGGGGTTTTCGCCGGGCCACGGGCGACTGGGTGATGTGGCTGAACACAGATGATTACCTGTTGCCGGGCGCGCTGGAGAAGGTGGCCCGCTTCGCGGCGCAGCATCCGGGGGGGGACGTGATTTACGGGGACGTCGAGTTTGTGGACGCGGAGAAGCGGCACCTGCGGCTCAAGCGGGAGCACGAATTCGACTTCAACGTGCTGCTGTTTTACGGCTGCTACATCCAATCCACGGCCACGTTCTTCCACCGGCGGATCATCGAGGCCGGGCACCTGCTGGACGTGGATTACCGCGTGTGCATGGACTTTGAATACTACGTCCGGCTGGCCCGGCTGGGGTATCGGTTCGCGCACCTGCCCGAGGTGCTGGCCGCGTTCCGCTGGCACGAGACGAACACGAGCGCAACGCAGTTGGAACGCCGCCGCGCCGAGCGGCTGCGGGTGCAGCAGGAGCAGTTGGCGCGGGCGGGCCGCCCGGCGTGGCTGCGGAATCCCCGCGTGCTGGCCGCGCTGTATCGGGTGTATCAACTCAAGCGGGCGTGGTGGCGGCTGCGCGGCGGTTGAGGCTGGCATGGACACGCCCGCGCCCATCGTTCCCGTCGCGCCGGACCTGACCGGCGTCGTCACGGCCGTGTTCGCCGCCTGGCGCGAAGGGGGCATCGAGTTTGTCGTGCTGCGGAATTACGAGCGGCTGCCGCAGTTCACGAGTCACGATGTGGACGTGCTGGTGCGGCCCCGTGACCTGGCGGCGGCGGAGCGCGCGCTGGTGGCGGCCTGCCGGAGCGCGGGTTATCACCTCAGCAATCGCGCCGAGTTCGCGACGGTGTCGTTCTTTTTCTTTCATCCGGAGACGCTGGCGCAAATCCAGTTCGACCTGTTCACGCGGCTGTCGTGGCGGAGTTTTGATCTGCTCTCCACCGAGGCCGTTCTCCAGTGGCGGCGGCCGCGCGGGATGTTTGCCGTGCCGCACCCGGTGCATGAGGCGGTCAACAACCTCCTGTCACGGCAGATTTACCACGGGTATGTGAAGGACGCCTATCGGTCCGGCATTGGCGCGACGCTCGCCGAATACCCGCAGGAACTGCCCACGCTGCTGCGGCGCCTGTTCGGGGACAAGGTGGGACGGCGGCTGGCGGCGCGGTTGGAGGCGCAGGACTGGGACGGAGTGGAGGCGCTGACCGCGGCCATGCGCTGGCAGGTGGTCTGGCGGGGGCTGGTGTTTCAGCCGACGCGAACGCTGGGCAATTTCAGCCGGGACGTGTGGCGGCTGGCGTGGCGCTGGTGCCATCCGCCGGGAATGAAGATCGTGTTGCTGGGGGCCGATGGCAGCGGGAAATCCACCGTGGCGCAACGGGTGCTCGAGGCGTTGCACGGCACATTTTACCGGGACAAGAGCCGGCATGTGCATTGGAAACCGGCCGTGTTCCTGCGCCGTCGCCGCGCCAACCGTCCGCCCACCCGCGATCCGCACGGGCAGCCGCCGCGCGGGTGGTTCGCCTCGCAACTGGCGTTGCTTTATCACTGGACCGAATTTCTGGCCGGCAGCCTCTTGCAGAACCGGCCGGTGCGATTCCGTGCGGGGCTGGTGCTGATCGAGCGGCATCATTACGACTTCGAGGCCGATCCCCTCCGTTACCGGCTGCGGCCGCCGTGCGGGCTGGTGCGCTGGCTGTTCCGGCGGTTGCCGGCGCCGGACCTGGTCTTTGTGCTCGACGCGCCGGCGGAGGTGTTGCACGCGCGGAAGCCGGAATTGACGCTGGAGGAAACGCGCCGCCAGCGGGAGGCGTATTTGAAAATCGTCCTCGGTCTGCCGCAGGGGCGCGTGGTGGACGCCACCCAACCGCTGGACGCCGTGGTGCGCGCCGTGGTGCACCAGGTGCTCGAACGCGCGGAAGCGCGGCAGCGGCGGCGGTATCCGTTGCCCTGAGCCGGAACCATGCAGTTAGTTTGGGTGGAACGGCCAACCTGGCCGTTCGGGGCGGCAACTTGCCGCCCCGCCGTGCCCCGGCAGCCCAGACCATGCCGTGGCCGCTTCCTGCGCCCGACGGCCGGGCGGGTCGCCCGGCAGAACGGGCCAGTGGCCCGTTCCCCCCAACATTGAGCTGAATCGTTCCGTCTGAGACTCACCCTCCCCGCAGTTTCCGTCCCAGGCGGTGGGCCACCTTGCGCAGGAGCCGCTCGCTGGTCATCGGCGTGATGCGGCGCAGATTCCACAATTCGTCCGGGCTGGCACTGACGCCAAACTCCGTAGTGCAGGCGGCGTGATAACCGGCCTCCCGCACCAGCTCGCGGACCAACGGCACCCGCCAGCCGCCGTAAGGGAAGGCAAAGTGCGGGACCGGCACGCCAAACAAGTCTTCCAGCCGCCGCTTGCTGTCAGCGATTTCGCGGCGCGCCACTTCGGGGCTGACTTTGCGCAGGTTCCGGTGCGTGAGCGTGTGCGAACCAATCTCCTGGCCCGCCGCGAGCCATTCGCGGATCTGGTTGGCGTCCATCAGCGGCGTCGGCGCGTCATCCTTGCTCATGTCCCATTCGTTCAAACCGCCGATGCGCTCCGCCACGATGAACTGCGTGGCGCGGACACCATGTTTCACCAACACCGGTAGTGCCAGCCGCAGGGTGCTGAGGCAGCCGTCATCGAACGTCACCGCCAGCGTGCCCGGTTGCGGTTTGCCGCCCGCGATGGCCTCGCCCAGGGAAACCAATCGCAGCCCCGCCGCCCTGGCCCGGGTCAGATGATCGTCCAGCGCATCGGGCGTTTCGTAGAGGTAAGGGTCGGGCGCGCCGACGGGCGGACTGCCGATCCGGTGATACATGAGAATCACCGGGCCGCGCGGGTAGAGCCTTCGCTGCGCGGAACCGAGAAAGACATACTGGGTCAGAGCGCCAAGCATGGCTGCGGGCGGATGCTGGGCGGGCGGGCCGCGCGGCTTCAAGCGGATTCTGGGCAAGCCCCGCAGCCGGGCGCATCTCAGTATTTTGCCAGGGGGTGTAAGCCGGAAACAGGTCG
>JBKBTZ010000176.1:0-6043 GCA_046290825.1 Limisphaerales bacterium
CGCGCGCCGGGGCAGAGGAGCGCGGATGTCCTCATCCGCAGCAGCGTGGTTGGTCGTGGGGTGTGGCGTTGACGACAGGCTTCTGACTGGCCATGCGGCGGGAGGTCTGGGGACGGCGGGTTGCTCGGTTGTTGCTGCGGACGGGGACGTCCGCGCGCCGGGGCAAAGGAGCGCGGATGTCCTCATCCGCAGCGATGTGGCTGGTCGTGGGGTGTGGCGTTGGCGACAGGCTTCTGTCTGGCCGTGCGGTGGAAGGTCTGGGGACGGCGGGTTGCTCGGTTGTTGCTGCGGACGGGGACGTCCGCGCGCCGGAGCGGCGGCCCGCCTTCCGACCGGAAATCAAGCGGCTTCCGCATCGCTGCCAGCGGAGCTTTGGGTTGCCTCGTTGGCGCGGGGCGGTAAGGTGGCGCGCATGACCGAATCGCTGGGCATCATCGCTGGCAACCGCTCCCTGCCATTGGAACTGGCGCGCGAGGCGCGGCGGCTGGGCGTGAAAAAACTGGTGGCTGTGGGAGTCGAAGGCGAAACCGACCCCGCGCTGGCCGGGCTGGTGGATGAACTGATCTGGCTGCGCGTGGGGCAGCTTTCGAAAATGATTGCCGCGTTCAAGGACCGCGGCATCCGGCAGTGTGTGATGGTGGGGCAGGTGGCCCCGAAGAACTTGTTCGATTTCCGGCCCGATCTGCGGACGCTGGGCGTGCTGCTCCGGCTCAAGGAGCGCAACGCGCACACGCTGTTTGGCGCGGTGGCGGATGAACTGAAAAAGGACGGCATCGAATTGATCGAGGCCACGCCATGGTTGCAGCCGCTCATGCCCGGGCCGGGCTTCGCGCTGGGGCCGGAGCTGACCGAGGAGCAGCGCGAGGACGTGGCGTTCGGGCAGCGTATCGCGCATGAGATTTCGCGGCTGGACATCGGGCAGTTGGTGGTGGTCAAGCGCGGCACCGTGCTGGCGGTGGAGGGCTTCGAGGGCACGGACAAATGCCTGGCGCGGGGCGGCGAACTGGCCGGCAAGGAGGGCGGGGCGGTGGCGGTCAAGGTGGCCAAGGCCAATCACGACATGCGCTTCGACATCCCGTGTCTCGGTCCGAAGACGCTGGAGACATGCGCGGCGTCCGGGGTGGCGGTGCTGGCTTTTGAGCCGGGCCGGGCGTTGCTGCTGGAACAAGAGGCTTGCCGGGAACTGGCCCGGAAAAATAAGCTCTCGGTCCTGACCGTTGAACCCGGCCCGCCCGCACGCGACCGGGGATGATGTTCAACGTTTGACCCGTCACCATTTTACGATGCTCACCTCACACGAACTGCTGGGTTTCATGTCGCCCGCGCTGGCGGATGAAATGTTGAACTGGATTTATGAGAACGAGCGCGCGACCTACAAGGCGACGCTGCAGGCCGTGGCCGATTTCCGCCGGGTGCGCCCGGTGTTTCTCGAGCGGCAGCCGCGCCCGCAACGGCACGCCGCGATGGTGAGCGCGTTGAGCCGGCCCAAGCTTGAATTGGCCGCCAGCACGCTCCTGCGCACCTGGCTGGTGAAGAAATACCGGGACATGCTGGTGGACTTCCTGAACGCGCTCGGCTTGCCGCACGAGGAGGGCGTGGTGGAGGACCTGCCCAAGGAGATGGACGACGCGAAGCTCAAGCCCGCCGTGGAGGCGCTGCTGGCGAAGTATCCGCACGAGGTCGTGGGCGTCTATCTCAACGCCTTCAACGACATGAACGAGGCCAACTGGCCGAACCTCAAGGCCATGCTGGAGGAGGATGCCCGATTGCGGCTGGGCGGCGGCTGACCCGCCCTGCCGCGCCGGTTACATGGCGGGCGGGGCTTCCAGGCAGGCGCGGACGGTTTTCAGCAACTTGCGCACGTCGAAGGGCTTCGGCAGGAAGTTGATGCCGGGGGCGAGCTTGCCCGGGCTGCCCACCAGTTCCTCGCTGTAGCCGCTGGAAAACAGCACCCGCAGATCGGGACGTGCGCGCCGGAGTTGCTCTGCCAACTGGGTGCCGGTCATGCCGTTGGGCATCACCATGTCGGTGAGCAGCAGGTCGATCTTGTCCGGGTGCGCGGCGGCCACGCGCAGGGCCTCGAGTCCGTCCCCCGCTTCCAGCACCTCGTAACCGTGGGCTTGGAGCGAAGTCCGCACGAAGTCGCGCAGCACCGGCTCGTCCTCAACCACCAGGATCCGCTCGCCGCCGGAGGTGGTGCCGGTCGTCGCCGTTCGGGCAATGAAGCTGGTGTCGTTGGCCGCCTGGACAGTCTTGTCGGTGACAGGGAGAAAGACCGTGAAGGTGGAGCCCATGCCGGGCAGGCTTTGCACCTCGATCCAGCCCTCGTGTTGCTTGACGATGCCAAACACGGTGGAAAGGCCGAGGCCCGTGCCCTTGCCCTGGGGTTTGGTGGTGAAGAACGGTTCGAAAATGCGGGACAGAATCTTGGTGTCCATTCCGCAGCCGTTGTCCTTCACGCTCAGGGTGACGAAACGACCGGGGCGCGCGTCGGGATGGCGGGCACGATCGGGTTCGCCCAGTTCGACGAGGTCGGTGCAGATTTCCAGCCGGCCACCGCCGGGCATGGCGTCGCGGGCGTTGATGGCGAGGTTCATCACCACGTTGTCGAGACTGTGCTCGTCGGCAAAGACCGGGGGCAGGGCAGGGCGGCAGCGGCATTCGAGTTGGATGGTTTCGCCCAGGAGCCGTTTGAGCAGGGCCTCGCCCTTTTCAATCACGTCGTTGATGCAGAGGGCCCGGGGCTGCATCACCTGCTTGCGGCTGAAGGCGAGCAACTGGCGGGTGAGCTTGCTGGCGCGGTCGGCGGCGAGCTGGATCTGGGCCAGCGAGTGCCGGGCCGGTTCGTCGAGGTCGCGCCGCTGGCTTTGCAGGCTGGCGTGACCGTGGATGATGGTCAGGAGATTGTTGAAATCGTGCGCCACGCCGGCGGCGAGCTGGCCGATGGCCTCCATTTTCTGGGATTGACGCAACTGGCTTTCGAGGCGGCGCTGCTCGGTCACATCCTGCAGGGCCGCCAACAGACAGCGGGTTTCTCCGAGGACGATGGGCTGGAGCGAGACCAGCGTGTCCCGGGGGTCTCCGTCCGGGCGTTGCACGCGGAGGGTGGCGTCGCGCACGCCACCTTTCTTCTCCAGTTCCGCCAGCAGGCGCTGCCAGTCGGCCGGGGAGCCGAAGCAGCCCAGCTCATCGGTGGTATGCCCCACCACGTCCTCGGCGGCGCGGGCGGTGAGTTTTTGGAAGCTTTCATTTACCTCGAGGAAGGTGCGGCTCCCGGCGTGGAGCAGGGCCATGGGCACGGAGGAGGCCTTGAAGGCCAGTTCGAACCGGTGTTCCGAGCCGCGCAGCGCCAGTTCGGTCTGCTCGCGACGGCGGATTTGTTCGCGCAGACGCTCGTTGGTCTGGCGCAGTTCGGCGGTCTGCCGCTCGACCATTTCGCGCAGTTCCTCCATCCGCAGGCGGGCCTGCCGGTTCAATTCCCATTTCCGGGTCAGGGCGTGGGCGAGTTGCAACAGCTCGATGTTGTCGAACGGTTTTTTGAGGATGACAAAACTGTCTGCGCGGTCGAGTTGCTGCACAATGCCCTCCCAAGTGTGGTCGGAATAGGCGGTGCAAATCACCACTTGGAGGTCGGGGTCGCGCAGCCAAAGCTGGCGGATCGTTTCAATGCCGTCCCAGCCGGGAGGCATGCGCACGTCCACGAAGGCGACCGCGAAGGGGCGGCCACTGTCCAACGCCTCCGTCACGTGGGCCAGCGCCTCGCGACCTTGGAAGGCGGAACTAAGATCGAACCGCCGGGCGCAGCGCGGTCCGGTTTCGGCCTCGTGCCCAAACACCGCCGCCTCGTCGGCCAGCAGGTCGGCGGCGGTTTCGGGTGGGCAGAGCACGCGGCGGATGTCCTCGTGGATGGTGGGGTTGTCATCCACCACAAGGAGGCGCACCGGGGAAAGGTCAGACGGGTTGGGCTTCATGTCAGTGCGTTGCGTCGGCCACCGGCAACTCCAGGGTGAAGGTTGCGCCACGACCGGGGCCGTCGCTTTCGGCGGTCAGCACGCCGCCCAGTTCGCGGGCGGCGAGGGCGCCGCTGTGCAGGCCGAAGCCGTGACCGTCCTTCTTGGTCGTAAATCCGTGGGCGAAAATACGGGTCATGTTTTCCGGCGCAATGCCGATTCCATTGTCGCGCACCTGGATTTTCACGCGCCCGGTGCCGTTCAAATACACCTTGAGGTCGAGCCGGCGCTGGCCGACGGGCTGTTCGGACATGGCGTGCTGCGCGTTGCGGATGAGATTGATCAGGATTTGCAGGACCTTGTGCCGGTCTGCCATCACGGGCGGGGTGGGGGCATAATCGCGCTCGATCTGGATGGCGTCACGTTCGAGCAGTCCGGCGTTCATGCGGACGGCATCCTCAAGCAGGGCCTGGGGCGGGAGCGGTTCCAGCAGTCCGGCGACGCGGGCGTGGCCTTGCTGCATGGCGACGACATCCTTGATGTGCTCGACGTTCTGTTTCAGGCGGCGCACCTCCTCCTGCCAGCGGGCGCGTTCGGCGGCGAGGTGCTGGCTCAGCTTGCCCAGATAGCCGGGGATCCGTCGCCCTCGTTCGTCGTCCGTTAGGAACGCGCCGAGGTTGCCCGCATTCTGCTCCAGGAGCATGGCGGCGCGAGCCAGGCTGTCCAATTTGGATTCGGCGAGCTGTTCGTGCAGCAGGGTGACGGAGACGTTGACGCTGTTCAGGACGTTGCCGACGTTGTGGAGCACGCCGGTGGCCACTTCCGCCATGCCGGCCAGACGGGAGGCATCCACCAGTTCGCGGTGCAGGCGCTGCAGCTCGGCCTCGGCGGCCTTGCGCGCGGTGATGTCCTCCACGCTGCCCTCGAAGTGCTGGATGACGCCGGCCGCGTCCCGGATGACCTGGGCGCTGAAGCGGACGGTGATGAGCGCGCCGTCCTTGCGCCGCCATTCCAGCTCGGTTTCGGCCACCAGACCGATCTGTTCCAAACAGTCGAGGATGTGGCGGTGCCGCTCGGGGTCGGCGTAGAGGTTGCCGCCCAGATGCCAGCCGGCCAGTTCAGCGAAGGATTCGCACCCGGCCAGTTTGATGAGCGCGCGGTTGGCCATGAGCAGCGCTCCCTCCCGGTTCGCGCGGAACAGGCCGACGGTGGCATTATCGAACACCGTGCGGAACCGTTCCTCGCTGGCGCGCAACGCCGCTTCCACCTTGCGGCGCTCCTGCACCTCTTTGGCGACGGCCTCGCCCACTTTCAGGCGCTGGAGCATGTCGTTGAAGGCATCGGTCAACTGGCCAATTTCGCCGCCGGTGAGCCGCCGGGCGCGCAGACCGAAGTTTTGCGTGCGCGCCACCAGTTCCGTGGTGCGAACCAATTCGCGCAGGGGTTGCGTGATCATTTCGCGGGCGCGGTTGGTCACCGCATAGCTGGCCAACGCGGAACCCGCCAGCACCAACAGGAACACCAGGGCGTAGCCGAGCAGGAATCGCCGATGCATCGGGGCGAAATCCCCCGCTACAATCACGGTGGCCAGTTGGCGTCCCTGGTAAATGACCGGCCGCAACGCCACCATCTCGTCCCGGCTGGGCCACCGGGTGTCGGCCCGGTCCAGCATCACCTGCCATCGTTCCGGAATGTCGCCAACCACCGCAAAGAGCCGGTCGCCTTCCAAGACCACCGCGGCACCTTGAATGCGTTCCTGTTCCGCCATGGCGGCAAGCATGTCGGTAACGGTGGCCAGGTCCCCGGCAGACACGCCATCCCCGCAGTTGACTGCGAGGATGCGGGCCACCGCCTCGATGTCGTGCGCGAAGTTCGCCCGGAGGCTGGAGGCCAGGAACAGGTAAAGCAGCAGTCCGGCGAAGACCATCGTGAGTGCGCCCGCCGCGAAAATCGCCACCATCAGCTTGCGCTCGATGGACAGGTCGTGCAGCCACCCAACAACCCGGCCGACGGGGCCGGAAGGTGTGGCGGATCGTTGGCCCGGGAGAATGGCGCGCCGGAAAAACACCGTGGTCATGCGCGCCTCCGGTCTG
>JBKBTZ010000177.1:0-6043 GCA_046290825.1 Limisphaerales bacterium
CCGTCCGAGCCATCCGCCGAGCCGCCCAAGGCTGAAGCCGCTCCCTGAGCATCTTCGGGTTTCCAGCCCGTCGGTTGTGCATCCCAGCGCGCGCCCTGTAACCTTTTCCCGGGGATTGCGTCTGGTTGGAGAGTCTGTCCCTGAAGCCGGGCCAAAACGGACCGGCGGGACCGAACGATCCGAACAAAACATGAAAGCGAGCACCATAGCCCTGATGGCGGCCCTAGCGTTGGGCTGCCTGGTCAATGCCAATGCCCAACAGGAACGCCCGACCCGGCCCGAGCGTCCCAACCGGCCCGAACGCCCCGAAGCAGGCGCACCGCGACAACGTCCCGCCGCGGAACTGGGGTTGAATGAGGAACAGCGCACCAAGTTCGAGGCCGTCATGCGCGAGGCCCAGGAAAAGCGCCGGGCGCTGCGCGAGGACACCAGTCTCACGCCCGAGCAGCGGCGCGAGAAGAATCAGGCCATTCAGAAAGAGGTGGACGCCAAGGTGAAGGAGATTCTGACCGCGGAACAGTATGCGAAATGGGAGAAAATGCAGCAGGAGCGCCGTCGCGGTCAGCCCGGTCAACCGGGTGGCCCTGGCGGTCCTGGCGGTCCCGGCCCGCGCGCGGGTCAGTCTGGCGGCGCGGGTGGCCCGCCGCCTCGTTAAACTTTCGGCGCAATCTCGAGTAACCAACCAAGGCGGCCGCAGGGCCGCCTTTTTCGTTTTCGGCCTTCGCAAACCCGCTCAGCGCCGCGTCCCGTGCTGGACGCGTTCGCTGACCAGGTCGAACACGCCATACGCTGCGACCACCACGAAGCAGACCAGCGGGACGACATACGAGAGCGCCGGGCCTTTGGCATCCACAATGGCCGCCTGGATCATGGGGAACAGCGCGCCACCGAGAATGGCCATCACCAGTCCGGCCCCGCCCAGCTTGGTGTCCTCGCCCAGACCGTGCAGGCCGATGCCATAGATGGTTGGGAACATCAGCGACATGCAGGCTGAAATGAAGACCAGACAGACCACCCCGGTGAGGTTCACGGAAAACATCACCACCAGGGTGAGCAGGCCGGCGATCGTGGCCAGCAAGGCCAGCATCAGGCTGGGCCGGATCACCCGCATGAGCGCCGTGCAAATGAAGCGGAACACCAGGAACAGTAGCATGGCGCAGATGTGGTAGATGCCCGCCACGGTCAGTCCGCTCATTTCCTTGTCCGCGCTGATAAGGCGGATGCCGCGCACGAAGTCGTTGATGCCGCTGGCTTCGAGCAGGTTAATCAGGGGCTGGCCCTCGCCGCGGTCCACGATGGCAGAGATGTAGTGGATGGTGAAGGTCCACACGCAGATCTGCGCCGCCACGTAGAAGAACTGCGCGATCACGCCGAACAGGTAATGCCGGTTTCGCAACAGCCGTCCGGCGGTGGCGAGAAAATCAATTTTCGGTCCGGCATCCGAGGCGCGCGGCATTCGCACCAGGGCGATGGCCAACCACAGCCCCATCAGCGCGAACGCGAGGAGGACATAGGGCCCCATGATCGCGGCGAGTTCCTCGCTCTGAATGGCGCGCAACGCCTCCGGGGCCATCGCCTTGCGCTCCGCCTCCGTGGCCGGGTTCATGCGGGGCAGGATGAGAAAGCCCGCCATCATCATGCCGATGACCGAACCAACCGGGTTGAACGATTGGGCGAGGTTGAGCCGCCGGGTGCCGGTCTCCTCGGGGCCGAGCGCAATGATGTAAGGGTTGCAACTGGTCTCGAGAATGGAGAGACCGCCCGCGAGCACAAAGATGGCAAACAAGAAGTAGCCAAACTGCATCGCCCGGCTGGCGGGATAGAAAAGCAGCGAGCCGATGACGAACAGCCCCAGCCCCACCAGCACACCGGTCTTGTAGCTGAACCGTTTGATGAGGAACGCCGCCGGCAGCGCGAGGCAGAAATACGCGCCATAAAAGGAGAACTGCACCAGTGCCGACTCGAAGTTCGACATGTCCGTGAACACTCCCTTGAAGGCGCGGACCAACGGGTCGGTCATGTTGTTGGCCAGCCCCCACGCGGCGAAGCAGGTGGTCAGCAGAACGAAGGGCAGAAGATATTGCGCTGGCACAAGCGCGGGACGGTGGCCGGACGAGGACTGAGGTTTCATGGATGACGTTTGGTTCTTCGTGCCCCCGCTGGAGCCGCCGTCGGCAGGCCGGACGGCGCGGTCCCGGAGCGGGGATGGGTGCGCGTTTGCTAGGGATTGCGGGGCGATGCGTCAAGGCCGGTTTGGCGGCCAACGGTCGCGGGCAAGCCAAGTCATGTTGTGTGTTTGGCAAAAAAGGGAAAGGCCGCGCGGGGCGGGGCGCCTAGCGTTGGGCGTGCCGACGCTCACAAACTGAAATTTTCCGGAACGATCCCATGAACACCCGCAAACTCGTCACGCTCGACGGCAATGAGGCCGTCGCCAACATCGCCTACCGCCTCAATGAGGTCATGGCCATCTATCCCATCACGCCCTCCTCGCCGATGGCCGAGTTCTGCGACCAATGGAGCGCCGAGGGCAAGCGGAATCTCTGGGGCACGGTGCCCTCGGTGGTGCAATACCAGAGCGAGGGCGGCGCCGCGGGCGGCGTGCATGGCGCACTCCAGACCGGCGCGCTGGCGACGACCTTCACCGCTTCGCAGGGCCTCCTGCTGATGATTCCGAACATGTTCAAAATCGCCGGTGAATTGCTGCCCGCGGTCTTCCACGTGACCGCCCGCACGGTGGCCACGCACGCGCTTTCGATTTTCGGCGACCACAGCGACGTGATGGCGGTGCGTTCGTGCGGCTGGGGCATGTTGTGTTCGGCCAGCGTGCAGGAGGCGACGGATTTTGCGCTGATTGCCCAGGCGTCCTCCCTCAAGGCGCGGTTGCCGTTCGTGCATTTCTTCGACGGCTTCCGCACCTCGCATGAGGTGCAGAAGATCGAAATGCTGGCCGAGGCCGACCTGCGGGCGATGATGGATGACAACCTGGTCAGCGCCTTCCGCGCCCGCGCCATGCGCCCGGAAAACCCCGTGTTGCGCGGCACCGCCCAGAATCCCGACGCGTATTTCCAGGGCCGGGAGGCGTGCAATCCGTTCTACGCGGCGGCGCCGGACATCGTCCAAGCGGCGATGGACCAGTTCGCCGGGCTGGTGGGACGCAAATACGGCCTGTTTGATTACGTGGGCGCGCCGGACGCCGAGCGGGTGATCGTGCTCATGGGCTCGGGGTGCGAAGTGGCGCATGAAACGGTGGATTACCTGGTCGGCAAGGGCGAGAAGGTGGGCGTGCTCAAGGTCCGCCTGTTCCGGCCGTTTGACATGGGGCGATTCCTCAAGGCGCTGCCCGCGTCGGTGAAGAAAATTGCCGTGCTGGACCGCACGAAGGAGCCGGGCGCGTCGGGCGAGCCGCTGTATCAGGACGTGGTGGCCGCGGTGGCGGGCCAGATGATGACGGGGACCAGCCCGTTCGCGGCGATGCCGCGCATCGTGGGTGGCCGTTACGGCCTGTCGTCGAAGGAGTTCACGCCGGCGATGGTCAAGGCGGTGTTTGACAACCTCGCCGCCGCGCAGCCGAAGCACGGCTTCACCGTGGGCATTCATGACGATGTCTCACACACCAGCCTGCCGGTGGATGCGAGCTTCTCGACGGAGCCGGACAACGTGATTCGCGCGATGTTCTACGGTCTCGGCGCAGATGGCACGGTGGGCGCAAACAAGAACTCGATCAAGATCATCGGCGAGGGCACGGACAACTATGCCCAGGGCTATTTCGTGTATGACTCGAAGAAGTCCGGCAGCATGACGGTCTCGCATCTGCGCTTCGGCCCGCGTCCCATCCGCTCGAGCTACCTGGTCAGCCGCGCCAATTTTGTGGCCTGCCACCAGCCGGTGTTTCTGGAGAAGTATGACATGCTCAAGAATCTCGTTCCCGGCGGGGTGTTCCTCTTGAACACGCCCTACAGCAAGGAAGAGGTCTGGGCCAAACTCCCGACGCCGGTGCAGAAGCAGCTCATCGCCAAGCGGGCGAAGTTCTACGTGATTGATGCCACCACCGTCGCGCGCAACAGCGGCATGGGCGGGCGCATCAACACCATCATGCAGGTCTGCTTCTTCGCGCTGGCCGGGGTGCTGCCGCGCGACAAGGCCATCGAGGCGATCAAATACTCCATCAAGAAGACCTACGGGAAGAAGGGCGAGGAGGTGGTGGCAATGAACCTCAAGGCGGTGGACAACACCCTCGAGCACCTGCACGAGGTCCCGCTGCCCAACTCCACCAATGGCGCGGGCGACCTGCTCCCGCCGGTGACTCCCAACGCGCCCAAGTTCGTCAAGGACGTGCTCGGCCGACTGGCCCTGGGCGAAGGCGATGAATTGCCCGTCAGCGCGTTTCCGGTGGATGGCACGTTCCCGACCGCCACCGCCCAGTATGAGAAGCGCAATCTGGCGCTCGAGATCCCGGTATGGGACGAGAAGGTCTGCATCCAATGTCTCAAGTGCGTGGCCATCTGCCCGCACGCGACCATTCGCGGCAAGGTCTATGATGCCGCGCAACTGGCCGGCGCGCCGGCCACGTTCAAGAGCACCGACTCGCGCCTGCCCGAGTTCAAGGGAATGAAGTTCACCCTGCAGGTGGCCGCCGAGGATTGCACGGGCTGCGGCATCTGCGTGGACGTCTGCCCCGCCCGCAACAAGACCGAGGCGCGGCTCAAGGCCATCAACATGCGCCCGCAGGCGCCGTTGCGGGACGCCGAGCGCGCCAACTGGGACTTCTTCCTGAACCTGCCCGACGTGGACCGGCGGAAGATCAAGACCACCACCCTGCGTCAGCAACAGTTGTTGCGGCCCCTGTTTGAATTCAGCGGCGCGTGCGCGGGTTGCGGCGAGACGCCCTACATCAAGATGCTCTCGCAGCTTTTCGGCGACCGCGCGATCATTGCCAACGCCACCGGATGTTCCTCGATCTACGGCGGCAACCTCCCGACGACGCCTTATTGCAAGGATGCCTGTGGCCGCGGGCCGACGTGGTGCAACTCGCTATTCGAGGACAACGCGGAATTCGGTCTCGGCTTCCGTGTCTCGATTGACAAGCAGCGCGAGTTTGCCGCCGAACTGGTGCAGAAGCTCGCCCCGCAACTGGGCGACGACCTCGTCACCGCCCTCCTCAACGCCGACCAGAGCGATGAGGCGGGCATCTTCGACCAGCGCGAACGGGTCGCCGCGTTGAAGCAGAAACTGGCCGGCCTCGACACGCCCGAGGTGAAGCTGCTTCTGCCCATCGTGGACACGCTGGTGAAGAAGAGCGTCTGGATCGTGGGCGGCGACGGGTGGGCATACGACATCGGCTACGGCGGCCTGGATCACGTCCTGGCCAGCGGACGCGACGTCAATGTGCTCGTCATGGACACCGAGGTGTATTCCAACACAGGGGGCCAAATGTCGAAGGCCACGCCGCGCGGGGCGGTGGCCAAGTTTGCGGCGGGCGGCAAGCCGGCGGGCAAGAAGGACCTCGGGCTCATCGCCATGACCTACGGGAACATCTATGTGGCCAGCGTGGCGATGGGCGCCAAGGATGAGCACACGCTCAAGGCCTTTGTCGAGGCCGAGAGCTACCCCGGACCGTCGCTCATCATCGCCTACAGTCATTGCATTGCGCACGGCATTGCGCTCGACCTGGGCGTCGGGGCGCGGCAGCAGAAGGCGGCCGTTGAATCCGGCCAGTGGCTGCTCTACCGCTACGATCCGCGCCGGGCCGAGCGGGGCGAGAACCCGCTCCAGCTCGATTCCGGCGCCGCCAAGATGAAGGTGCAGGACTACCTGCTTACTGAGAACCGCTTCAAGATGCTCACCAAGAGCAAACCCGAGGACGCGAAGAAATTCTTCGCCCAGGCGCAGGCGGATGCCGACCGGCGCTGGAAGTTCTACGAATACCTGGCGAAACGCCCCGGAGCCGCCGAGCCGGCGCCCGCGCCCGCGCCGCCGTCCACGGTGGAAAACTGAACCCCGCAACCCCAAGGCACACATCATGGACCTGAGCACAACTTACCTG
>JBKBTZ010000017.1:0-28677 GCA_046290825.1 Limisphaerales bacterium
CTCGATGAGGACACGCCCGAGTCGCTTCACCGGCGCATTCAGACCGCGGAGCATGAGTTGTATCCGCGTTGCATCGCCGCCCTTGCGCGCGGCGAAGTAGCGGTGCGCGGGCGGCGGGTGGTCAAAGCCAGGTGAACGATCACGAGCGATTCTGACGGTCCATTCGAATTTTTTCAGACCGGCTTCCATGACTCACAAAAGCGGCAAGGTGGCGGAGCGGGTGGCGCAGTTTGCCGGCCGGCGCTGGGACGCGCGTTACCTCGGCTGGTTCGATTGCTTCAACCGGCAGGAGTTCTACGAAGCGCACGATGTGCTGGAGGATTTGTGGCTGGAGGACCGGCGCGGGCCGGACGGCGATTTCTTCAAGGGGCTGATCCAACTGGCGGGCGCGTTTGTGCATCTGCAGAAGGAGCGGCTGCGTCCGGCGGAGGCGTTGTTCCAACTCGCCGACCGCAATCTGGCGCGTTATCCCGACCCGCACTGGGGCGTGGAGGTGGGTGGGTTGCGCCGGTTGATTGCCGAATGGCGGACGGCACTGGCGGCGGGCGGTTTTGCCGTCAATCCGTTGCGGACGCTGGCCCCGCCGCAATGCGCCTGGCCGGAGTAGCCGCGCCCTGGGCTGTTCAGCCGCGCAGGTATTTCACCACGGCCTCGGTGCGGGAGTGGACGTGGAGTTTTTCATAGACGGTCCGCACATAGCTGCGGACGGTGTCTATGCTGATGTTCATGCGGTCGGCGATTTCCTTGTAGGCATAGCCCTTGGCGAGCTGGTCGAGGAATTCGCGTTCGCCGGGGGTGAGCCGGGCCATTTCGCTCTCGGCCTCGCGGGGCTGGCTGAAGAACATCACCACGCGCCGGGCAAGCTGTGGCGAGAGCGGCGATCCGCCGGAATGCACGTCGCGGATGGCCTCGAGCAGGTTCTTCGACGCGGTCCGTTTGAGGAGGTAACCGCTGGCTCCGGCCTTGAGCGAGTTGAACAGGGAATCGCTGTCCTCATAGACCGTCAGCATGAGGAACTGCACCTGCGGGACGCGCGCCTTCAACTGGCGCACGCACTCAAAGCCTTTCATGCCGGGGAGGTTGATGTCCATCAGCACTACGTCCGGCGGATGCAGGGGAATCTCTTTCAGCGCGATCTCGCCGTTGTGGTAGTCGCCCACGAGCGTGAAGGCCGGGGCGCGGCGGATCAGGGTGGCCAGGCTGGTGCGAATGCCCTCGTCGTCGTCCACGATGGAGACGCGGATTACGGAGTTGTCGGCGGCACGGTTGCTCACGGTATCGGCTGGTTTTGGATCATCCTGTTGGGCACGGGGCGGGCGGGCAACGAGAAATCACTCTCGTTCCCGGGCCGGTTGCGGCGGCAAGGTGACGCTGACGGTGACGCGGGTGCCGCCGGGACCGGTTTCGAACTGTAAATCCCCGCGCATCGCGTCCGCGCGACGACGCATGTTGCCGAGGCCGTTGCGGGCGGGGGCGGCGCCGGCGGCGGGCAACTGAAATCCGCGCCCGTCGTCCGCCACGGTGATAGTGAGGCGGCCCGCCTCGACCTTCGCTGTAACGAGGACTTGCCGGGCACCGGAATGTTTCAGGGAGTTGGTCAGCGCCTCCTTGACGATGAGGAAGAGGTTGTGCCGCATTTCAGGGGGCAAGGCCACGGCGGGCAGGTCGGTGGGCAGGTCCAACCGGCATTGCGCGGGGTCCCCCTCGAACAATTCCTGCGCGAAGTGGGCGATGTATTCGACCAGGCTTTGGAGCGTGTCGCTGCCGGGGCGCAGCGCCCAAACGATTTCCTCGAGCGCACGGACGGTCTGGGCAGCAGCCTGACCAAGTTTGGTGGCGTGGGCCTCGACCTGATCAGGATGGTCCTTGTCCGTGCGCAGCAGCCCGCTCAGCAGCGAGATGCGTGTAAGCGAGGAGCCGAGGTCGTCGTGCAGGTCCTGAGCGATGCGGGTGCGCTCGCGTTCGAGGGCGCGCTCCTGCTCGGCGAAGCGCAGGCGGCGCTGGAACTTGCGTTTTTCAATGACGCGGACGGTGACGGCGACGCTGCCGAGGAGGGTCAGGCCCGCCAGGAGATTGAACCACCAGGTCTGCCAGAAGCGTTCGATGACGAAATCGGCAAAGGAGGTGCTGATGGCCATGTCGCTGAAAATCCAGCCGTTGCCACCGCCGCCATGGCGCAAGCGCACTTCGTCAAACGAGCAGTTGGCCTTGAACTTGGTCGTCAGTTTGGGGGACTGGCCCTCGCCGGTCGCGCCGCGCTCGAGATCGGGATCCAGCCAGACGGTAACCAGGTCGTCGGCGCCGGGGATGTAGCGGACCTGGAAGACAATGGTGCGGGCGGTGCCGCTGCGGACGAGTTCGTAGGATTTGAACTGGCCGAGGCCGTGGGCTTCGCGCCGGGCGGAATTGAGATTGAACTCGCCGGGCAGCTTGTTGTCCTCGCCGGTTTCGGAAGTGTAGAAGGCGGAGTAAGCCCAGGCTTCGGGCGCGTTGCCGACGGCCAGGCGGTAGGCGTTGGTCTCGAACAACTGGAACGCGGCAAAATACTCCTCGGTGGCCACGTCGGAGAGCGGCTCGACGCGGAATTTGAAATACAGCGTGTCGCTGGCGGTGTCGTCGCGCTTCACCTTGCCGCCCAGGATGTCGTAGCCGTCATCGGTGTGATGAGCCACGCGGGAGTCGGGATCGCGCCACAAGATTTCGGCGCGGGCCGTGTGAGCGGCCACGATCCACCCAAGCAGCAGCAGCACGCCGTGCCGGAGCGCAGTGGTTTTCGCGGAGCGGAGTGGCACGGGCGGAATATGGCGGGGTGCGCCGGCCAACTCAAGCGGGCCGGTCAGTGCCGGGATCGGTGGCCGGACCGTTGGCGCAGGGCCGGCTGGCCGCGCGGGCCGGATTTGCCACCGGCCGAGGTTGGGCCGGGCTTGGCGGGCTGGCGGTCGCGTTTGGGGGTGATGGTTTGGGGGCGCGGTTTGGGCACCAGCACAAGCGGGCAACCCTCGAAACCGAAAGCCTTGCGCAACTGGTCGGCCAGATACTTTTTATATTGCTCGGAGAAGAGTTCTTCCCGGTTGACGAACAGCAGGAATGTCGGCGGGGTCTGCCGGACCTGGGTTGCGTAAAAGAATTTCAGGCGGTGTCCACGATCGCTGACCGGCTGCCGGGCCTCGACGGCGTCGTGCAGGGTGCGGTTCAGCAGCGCGGTGGGAATCTGCTGGCGAAGCTGCGCGGCGACGTAGCGCACGGCCTCGAGCAGGCGGTTAAGTTGAAACCCCTCGGTGGCCGACGTAAAAATTACCGGTGCGTAGTCGAGGAAAAACAGGCGCTGCTGCACCCACTCGGCGAACTCGGAGAGCATGACCATGTCGCGCCCCGCCCCGTGCCGCTTGCGGGCGCGCCGGCGCATCTCCTCCTCCTGGGCGCGCCGAACCTCGTCGGCCACGAGGTCCCACTTGTTGACGACGACGATGCAGGCTTTCCGGGCCTCGACGATGTGGTCGCAGATTTTTTTGTCCTGCTCCGTCACCCCCGCTTCGGCGTCCATCACCAGCACCACAATGTCCGCGCGTTGAATCGAATCCACCGTGCGTTGCACGCTGAAGAATTCGATGCTGTCATTAACCCGGCGGGCCTTGCGCAGGCCGGCGGTGTCAATCAGCACATACCGCTGCCGCACGCCGTCGGTCTCGACCTCGAAGGGCACATCCACGGCGTCGCGAGTCGTTCCGGGAATGGGGCTGACAATTACGCGCTCGGAGGCGGTGAGGGCGTTGATGAGGGAGGATTTGCCGACGTTGGGTCGCCCCACGATGGCGATTCGCAGGGGCGCTTCGGGCTGTGGTTCCGCCGCACGATCGCCGTCGGCATCATTCTCGTCAGCCGGGGCGGGGGGGGCGGGCGCGGTTTCGGGGCCGGGGGTGGGGAGTCGTTGCATGGCCGCCTGCATCAACTCGGGAATGCCCGTGCCGTGAATGGCGGTGACTGGAAAGAGCGCGTCAAAGCCGAGGCGGGCAAAATCGGCCACGCCGGCCTCCGCGCGGGGATTGTCCACCTTGTTGACGGCCACGAGCACGGGCTTGCCGCTTTCGCGCAGCCGGGCGGCGACCTCCTCATCCAACGGCAGGATGCCCTCCTGGACATTAACGACGAGGATGATGACGTTCGCGGCGGCGATGGCGAGGTCCACCTGCTGGATGGCGGCGGCGACGATGACGTCCTGCGATTTTTCCCGGCGAAGTAACCCGATGCCCCCCGTGTCCACCAGCGTGAACGGCCGCCCGCGCCACTCCACCTCGGCACTGACGCGGTCGCGCGTGACCCCGGGCTGGTCGTGAACGATCGCTATGCGGCGGCCCGCGATGCGATTGAACAGCGCGGACTTGCCCACATTGGGCCGGCCGACGATGGCTATCAAACCTGACATGGGGCGGAAATTGCCCCAGCGGCGGGGCGCGTGAAAGGGAAAAGGGCTGGTCTGCTCTTACCGCGCCGTCCGCGGCTTGGGGCGGCTTACCGTCAGCAGGCGTTCGCGGAGCATATCGGCGCGGAGGTAATCGCGGTCCTCGGTGGAAAGCTTCTCGGCGTGCTGCTGTTGCAGGTGGCCGGGCTGGGTGATGAGGAACAGTTCATCGGCCACGGCGCGGGTGCCCGGCTCGAACAGTTCGAGGTCCACCCCCAGCCGCATGAGGGACAGCAGGTTCATCGTTTCCTTGGACGAGATGCTGTGGGCGTTGGCCAGGATGCCAAACGCGCGCCCGATATGGTTGAAGAGCATTTTGGGCCGCTTTTCGAGCAGCCGGGCGCGGGCGTTTTCCTCGTGCTCGATGATCTGGGCGACGACCTTTTCCAGGCGTTCGACGATGGCCGGCTCCGCTTCCCCAAGCGTCATCTGATTGGAAACCTGGAAGACGTTGCCGAGCGCTTCGGTGCCTTCGCCGTAAAGGCCGCGAACGGCGAGGCCAAGTTTGTTGACGGACTGAATGATGGCGTTGATCTGCTCGTCGAGCACGAGGCCGGGCAGGTGCAGCATGGCGCTGACCCGGATGCCGGTGCCGAGGTTGGTTGGGCAGGCGGTGAGGTAGCCAAGCTGGTCGCTGAAGGCGTAATCGAGGCGGCCCTCCAACTGGGTGTCCACCGCGTCGAGCGTGGCCCAGGTCTGCCGCAGTTGCAGGCCGGGCAGGATGGACTGCATGCGGAGATGGTCCTCCTCGTTGATCATCACGCAGAGCGTTTCCGAGCGGTTCACGACCAGTCCGCTGCCAACGCCCCGGGCGGCGTGTTCACGGCTGATGAGATGGCGTTCGACCAGGATCTGCTTGTCGAGCGGACTCAGGTTGTCCATTGCCACCGAGAACGAATCCGCCATTGCGGGCAGCGCCTCGACGGCGGGTTGGAGCACCTGCAAGGCCTGTTGTCGCGCGGGTTTTTTGGCGGAACCGGGGAAGGGCACCCCCGCGAGGTTGCGGGCCAGCCGAACGCGGCTGGACATCACGATTACATCCTGGGGGCCGCGCCGACGCACCGCCTCGGCCGGGGGGGCGAGGAACTCGTGGATGGTCATGGCTGGGGCACGACGGGGGAGGCCGGGGCTTGCAGCCGCTTGATGTCGTCCCGCAAGCGGGCGGCCAGCTCGAAATTTTCCTCACTGACGGCCTTGGCCAGTTCCGCCTGAAGTTTTTGAAGCTGTTGCTGGCGCTGGCGGGCGCGCATCCGGACGGCGGGGATTTTCCCGGCGTGGCGCACGTCCTTGTGCATGGTGCGGAGCAGGGCCTCGAGGCCGTCGGAGAATACCGTGTAACATTCCGAGCAGCCGAACCGGCCGGTTTTTTTGAAGTCGGCCTGGGTGTGGCCGCAGTTCGGGCACCGAAGGTCGGCGCTGCCGGAGGCGCGCTCCATTTCCTGCGAAACGCCGAGGCCCATCAAAAGATCGGCCAGGGAGAAGCCGGCGGGGTCGTTGACGCCCTTTTGCTTGGCGCATTCCTCGCAGAGGTCGAGCTTGTGCATCTTCTCCCCCTCGATCTGGGTGAGATGCACGGTGGCTTCCTTCTCTTTGCAGATGGAGCAAAGCATGCTTAACGGTATATCGGCTCGCCGCTGACCTTCGTCAAGGCGTGGTAGCGCTCCTCCAGCATGCGGGTGAGCGGCCCGGGTTTGCCGTCCCCGATGATGCGCCCGTCAATCTTCACCACGGGCACGATTTCCGCCGCCGTGCCGGTGATGAAGCACTCGTCCGCGTTAAACAGGTCGTAACGGGTCAGTTGGGGTTCGGTCACGGCCAGGCCGGCTTCGCGGGCCAGGTCCATGACGGTGCCGCGGGTGATGCCATAGAGCGCGCCGGCGGAGAGCGGAGGCGTCTGGAGGGCGCCGCGCTTGACGATGAACACGTTGTCACCCGTGCATTCGGCCACGAAGCCCTCGGCGTTGAGCATGATGGCCTCCTCGCAACCGGCATTGTTGGCCTCGATCTTGGCGAGGATGTTGTTAAGGTAGTTGAGCGACTTGATGGCCGGATTCAGTGCGCTGTGCAAATTGCGGGTGGTGGGCACGGTGACGATTTGCAGGCCCTTCTCGTAATACTCCTGCGGATAGAGCTTGATCTTGTCCGCGATGATGATCACGGAGGCCTTTTTGCAGTGGTTCGGGTTGAGGCCAAGATTGCCCACGCCGCGGGTCACCACGAGGCGGATGTAGCCATCCTTGAGCTTGTTTTGACGGCAGGTTTCGACGGTGGCGCGGATGAGTTCTTCCGGCGACATCGGGATGGTGAGCAGGATGGCCTTGGCGGAGTGGAACAGCCGCTCGATGTGCTCGCGCAGCTTGAAGACGCGCCCGTGATAGATGCGGATGCCCTCGAAGATGCCGTCGCCGTAAAGCAGGCCGTGGTCAAACACGGACACCTTCGCGTCCCGTTCGCTGTAGTATTTGCCATCAATGAAGATCTTCATGTTCCGGGACGCCGAGCCTAGAGAATGGCCCCGGGGCAGGCAATGCGGGATTCGGGCCGACCACAAAGGTCCTTGACAGGAAGGCAGAGCGAGGCACCCGAGACGGGTGGAAAACGCCGCCCCTGTCCAAGCTTGCGGCATGCCAAAAACCACGGCGGTGGTTGGCGCCATGTCCCCAAACTCGGCTGTTTGAGGCCGAACCGATTCGTTCCGGTCGGGCCGAAGCTTTCCCGGTTAGAGCTTCAAATCCGCGTCCGTCACCGCGCCCTCGCTGGCGCTGCGAACGGTGAGCGCGTATTTGGCCAGCACGCCCCGGGTGTAACGCGGGGCCGGCTTTTTCCAAGCCTGCTTCCGCCGCTTCAATTCCGTCGCGCTGATGCCCAGCGTGATCTCGCGTTTGACGGCATCAATCGTGATGGGGTCGCCGTTCTTCACCAGGCCAATGGGGCCGCCGACGTAAGCCTCGGGAGTGACGTGGCCGACGACGAAGCCGTGGCTGCCGCCGCTGAAACGGCCATCGGTGATGAGCGCAACGTCCTTGCCGAGGCCCCGGCCCATGATGGCGCTGGTGGGCGAAAGCATCTCGCGCATGCCGGGGCCGCCCTTCGGTCCTTCACCGCGCACGACGACAACGTGGCCTTTCTTCACCTTGCCCTTCAGGATGGCTTGCAGGGCCTTTTCCTCGCCCTCGAACACGATGGCCTTCCCCTCGAAGCGCAGCCCTTCCTTGCCGGAAATTTTGGCCACCGCGCCCTCGGGAGCGAGGTTGCCGCGCAAAATGACCAGGTGGCTGTCTTTTTTGATCGGGTTGGTGAGTGGCCGAATGATGGTCTGGCCTTCGGGATACGGTTTCACGTCGGCGAGCGTCTCGGCCATGGTCTGGCCGGTGACGGTGAGGCAGTCGCCGTGCAGCAGTCCCGCGTCGAGCAGTGTCTTCATCAATGGCCGGATGCCGCCGATGGCCACGAGTTCGGACATGAGATGTTTGCCGCTGGGCTTGAGGTCGGCCAGCACGGGGACGCGCTTCCCGATGCGGGTGAAGTCGTCGAGCGAGAGCTTGACCCGGGCCGCGTGGGCGATGCCGAGGAGGTGCAAGACGGCATTGGTCGAGCCGCCGAGGGCGATGACCACGGTGATGGCGTTTTCAAACGCCTTCCGCGTCATGATGTCCAGCGGGCGCAGGCCGGTCTTGAGCATGTTCACCACGGCGGCGCCGGCGCGGCGGCAGTCGTCCTTCTTGGCCTCGGAGACGGCGTTCTGCGCGGAGCTGTTGGGGAGGCTCATGCCCAGCGCCTCGATGGCGCTGGCCATCGTATTTGCCGTATACATGCCGCCGCAGGAGCCGGCTCCCGGAATGGCGCACGACTCGACGGCACGCAGCCCGGCGTCGTCAATCTGGCCGGCCGCGTGCTGGCCCACGGCCTCGAACACCGAGACGATGTCGAGCTTTTTCTGCGGGTCCATCGTGAGGCAGCCAGGCAGGATCGTGCCGCCATAGACGAACACGGCGGCGCGATTCATCCGCGCGATGGCAATCATCGAACCGGGCATGTTCTTGTCGCACCCGCCGATGGCCACAAACCCGTCCATGCCCTCGGCGCCGACGACCGCTTCGATCGAGTCGGCGATGATCTCCCGCGAAACGAGCGAATACTTCATTCCCTCGGTGCCCATCGAGATGCCGTCAGAGACGGTGATGGTGTTGAAAATGATGGCCTTGCCGCCGGCCGCGTTTGCGCCCTGCTCGGCCTCGCGCGCGAGCTGGTCAATGTGCATGTTGCACGGCGTGACCATGCTCCATGTGGAGGCGATGCCGATGATGGGTTTGGTGAAATCCTCCTCCTTGAACCCGACGGGATACAACATGGCGCGGGCGGGCGCGCGGTCGGGACCGTCAAGCAGGATGCGGGAGAAGGGGCGGAGGTCAGGAGTGCCGGCGGCGGCGGTTTTCTTTTTCATCGCGCGGCCAGTGTGCGCGGAAACGGACACGGGAACAAGCACCTGGTGGGGGGCCGCGCATGCCGTCCGGAGGAGTGATCCGGTGCGCGGTCAACGTTCCGTCTGGCGCTGCGCCAGGACGCGGCGGGAGGGGACGTAGCGGGCGATGAACTCGCGGCGGAATTCGCCGAACGTGCCTGCCGCCAGGTGCGAGCGGATGTCGCGCATCAGCCGCAGAAACAGGTGCGAGTTGTGGACGCTCAACATGCGGGCGGCGAGGATTTCCCCCACGTTGAACAGGTGCCGCAGATAGGCGCGGGTGAAGTGGCGGCAGGCGAAGCAATCGCAGCCTTCCTCGATGGGGCGGAAGTCGGCCTTGTATTGGCCGCCCTTGAGCACGTAGGCGCCCTGGTAGGTGAACACCGTGCCGTTGCGGGCCACGCGGGTCGGCAGCACGCAGTCGAACATGTCCACGCCGCGCGCCACAATCTCGACCAACTGCGCGGGCGTGCCAAGACCCATCGCGTAACGCGCCCGTTCGGGCGGCAGGAACGGCTCGGTCAGCTCGATGGCGCGCATCATTTCGGGTTCCGGCTCGCCGACGCTGACGCCGCCGATGGCGTAGCCGTCGAAGCCGAGCTTGGTGATTTCCCGGGCGCAGTGCTCGCGCAGATGGGCATCGCTGCCGCCCTGCACGATGCCGAACACCTGCTGGCCTTCGGCGCGCGGCTGTTCGCGACATTCCTTGGCCCAGCGGATGGTGCGCTCGACGGCGGCCTTCAACTCCTTCATCGGCGCGTCGTGCGGGGGACATTCGTCAAACACCATTGCGATGTCCGAGCCGAGGATGCGCTGAATCTCCATGGATTCCTTCGGTCCAAGGAACAACAGCGTGCCATCGAGATGCGAGCGGAACTCGACGCCGTGGGCCTTGACCTTGCGTATGTCGCCGAGGCTGAAGACCTGGAACCCGCCGCTGTCGGTGAGGATGGGCCGGTGCCAGTTCATGAACCGGTGCAGGCCGCCCGCCGCCTGGATGATGTCCATGCCGGGGCGGATGTTGAGATGATAGGTGTTGCCGAGGATGATCTGCGTGCCCATCTCCTCGAGTTCGCGCGGGTCGAGTGCTTTCACGCTGGCCTGCGTGCCGACGGGCATGAAAACAGGCGTCTCAACGACGCCGTGCGCGGTGGTCAGCCGGCCCAGGCGGGCCTTTGAGGTGGAATCGGTTTTGAGCAGTTCAAACACGCGGCGAGTATGGCGGAGCCGCGGGGCGGGGGCAGGCTTTTTGATGCCGGTCAACGGCCCGCCGGCCAGGCCCGCAATTCCGCGCGCAACCGCTCCACGGGCAGCCCCATGACGTTGGTGTAGGAGCCGTGGATATCCGCGACCAGCAGTTCCCCCTGGTCCTGGATGCCGTAGGCGCCCGCCTTGTCGAGCGGGTTCGCGGTGGCCACATATTGGCGGATGACGGCCGGAGTCAGGCGGTGGAACTTCACGAGCGTGGTGTCGCAGAACAGCGCCTCGCGATGGCCGCGCAGGTGGAGCAGGCAGACGCCGGTGACGACCTGATGTGTCTTGCCCGACAACTCGCGCAACATGCGCCGCGCGTCCGCCGCATCCGCCGGCTTGTTGTAGAACTTGGTGCCGAGGCAGACGACCGTGTCCGCGCCGATGACGAGGTGGTCGGGATGTTGTTTGGCGATGAGGCGGGCCTTGCGATGGGCGTTCAACTGCGCGACCTCCCAGGCGGTGAACTGTTCGTGCTCACACTCGGGCGCGGCGCTGGGCAGCACGCGGAAGCGGAACACGATCTGCCGCAGCAACTCCACCCGCCGGGGGGAGGCGGAGGCGAGGATGACGGGGGGGAGGTTCATGGGACGGTTCACCGGAAATGCGCCTTCACCGAGCTTCGGCTGATAACGAGGATGACCCAGACCCCGACCGGCAGGCTGAGGAAGCACACGGGCACACTGGTCCCGCAGCAGGGCAGCAGGCTGAGAATTGCTGCCGTCAGCACCAACCCCCACGATTCCAGGCGGCGAAGTTTCCAGCCGCAGTAGATGGTGAAAGCGGAGACGAGGGAACCAACCAACAGGGAGAACGCGAGGCCGATCATCATTCCTATCCGGGTCGCTTCCGGGGTGCTGGAGTGCTCCAGCATTTTCTGAAGCAGGGGGTTGGATTCCGGCCCGCGCACCGCCCACAGGATTCCTTGGGCGAGAAGCCACAGGAGGCCGATGACCCCGACGAGCATCAGGGCAATTCCCGCCGGATTGGCCAGCCGCAGCGCGGCCTCGCGTGAGCCGGTGGGTGGGACGCCGGGCCAGCCGGCGCCCGTTGCGGAAGCGGAGACGATGCCACCGAATTCGGGCAGGTTGGCGAGCGGTTGCCAGTTGGCCTCTGTTTCACGGCGGGTCAATGTCTGGGCGTTGGCGCGCCCTTCGGCTAACCACTGTCGCAACTGGTCGGCGGTGACGGGGCCGTATTCCCGTCCGTCACCGCCGATGATGCGAAACATGGCTGGCTCCGGTTGACGGTTTAATGGAAGGCCCCTTTGACCTCGGGCTTGTTCAGAACGACGAGCGCCCAGATGCCGATGGGGATGCCGATGACGCAGCAAGGCGAAATACAAGGCACCATCGCGATGATGGCGGTGACGAGGGCGAAGGTGTAGCTCTCCAGCTTCTTCATCTTGAGCGCGCCGAGCAGCACCACCACGGACATGGCGAGACCGAGGATGCCGGAAACAATCCCCAGCCCGCCGGACAACATCTCGAAGCCCGGAGGCAGGTCCTCGTTGCCGGACATCCCCGCGCCCGCGAGGCCGACGCCGAGCACGTTCATGAGAATTCCCGCGATATTCATCAGCCCGCCGAGGATGGCCGTGACGATCAGGCCGATGGCCGGGCCGGAGACCATTTCCGCTGCGTTGCCAACGGGGGCCTGCGTGCCCAGGCCGGGGGCCGCGGGCATTGGTGTGGGCGCGGCTGCCGAGAACTCGGGCAGGCTGCCGAGGAGCACCCAGTTCGTGGTGCCTTCGAGCTGCACCTGGGTTTGCGCGTTGGCGCGGCCCTCGGCAATCCATTGCCGCAGGGTGTCCGCCGAGACCGGTCCGTATTCTTTGCCGTCGCCGCCAAGGATTTTATACATACGCTTTAATTTTGGTTTGGGGGTTCGTTTGTCGGGTTCCAACGAAGCGAGGCCAGCCGGGCCGCGCCAATTTGCTGCACACTGCCGTCTGCAAAGCCAATGACCCACACGCCGTTGTGCCGGGGCTGGGCGGTGAGCAGTTCCGGTCCGCCGCTGGCGTTCCAGCCCGCGTCGGACTCGAACACCATCACGGTGTCCGGCGCCAGGTCACTGTCCTTCACGCCACCGAGCGCGGCGTTGAAGGCATACGCGCTGCGGAGGGAGTTGGTTTCCGCCGGGCACCAAAACACATTCCGGGCACCACCGACTTCGGCGCTAATGGCATCGCACCAGTTGGTGGCAGCGGGGAAGGCATCGTCGTTGTCCGTGGCATAGATGCGCAAGGCGAGGGCAATCTGTTTGACGTTGTTCACGCAGGTGATGGTCTGCGCGCGGCCGCGGGACTGGGAGAAGGAGCTTTCAAAGCCGTGCCGGAATGCGACGACCATGACGCCGACGTAAGCCAGGATGAAGAGCGTGGACAACCCGCCGGTGATCATGCCCGCCAGCGCGAGGGCCGCGCCTTCCTGCGGCGGTTGCGCGGCGCGAATTTGCTTCCGCGCCACCCAGCCGAGCACCAGCCCCACCGGGCCGGTGATGCCACAAAAGAAACCGAGGATGCCCAGCACGAGCGACCAGATCGCAAGCGGGTTCGTGGGGGTGACGGCGGCGATGGGCGCGGCGGCGGCGGGGAGAAAGGCGGCCAGTTCGGGCACGGAACTGAGCGGTTGCCAGGCGGCGCTGTCTTCGCGACGGACCTGGGTGGCGCCGCTGGCCCGGCCCTGGAGAATCCACTCCCGCACGGTTGCGGCTGTCACCGGCCCGTATTCCTGCCCGTCGCCACCAAGAATCTTATACATGCGGGAGCCTTGCCTGTTGGGCGCGTTTTACGGGAAGCCAACCGTGCTGGCAAGCCGCGCTTCCCGGTGGCGTTCGCAGGCACCGCGTCCCGGTGCCGAAGGAGCGGCACTCGGTTCGGCTACTCGCGGTGAGCGAGGCGGCGGTCAGGGTGAAGGTCTCGCGACGATTTACTCCACTTCCCACTCATACACGCCGGCGGAAAAGTTGGGCGGCAACTGGATTTCCAGCCGCAAGGCGGTGGTTGTGACCGGCTCGAAACTCACGCGCACAGGGGCGCGCTTCTGCGTCGGGTAGTCTCCGGTGCGTTTCACGGGTTCCCACCGGCCCTCGGCGGTGCGATGAAGGACGCGCCACGCGGCGGGCAGGCGACACTCGCCCGTGCCGGTGTCGTCAAACCACGAGACCCGCACGGCCCGCACGGTGGCCGGTCGGGCAAACTCGTAGGTGATCCATTCCGTGGTGCCCTTGCGCGGCCAGAAATCAAAGTTGGGCGCGAAGCCGTCGGTGAAATTCTCCGGCAGGAGCTGGTCGTTAATCGGCGCGAGGCTCATGCCGGCGCGCGCAAACGACACGGTGACCTTCGCCTGCGAGGCGAGGGTGGGCGACGGCGTGGGCCGGGCCGTGGCGGCATCGCGCGCCAGCCACACCGCCATGGGCGTGAGGCCGCGATTGGCCCAGGTGGCGTAGGGGATGGCCAGCAGTTGCGCCGGCCGCGTGACCAGCGCACCCGTGTCCTCGCGGCGGGCGCGGGCGGCGTCGGCAATGCGCAGCACGGTCACTCCGCCGAGCAGGTCCGGGCGATGCTCGGGCGTGATGCGGGCGGTTTCCGGGAGCACCAGATCGAAGACGGCACCGTCATTGTCCACACCTTCAAAGGCGTAAACGATTGGGCCGCGTTCCAGGGCGACCTGGTTTTTCGTGGCGGCGATTTTGGGATGCCCGGCAACGCGGCGCACGGGCATGGGCAGCTCAAGGGCAACCAGGTCCCCGGCCCGCCAGTTGCGGGTGATACGGGCGAAACCGTCCCGAATCTCCAGCCGGTCCTGCCCTGCGTCCGCCCCGGGCGAAGTGCCTTCGGTGGCGGGCCGGTTGAACGACTGTCGCTCGCCATTGACCTCGACGGTCCAAGGCGCGGGAGTCGCGTCGTCGTAGCGGTAGAGGTCGCTGGGCAGGGGACGGCCCTCGACCCAGCCGGGGATGCGGAGCGCGAGGGTGAAACGGAGCGGCCTCTCCGGGGTTACCCGGAGCCGGATGGTGCCGTTCCACGGGTAGTCGGTCATCTGTTCCAGTTCCACCCTGGCGCCGGCGAGGGTCGCGGTGGCGGCGCTGGCGGCGTGGAGATTTACATAGAGCGTGTCGTCCCGCACGGCGCAGAGGTAGTCGCCGAGGGCGGCCAGGGTGCGCATGAGGTTGGGCGGACAGCAGGCGCAGCCGAACCACGGAGCGCGTCCGGCGTGGCCGTGGTTGTTCTTCGCCTGTCCGTCGTATTCCAGCGGGTTTGGGTAAAAGAACCGGTCGCCGGACAGGGAGACCCCGCTGAGCGCGCCGTTGTAAAGCGTGCGTTCGAAGACATCCATGAACCGGCCCTCGCCGGTCAGGAGGAACATGCGGTGGTTCCAGAACAGGAAGGCGACCGCCGCGCAGGTCTCGTTGTAGCAGCGGTGGGGGAGTTCGTAGTCGTCCCCGTAGGCTTCGCCCGAGGCGCGCGCGCCGCAGCCGCCCGTCAGGTGCAGCTTGGTGCCAACGACGTTGCGCCAGATGCGGTGGATGGCGTCGAAGTAGCGCGCGTCGCCGGTGAGCGCGGCCACGTCGGCCATGCCCGCATACATGTAGTTGGCGCGGACCGCGTGGCCCACCGCCCTGTCCTGCTCCAGCACGGGCCGGTGGTCCTGGCTGTATTCGCCGCCGCGACCGCGGTTTTCCAGAAAGAAGCGCGCGAGGCCGAGCCAGCGCGGGTCGCCGGTCTGGCGGTGGAGGCGGACGAGGCCCATCTCGATGACCTGGTGGCCCGGGGCGATGCGTGGTTCGCCATCGCGGAAGTCGCGGTGCAGGAGTTCGGCGGCCTTGAGGCAGACCGCGAGCAGCGAGCGCGAGCCGGTGGCCTGGTAATGCGCGGTGCCCGCCTCGAAGAGGTGGCCAAGGTTGTAGAGTTCGTGGCTGAGTTGCGGGTCCTTTTCCCACCGTTCACGGCCAATCCAGCCGTGGCCCGGGCTGTCCGGGTGCATGGTGCGGAAGGTGTAAAGGTAGCCATCCGGCTCCTGCGCGGCGGCGATGCGCCGGATCATGGCTTCGAGCCGGGCGGCGAGCGCGGGGTCCGGCCGCACGCTCAGGGAAAACGCCGCGCCCTCGATGGCCTTGAACACATCGGTGTCATCGAACGGATACTGCGTGGGCGGTTTGATCTGGAAGTTCGTCTCCCCGGCGGCGCGGCGGCGCATGACCTCGGCGGCGAGGTCGAAATTTTTCAGGCGCCCCGACGTCTCGCATTGTTCGAGCGCGAAGGGCAGGGTGACGGCGGTGTTGGTGGCCTGGCGGTCATGCAGCAGGCCCCCGGTGAACCGCACGACGGTGAACGGCACAGGCTGCACCGGGTAGTCCGGGGCCGCCAGCGCGACGGTGGCGCAGAAGGAAAACAACGACAGCAGGTGCGGGCGCATGCCGCCCATGCAACCGCGTCGCGCTTCCTCCGGTCAAGCCCCCGACCGGGTAATCGCGCAAGAGTGCAAGTTTTCGCCCGGCCCGCGCATGGACTTGGGAGGCGGGGCTGGTAGGCTGGTTCCACTATGAACCCCCGACGACTCATTGGCGGGCTGTTGCCGCTGCTTGTGGTCTCCCTCGCATGGTCCGCCATCGCCCAGGAAACTTCCGCGTCCGCGACGGCCGAGGAACGCGAGGCCCACTATGCCCAGGCGCTCGAACGGCGCGTGGACCGCATCTTCGAGCGGTTGAAAATCGAAGACGCGGCGAAGGCGTCCCGCGTGCGGACGCTGCTGTTGTTGCAATATCGGACGCTTCGCGCCCGGGACGAGGTGATCAACGCCCAGTTGCGCGCCGCCGGGAAGGACCCGGACGATTACGCAGCCCGCGCGGAACTGCGGCTGCGTCTCTCCAAGCCGTTGCACGAGTGGTTTGTTTCCATCCTCGCCCTGGAATTGACCCCCGCGCAGCTCGAGGCGGTCAAAGACGTGATGACCTATGACAAGGTGCGGGTCACCGCCGATGCCTATGCGCAGATCATCCCCGCGTTGAAGGACGCCGACAAGGCGTGGATCGTCGAGCGGCTCAAGGCTGCCCGCGAGGAGGCGATGGATGGGGGCAGCGCCAACGAGAAGTCGCACATTTTTCAGAAGCACAAGGACGCCATCAATGCCGAGCTGACGGCGCGCGGCTACGATGTGGCGAAGGCGTATCAAGATTGGGAAGCCCGGCAGGCGGCCGCGGGCAAATAACCGCCGCTCCCGATGCGAGTGAGGCGAGAGAACAATGCTTTGGGGGCCGTCATGTGGCTCACCGCTTGGTTCTTCCTGCTGGTGATGGCGGCATCCCCGACGGCGGGAGAACCAGTCGCGTCCGCCAGTCCTGACCACGAACGGGTGGTCCGGGAGCGGGCGGAAAAAATCGTCGCGGCCCTCGCGCTGACCAACACCAACCTGGCCGCGCGAGTCACGGACCGGGTGGCCCGGCAATACCTCGACCTCGCCGCGATCCACGCGGAACGCGATGCCCGGCTCGCCGCCGCGACCAATGACGCTGCCGCCACGGGCCTCATCCGGGGCGACGTGGAATCCCGCCAGCAGGCGGCGCACCTGCAGTTTCTCGCCGATTTGAACCGTGACCTGACGCCGGACCAGGTCGAGCGCGTCAAAGACGGGATGACCTACGGCGTCGCGCCGCTGACCTACGGTGTGTATTTGCGGATGTTCCCGGAATTGACCGACGAGCAGCGCCGCCAGGTGCTGGCCTGGCTGCACGAGGCGCGCGAGCTGGCCATGGTGGCCGGCACCGCGCGCGAGAAACACGCGGTGTTCGGCAAATACAAGGGCCGCATCAACAATTACCTCGTCAAGGCCGGTTATGACCTCAAGGCCGGCGAACGCAACCTGCGCGAGCCGTCGTCCCCGGGCGCTGCAACCAATTCCCCTGCTTTGTGAAACCCCTCGTTCCCATCCTTGTTCTGGTGCTGGGCCTTGTTTCCGCCGCCCGCGCCCAGTATCCCCGCATCTCCAGCGAAGTCGCGGCTGAGGCCGCCGCGCGCAAGGCCGCCGCGGACCGTCGTTCCGATGAGGCCTTTGCCCGCGCGTTGCCGGTCATCCAGGAGTGGGCCGCCAAGGGCAAGCCCTATCTCCCGGGGGCTGCCAAGCCCGGGGATTTGCCGCAGGCGAAGATCCCCGCCTTTCCCGGCGCGTGGGGTGGCGGGATGTATTCCTTTGGCGGGCGCGGCGGGAGAGTTTTCGTCGTCACCAATCTGAACGACCGCGGCCCGGGCAGCTTCCGCGAGGCGTGCGAGGCCGGCGGCCCGCGCATCGTGGTGTTCAACGTGGCCGGGATCATCCGGTTGCAGGAGCGCCTCCGCATTCGCGCGCCCTACATCACCATCAACGGCGCCACCGCGCCCGGCGACGGCGTGTGCATTGCGGGCGACACGGTTGAGCTGGAGACGCACGACGTGGTCATCCGGCACCTGCGCTTCCGGCGCGGCGAGACGTGGGTGGGCGACCGCAACGATTCGCTCGGCGGCAACCCGATCGGCAACATCATGATTGACCACGTCTCCGCAAGCTGGGGGCTGGACGAGAACATGAGCATGTATCGGCACATGTTCGATCACGACGACGACGAGTCCACCCCCGCGCTCAAGCTGCCCACCGTGAACATCACCATCCAGAACTCGATCTTCAGCGAGGCGCTCAATGTCTTCCACCACGCCTTCGGCAGCACGATTGGCGGCTTGAACAGCACCTTTCATCACAACCTCTGGGCCAACAACACCGGCCGCAATCCCAGCGTCGGCATGTATGGCGATTTCACCTTCGTCAACAACGTCCTGTTCAACTGGGTCCATCGCACCGTGGACGGCGGTGACCACCGGAGCGAGTTCAACATCATCAACAACTATCTCAAGCCCGGCCCCGCCACGCCGCGCGACGCGCCCATCGCGTGGCGGCTGTTGAAGCCGGAGTCCGAGCGCAGCCGGACGGTGGTGGACAATTTTGGCCGCGCCTACGTCGCCGGGAACGTGGTGGAGGGCAATCCCCGCGTCACGCGCGACAACTGGGACGGCGGTGTGCAGCCCGCGTCGCAGGCGCCCGTTGCGGAAGTGCTGTCGAAGATCCGCGTCCACGAGCCGTTTCCGCATGCCCCGCTGCCCATCCAGCCCGCCACCAACGCCTATCACACCGTCCTCGCCCGCGCCGGAGCCACGTTGCCCAGGCGCGATGCCGTGGACGCGCGCATCGTCAAGACCGTCCGCACCGGCGTCACCACCGCAAAGGCCGGCCCGGGCATTCGCGAACGGCTGGCGCACCCCCCCTACACAGCCGAGCACATCGAAAAACAGGTTGAACTCATCGCCAAAGGCATCATCACGCATCCCGATCAGGTGGGCGGCTACCCGCATTACCGGGGCCGACCCTACCGGGACAGCGATGGCGATGGGATGCCTGACGCCTGGGAGCGGAAACACGGCTTGAACCCGCACGACCCGTCCGATGCCGCCGACGACCGGAACGGCGATGGTTACACCAACATCGAGGACTTCCTGAACGGCCTCGACCCGCGCGCGCCCAAGGTGGATTGGACGGACCTGCGGAACAACGTGGACCCCCGGCACCGGTGAAGATGCGGCGGCGTCAATTTTTACATTCGCTGGCCCTGGGGGCCGTGGCGGCGGGCTTTTTTCCCGGTTGTCGCGCCGCCGCTCCGTCCGCCGCCGGCCCGCGCTATCGGATCGGCGTCAGTGATCTGATGATTCTGAAACGCCAGCGGCTGGGGGCTTTCGCGCTGGCCCGCGAAGTCGGCGCGGACGGCGTCGAGGTGGACATGGGCGGGCTGGGGGACCGCGAGACCTTTGACAACCAGCTCGCCCGGCCCGAGGCGCGGGAGCAGTTTCTGGCGGCCGCGCGCGAGCACCGGCTGGAAATCTGCTCGCTGGCCATGACGGGCTTCTTTGCGCAGTCCTTCGCGGAGCGGCCCACGGTGCCGCGCATGATCCAGGACTGCGTGGACACCATGACGGCGCTGAAAGTGAAGGTCGCTTTTCTGCCGCTGGGCGTGAAGGGTGACTTGCAGAAGCATCCCGAGCTGCGCCCGGCGATCGTCGAACGGCTCCGGATGGCGGGCCAGATGGCGGCGGACGCGGGGGTGGTGATTGGCGTCGAAACTTCCCTGTCGGCGGCGGACGAGGTGAAGCTGCTGCAGGAAGTGGGGTCGCCCGGCATCAAAATCTACTTCAATTTCGCCAACGCGGCGAAGAATGGGCGCGACATTTCCGCCGAGTTGCGCACGCTGGGCCGCGAGCGCCTCTGCCAGATTCACTGCACGAACGAGGATGGGGTCTGGCTGGAGCACGATCCCCAAATTGACCTGCCACGCATCAAACGGACGCTGGATGAACTGGGCTGGCGCGGCTGGCTGGTGGCGGAGCGTTCCCGCGACGCCGGGGATCCGCGCAACGTGAAACGCAACTTCGGCGCGAATGTGGGGTATTTGAAACGGGTGTTCCAGGAGGGATGAGATGAAATCCGAAATCCGAAAGGCAAAATCCGAGGGGAGTTGGCGGGGTTGGCTGGCGACGGTTTTGGTGCTGGGCCTGGCGTTGCCGGTGGCCGGGGAGCTGGCGGTGACGCGGCTGTCCCCGCCGGATGGCGCAGGGTCCATTTGCGCGGACACCCTGCTGCGCATCGAATTCAATGCCCCGGCGCAGACCGGCTTGAACGGTTGCGTGCGCGTGATCCGCATCCGCGATGGCGCGGAAGCGGCCCGGCTGGATGTGGCCCATCCGCAGCCCACCAACCGCTACGGCACCAAGACGCTGCGGTATGAGCCGTTCCGGATGGACGCCCACGGCGTGACGATGGAATTGCGGACCGGCGCGCTCGAACCGGAAACGGAATACACCGTGGTGATTGACCCGGGCGTGTTCCAGTCCGCCCCCGGGCGGCCGTGGTCCGGCTTGACCAACGGCCAGTGGCGGTTCACCACCCGCGCGGCGCTGGCCCGGGGCCGCACCCGGATCGAGGTTGCGCCCGACAGCTTGGGCGATTTCTGCACCTTGCAGGGCGCGGTGGATTACCTGCCGGAGGACAATTACACGCCCGTTGAAATCTTCCTCCGCAACGGCACCTACGACGGCATCACCTACATCGGCCCGGGCCGGAACCGGCTGCGCATCGTGGGCGAGGACCGCAAGCAAACCGTCCTCGCCGGGCGCAACAACGACCGCCTCAATCCGGGCCGGATGCAGCGCCCGTTGTTGAGCGTGGACTCGCATGACGTCACGCTCGAGAATCTCACCGTCCGCAACACCACGCCCAAGGGCGGTTCGCAAGCCGAGGCGCTCCGGCTGGAGGGCGAGCGGTGCGTCATTCGGAACTGCGATTTTTACAGCTTTCAGGACACGCTGCTTCTGAACGGGCGCGTGTATGTTGCCGATTGTTACGTGGAGGGTGATGTGGATTTCATCTGGGGCCACGGGACCACGGTGTTCGAGAACTGCGAATTGAAGGCGGTGAACGACGGTTACTACGTCACCTCCCGCAACCCGGCGGACCGGTTCGGCTTCGTGTTTCTGAACTGCCGCCTGACGGCGACGCCCAACGTGAAGCGGTGCTGGCTGGCGCGCATTGGCACGGACCGGTTTCCCGACAGCGCGGTGGCCTTCATCGGGTGCCAGATGGGGCCGCACATTCCGGCGGCGGGCTGGCTCATCACCGGCAACGACACCGCGCGATTGCGTTTCTGGGAACACGGCACCACCGATCTGGAGAGGCGACCACTGGACGTGGCCCAACGACATCCCGCCTCCCGGCAGTTGACTGAAGAAGAAGCGGCGGCTTGGCGGGACGTGAATCACGTCCTTGCGCCGCGCGAGGACTGGCGGCCCAAACCGTGAGGCGGGGCACTTTTTTCCGGATAAAAAACGCAATTCCACCAGCCCGGTTGCTCGACACCCCGCGACGCTCGGAGCATTGTCAGGGCGAAACCAAAACTCCCGTTTCCGGCATGAAGTTACCAATCATCCTCACGGCGGGCCTTGCGCTGACCGCGGCGGCGTTGCTGTTCACCTCCGGCTGTCGCACCGGTGGCGCAGCGGCGCCCAAACTGCCCCGGGAATTCAACGGGGCCACGCCGCTGCAATGGTCGGTTCGCATGGCGGATTCCGAGACGGCGCGGCTGGGTGACCGGCTGGCCTGGCGGGAAGGGCGGCGGGTGAAGTGGGATTACACCGCCGGCCTGTTCACGCTTTCACTCGTCCGTCTGAACGAGGTGGTTCCGACGCCGGCTTACCTGGACTTCACAAAGGATGCGATCGGCTCGTTCATCAAGCCCGACGGCAGCATCCAGGGCTACAAGATCGAGGATTACAACATTGACAACATCGCCCCCGGCAAAACGGTCATCGCGCTCTACCACTTGACCGGCGAGGAGCGTTACCGGAAATGCGCCGACCTGTTGCGCCGCCAGCTTGCCGAGCACCCGCGCACCAGCGAGGGCGGCTTCTGGCACAAGGCGCGTTACCCCTGGCAGATGTGGCTGGATGGCCTGTTCATGGGCGCGCCGTTCTACGCCGAATACACGCGTGATTTCAACGGCCCCGCCGCCGACTTCGACGACATCGTCAAACAGTTCCGGCTCATGGACAAGGCGGCGTATGACCCCAAGACCGGCCTGTATTACCACGCCTGGGATGAGCGGCGGGAACAGGACTGGGCGAACCCCGTCACCGGCCTTTCCTCGAATTTCTGGGGTCGCGCCGTTGGCTGGTGGGCCATGGCGCAGGTGGACACACTGGACTTCCTGCCGAAATCCCATCCGGGCCGCGCCGAAATCATCGCCATCATCCGGCGCACCGTCGAGGGCATCGTGCGCTGGCAGGACCCGGAGACCGGTGTCTGGTGGCAGGTGCTGGATCAGGGCACGCGCAAGGGCAATTACCGCGAATCCACGTGCAGCGCGATGTTTGTTTATTTCATGGCCAAGGCGGTCAATCAGGGCTACCTGCCGCGCACCTACATTCCCGCGATCTTGAAAGGGTATCAGGGCATCCTGGATGAGTTCATCCGGACGGATGGTGGCGGGCTGATTTCCCTGACCCGCTGCTGCTCGGTGGCCGGGCTGGGGTTTGGTCGCGATGGTTCCTACGAGTATTACCTCCGCGAACCGGTGGTGGACAATGATCTCAAGGGCGTCGGGCCGTTCATCCTCGCCGGCATCGAACTCCAGAAACTCCTCGGCCTCCCCATGACGGCGACGCACGACATCCCGCGCGCGGCGGCCAAACCCTCGGTGGCGAAGGAGTGGGAACAGGTGCCGCAGATCCTCGCCCGCATCACTCCGCCGCTGATTCCCGGCCATGAATTCCTGATTACCGATTACGGCGCGGCGGCCGACGGGAAAACCGACTCCAGCGCGGCGATTGCCCGCGCCATCGAGGCGGCGGTCAAGGTGGGCGGGGGGCGGGTCATCGTGCCGCCGGGCGAATTCCTCACCGGCCCGATCCATCTCAAGAGCCGCATCAACCTGCACCTCGAACACGGGGCGACCCTGAAGTTCAAGACGGATCCCAATGCCTACCTGCCTGCCGTGTTCACCCGCTGGGAGGGCATGGAGTGCTGGAACTATTCGCCGCTCATCTACGCGATTGACGCCGAACATATCGCCATCACCGGCGAGGGCACGCTGGATGGCCAGGCCGACATGACCAACTGGTGGCCGTGGAAGGGCCGCTGGAAGGGGCGCGACTTGAACCCGCCCGGCACCCCCACCCAGAAGGCCGCCCGTGACCGCCTCGTGCAGATGGTGGCGGACAACGTTCCCGTGGATCAGCGCCGGTTCGGCAACGGCGACTACCTCCGCCCGCCGTTCATCCAGCCCTATCGTTGCCGCAACGTCCTCATCGAAGGCGTTCACATCCGCCGCTCGCCGATGTGGGAGATCAACCCGGTCCTCTGCACCAATGTCATCGTCCGGCGCGTCAACATCCTTTCCCACGGCCCGAACAACGACGGCTGCAACCCCGAATCGAGCCGTGACGTGCTCATCGAGGATACGCTGTTCGACACCGGCGACGACTGCATTGCCATCAAGTCCGGCCGCAACAACGACGGCCGCCGCATCGGTGTGCCCTCCGAAAACATCGTGATCCGCCGCTGCCACATGAAGCGCGGCCACGGGGGTGTGACCCTCGGCAGCGAAATCTCCGGCGGCGCGCGCAACATCTTCGTCGAGGACTGCGTGATGGACAGCCCGGAACTCGACCGCGCCATCCGTTTCAAGTCCAACGCGGCCCGCGGCGGCGTGATGGAGAACATTTTTGTCCGCAACGTGCGGGTTGGCACCGTGGCCGACGCGGCCCTCCAGATTGATTTCGTCTATGAGGAAGGCCCGAACGGCGAGCACCGCCCGGTGGTCCGCAACCTGGTCATCGAGCACCTGGTCGTGGACCAGGCCCGCCGCGTGCTGGATGTGCAGGGCTTTCCCGCCGCCGAGATCAGCGGCGTGCGGATTCACAATTCCGTGTTCCGCGGCATCACCCGCGACGACACCATCGTCGAGGCCGATGTGAAACTGATTGACTGCCAGGTCATCCGGCAGCCTTGATTTTTTTGCTCAACTGCAACCAAACACAAATCATGCTAACCATCGAACGTTTCTCCTTCGGGGTGGGTGACCGCTTCGCCCACCAGGCCAAAGCCCAGCTCCGCGCCTTCCAGATGCTCGCCGCCCGGGGCGTGGCGGTCGTGCCCGTCTGGAACAAATCCAACCGCGAGCACACCTTCATCGGCTCCGAGCCGCAGAGCGTGTTTGACGCGGCGCAGGCCGCCGTCAAGGCCCTCGGCTGGGAGCACGCCTGGCATGTGGACGCCGACCATATCCGGCTGGAGACGGTGGACCGGTTTCTCGCCTGTTCGGATTTTTTCACCATTGATGTGGCGGACTCGATCGGCAAACCGGCCAGCCCGGCGGAGGTCACCGCGTTCGTGGACCGGCACCCGGAACTGATCGGCACGGTGGCGATTCCGGGCGTCGGGCAGCCGTTCACCACCACGCGGGCGGAGGTCGAGCGCATCGCCGCCAAATATCTGCTGGCGGTCCAGGACGCGGGAAAGATTTACCGCCACATCTGCGCCAGGAAGGGCGAGGGGAACATCATCGCCGAGGTTTCGATGGACGAGACCGACGCTCCGCAGACGCCGCCGGAACTGCTGGTCATTCTCGTCGCGCTCGCGGATGAAAAGGTGCGTGTCCAGACCATCGCGCCCAAGTTCACGGGCCGCTTCAACAAGGGCGTGGATTACGTCGGCGACCTGGCGCAGTTCGAGCGCGAGTTCAATGACGACCTCGCCGTCCTCGCCCATGCCGTCAAACAGTATGGCCTGCCCGCCAGCCTCAAGCTCAGCGTCCACAGCGGCAGCGACAAGTTCAGCCTCTATCCCATCATCCGCCGCGCGCTCGCGCGCACCGGCGCGGGGCTGCACCTCAAGACGGCGGGCACCACCTGGCTGGAGGAGTTGATCGGCCTGGCCGAGGCGGGCGGCGACGGCTTGAAGCTCGCCAAGGAAATCTACGCCTACGCGCTCGAGCACGTGGACGAGCTGTGCGCCCCGTATGCCAGTGTGATTGACATTGACCGCGCCAAGCTGCCGCCCGCGTCCGTGGTGAACGGCTGGACGGGGCCGCAACTGGCCGCCGCCATCCGGCACGTGCCGGGGCACCCGCAGTTCAATCCGCACATCCGGCAGTTGCTCCATGTGGCCTTCAAGCTCGCGGCCAAGGCCGGTTCGCGTTACACGGACTTGCTCAAGGCCAACGAGGCCATCGTGGCTCAGCAGGTCACGGAGAACATCTTCGAGCGGCACATGCGCCCGCTGTTCCTGGGAGAGGCGGCCCCGGCGGCCACCGCCCGCGCCCAGTCCACCGCGGGTGAACCTGTGGCGGCCTGAACTCCGCGTTTTTCCGCCGGGCAGCAACCACTGCCCGGCTTTTTTGCCTGCGATCCCGGGGGGGACGGTCGGCGGCAGGGATCGCGGCACGTCCTCACCCGGTGGTTTCACCGGGAATTGTGTCGGCCTTAATTTGCGGAGCTGCGGAAGTAACGGAGTTCCTCCTCGGTCATCGGCTGGGAGGATTTGAAATCGCGCGGGGCGGCGGGTGGTTCCCCGGCCGGGGCCGGGGCGGGGGTCAGGAGGGGCAGGCCGGTGGTTTCGGAGGGCGTTGCGCCGGCACCGCGCCGGGGCCGGCTTCCGTCCAGTTCATCCATCTTGCGCTCGAATTCGGCGTTCTCCTTTTCGAGCTTCTGGGTGAACTTGTTGATGCCGGTCATGCGTTCGCGCTCGATGTCGGAGCCGCGCGCGGCCAGTTCGGGCGTGCGCAACACGGTGGGGCGCATGAGCACCAGCAATTCCCGGCGCTCTTTCTTGTCGCTGGTGTTGCGGAACAGGCCGCCGAGCAGGGGAATGTCTTTCAGCAGGGGGATGCCCTCGCGGGTCTTGGAGCCGAGGGTGCGGACGAAGCCGCCAAGGACGATGGTTTCGCGGTCCTGCACGGTGATGTCCGCCGACAGCGTCCGGCTGGCGGTCTTGGGCACGTCATCGCCGCCGATCTTGGTGAAGCCGTCAATCTCCTCGATGGCCTGGTCAATCTTCATGACAACGATGCCATCCGGATTGATGAACGGCGTCACATCCAACTGGATGCCGACGCGGAGCTGGGAGTAGGAGGAACTTGGACCGCTGCCGAAGCCGTAATTGTAGGTGCTGGTGATGTAGGGGACGGTGTTGCCGACGAAGAACCGCCCGGGGGTGGCGTGGGTGGTCATGATGGTCGGGCGCTGGATGACCTCGGTTTTGCCGGAGGAGGCGAGGGCATTGACGGCCAACAGCCAGTCGCCCTTGATGTTGCCGAAGTAGTTCAAGCCGCCGAGGTTGGCGACGTTGTTGCTGGCGAAGAGGCTGCCGAGGTTGTTGAGCAGGTTGCCCTTGGCGTTGTTGACGACGCCCGCGCCGGTGGTGCCGTTGCCCAGGCTCATCTCCTTCTGGGCGGCGGCCACGCCGAAGTCGAAACTGTTGTCGCCGCTCACGCCGAGGATGAGCGACTCGATGAGCACCTGGGCGAGCACCACATCGAGTTTGGCGATGACGTCCTTGATGACCTCCATGTCATGGCGCGTGGCGTAGATGAGCAGGGAGTTCGTGCGCTCGTCGGCAATGATTTTGGTCTGGCCGAAGATCTGGATGTCCCCGCTGCCGCCCGCCTGGCTGGCGCGGTTGATGATGGAGCGGAGCCGGTCGGTGAAGGTGCCGCCGCCCGCGCCGCCCGCCGCGCCGGGCTGGCCGAGGCCACCCACCGCACCGCCCGGCTGGCCGAGTGTCCCCGGCTGGCCGTAACCAGGGCCGCCCATGCCGCAGATGCCGCCCCCCAGACGGCTGGGGCCGCCGCGGGTCGCGGTGCGGGAACCCGCCGCCCCCGCGCCGCTGGCGCCCACGCTGGCGGTGCTGCCGCCGCCGCCGAGGCTGTTGAGCGCGCTGGCGATGTCGCCGGCCAGGGCATACTTGATGGGAATGACCTCGGAAACGAATTCCGCCGGCACGGTGACGTCCACGCGCTGGATCATTTCCAGCATGCGTTTGACGTTCTCGGAGTAGTCCCGGATGACGAGGATGCCGTTGCCCTCGATGGGCAGGATCGAGTTGGGGATGCGGGCAAAGGGTTGGAGGATCTGCACCATTTCGCTGGGCTTCACATATTGCAACTGGACGACGTGGGTGACGTAGGAGCCGAGTTCGGGCAGTTCCTCCGGTTTGCCTTCATAAACCTTCGCGCCGCCGGTGTTGGCTTCGGCCACCGGCAAAACCTTGGCGAACTTCTCGCCCACGTTGATGACGGCGATGCCGTTCATGCCCAGCACCGCGTCGAACAACTGGATGGCCTCGCTCCGGGTGATGGGGGTCATGTTCCGCAGGGTGATCGTGGGCGCGGGCAGCGTGGCCGGGCGCAGGATGGTGCGGCCCACCACCTCGGCGTAGAGCGTGAGGAACTGGTTGATGTCCACCTCCTTCAGATTCAACTCGTCCTTGCCGTAAAGCGTCGCTTCGTCGGCGGGATTCGGCGCGCGACGGCTCGAGGGGGCAATGGCCAGCAACGCGGGGTTGCTGTCCGTCCCCGGCGCGGGCACGGGGGTGGCGGGCGGGGGAGGAACCTGCGCGGGCGCGGTGAGCGCGAGGGCGAACAGCAGGAGGAGCGTGACGGTGGTTTTCATGGCTTGCGCGGAGTTGCGGGTGAAGGAACGGCGGGCGCGGCGGGGCCGCGCGCGGTGACGGGGGCGGCGTTGGTGGCGGTTCCGGCCGCCGGGACGCGGGGCGGGTTTTTCTGGTAGCTGGCCACCAGTTTGATGTTGGCCGTGAGCTTCATGCGCGTCTGGTCCGGGCGGACGGAGAGGTCGCGCACGCGGATGAGCGAATTGCCCGCGCCGAGGTTGAACAGGAAATTCACGAGGCCGTCCTCGCCGGAGAGGGTGGTGATGGTCTGGCTGCGCTCGAGGAAGAACTGGTTGGTGGTGGTGGTGGGGCGGGCGCTGCTCTGCACCGTCACGCCTGCCTGCCGCGCCTGGCTGTCCACGGCGCGCATAAGGTCGGTGGCCTGGTCCTCGGCAGGGACGGCCAGGCCCTCGCCCTCGAGCCGTTTCACTTCGGCGGCGAACTTGTCCTTCTGCGCCAGTTCGGCCTCGAACAGCGCGAGCTTCTTTTCCGCCTCCCGCTGGCGGGCGCGCAGCTTGCCGTAGTCGCCGAAATGCGGCCACACGAACCAGACCTGCACGACGACAAACAGAATGATGCCCACCACCACGACGAGGCGGCGCTCAAAGGGGCGAAGGTTCAGTTTGTCGAAGAAGCTGGTCATTTGGGGGGGGTGAGCAGTTCGCTCCGGCGCAGTTCGAGACTGAAGTTCCAGGCGATGAGGTTGCCCGGCGCCGCCCGGCGGGTGGGCGGCTCGCCCTTGGCGGGGTCGAAGAGCGGCTGACCATTGACCTTTGCCCGTTTGAGGGTGTCGTGGAAGTCAATGATGCGGTCCATCGCGTCAGCGGGGGCGGTGCCGTTCAGAATCAACACCTGGCCGTCGCGGAAGGTGAACGTCTCGAGCGTTGCGCCCTCCGGAAAGTGCTCGGCCACGGCCTTCCAGCAGTCGAGGGCGGCGAACTTGAGTTCCTGCCGGTCCTTGAGCACGGTAAACCGGTCGCGCATCTGGAGGGCATTGGTGTAGCTCTGGCTGAGTTGCTTGACCTTGGTTTCGACGGCGCGCGCCTGCCAGCCCGCCACGCCCACCGCCGCGAAATAGACCGCCACGACCGCCAGGTAGAGCACCACCACCGCCCCCAGCCCCCGCATCCAAAGGCGGTCCACAAACCGCTGGCGGTAGCGCGTGGCGTGTTCGGCGGGCAGCAGCGCGGCGCCCGGCTCGGCGGCGGCGGCACGGGGCATAAGCCGAGAGGGCAACCAGTGCGAGGGGCAAAAGGGGGACCCCCCGA
>JBKBTZ010000017.1:28687-39161 GCA_046290825.1 Limisphaerales bacterium
CTGCGGCCCGTTCCGCCACGCGGGCGGCCAGTTCGGACGGGGAAAGCGGCGGGACCACCCGGGGCTGGACGCCAAGCGCATCACGCAGGGCGGGGAGCCATTGCGCGGCGAGCGGGTCGTCGGCCACTAGGTGCCATTCCGGTGTGCCGGTGAGCCATCCGTCCACTTCGCCGGCCCATGCCATCTGGGAAAGCTGTTCTCGCAGGGCGGGCACGCGCTCCGCGCCCGGCGGGATGGTCAGCAAATCCACACTGCGGAGCACCCCCTGCGACCACCAGGCGACGGCGGCGGTCTCCACGCCGCCCAGCAGTTCGGGATAAATCCACGCGCCGTCCCCGCTGGTTTCGTCGCGCAGCAACTGGTCCAGCGCGGGCAGTTCCAGCCGGTCCGCGAGGTAACCGCGCGTTTCCAACTGGCCGAGAAATTCCTCCACCGCGTCCCGCGCGGCCATCACGAGCACGATGGTCTGCTGCTTGCCGTCCGGGTGGGGGCGGCGATGCAACGTCCAGACGATCTGCCCGACGGGCATGGGCGAGAGCTTTTCCAACTGCAACTCGACCATGGCGAGGGTCTCGTCCAGTTCGGCATTCGGGAACTGCGCCACCCGCAGGAACACGCGCTCCGGTGGCAGGCAGGCGACGTTCAACCGGGGCTGCCAGAGCGCGCTCCAGGACTTCTGGGTGAAGACCGGCAGCGGGTCGGTCTCGCGCAGCGTCAGCTCCTTGGTGGCCTTGAAGTTTGCGCCCCTGGCTTCAAACGCCCACAGGCGCGCGGCTCCGGGGCCGGGCGCGAACACGTAGCAATGGGTCCAGCGTTTGGCGGCCATGTCAGCCTCGTTTCACCAGGGTTGCCGTGCTGCCGCCCAGCAACGCGTCCAGATGCTCCTCGATTTGCGTGACGCGCAGCACCTCCTCGATGGTGGTGATGCCGGCCCGCACCTTGTTCCAGCCGTCCACCCGCAGCGTCCGCATTCCGCCCTCGATGGCCTTGGCGGAAATGGTTGAGGCCGCGGCACGCTGGAGGATGAGCGGGCGGAGCGCTTCGTTGACCACCAGCAGTTCGTAGATTGCCAGGCGGCCTTGGTAGCCCAACTGCCGGCAGTCCTCGCAGCCCGCGCCATGCCAGAACTTTGCCGTGGGGATTTCCTCCTCGGGATAGCCGATGCGGCGCAGGTAGGCCGGGTCCACCTTTTGTTCCGTCTTGCAGCCTTTGCAGATGGTGCGGACGAGGCGTTGCGCCATGATGGCCTCGATGGACGACGCCACGAGGAACGGCTCGATGCCCATGTCAATCAAACGGGTAAAGGCGCTCGGCGCGTCGTTCGTGTGCAGCGTGGAGAACACCAGGTGACCGGTCAGCGCGGCGCGGATGGCGATTTCGGCGGTTTCGAGGTCGCGAATTTCGCCGACCATGATGACGTTCGGGTCCTGGCGCAGGATGTGGCGCAGGCCGACGGCGAAGGTGAGGCCGATCTCGGGGCGGACCGCAATCTGGTTGATGCCCTTGAGTTCGTATTCGACCGGCTCCTCGACGGTGATGATCCGCTTCTGGATCGAGTTGATGGAACTCAACATCGCGTAGAGCGACGTGGACTTGCCGGAACCGGTCGGGCCGGTGATGAGGATGATGCCGTGCGGCTTGACGATCAGTTCGCGGATGGCGGCTTCGTCCTGCGGCGCGAAGCCCAGCTTGTCGAGGCTGAGGAAAATTTTGCCGCGCGTGAGCAGGCGCAGCGACACCGATTCGCCATAGACGGTCGGGACGGTGGAGACGCGGATGTCGAGTTCCTCGCCCTTGATGCGGACGTTGATGCGGCCGTCCTGCGGGAGGCGCTTCTCGGCGATGTTCATGCCGCTCATCACCTTGATGCGCGAGATGAGCGCGGCCTGGAAGCGCTTCAACTGCGGCGGCATCGGCGTCTGGTGCAGGATGCCGTCAATGCGGTAGCGGATGCGCAGTTCGTCTTCCTGCGGCTCGAAATGAATGTCCGTGGCCCGGTCCTTGAACGCCTCCCAAATGATCTGGTTGACGAACTTGATGACGCTCGCCTCCTGGTCGCCCTCGGTGATCTCCTTGTCGCTGGGCAGGTCCAGGTCGAGCGGGGCGTCCTCCTCGGCCATCTCGTCGAGCGTCTCCGCGCCCACGCCGTAATACTTCTTGAGCGCCTTCTCGATTTCCGCGCGGGGGGCGAGGGCGAACTGCACCGGGCCGCGCGCGTCGAAGCGGACGGCGTTGAGCATCGCCGTATCAAACGGGTTGCTGACCGTCACCTGCAACGCGCCGTCCACGACGTTGGTGGGGATGACGGTGTATTGGAAGGCGACCTTGGTGGAGATTTTGTTCCGCGCCTCGGTGGGGATGGTGTGCTTGGCCAGTTCGAGGTAGGGCCAGCCCAGTTCGCGGGCGAGGGTCTGGAGGAAAACGTCCTCGGCCACGCCGCGCTCGCGGCAGATGAACGCCAGCAGTGTTTCCTGGGAACCGCTTTCGACGGCGACACGCCACGCCTTGGTCCACTCCTCAAGCTGGACGGCCGACCCCAGCCCGGTGCGGGCCAGAAACTCTTTCAACGATAAAAACGGCATGACGCTGCGTGACTGTTGAACGCCGGACGCTAGGTAAAGTTGCGCCGGGGGTCAAAGTTTTTGCCCGCGTAATGGACCGTCGCGGGAATGGCGATGCGCGGGACTGGACGGCACGGATAGCCGCGGCGTGAAAGAGCAAGAACCTGGTCGGTTTGGCGATTGGCGGACAGGCGGCGGAAGGCTAGGCTGCGGCCCTCATGATCTCCTCTCGGCGTTTCCTGTCGTGGGCGCTGGGGCTGACGTTGACCGGCCTGTCCGCGGTCGGCAGTCCCGAAACCCAGCGCCTCCACCTTTCCGGTCGGGACAAGGACCATCCCGTCCCGTGGCGGTTTTTCTGCACCAGCGGCGCGAATTCCGGCGTTTGGACGAACCTGCCCGTGCCGTCGCACTGGGACGTGCAGGGCTTCGGCACGCTGACCTACCGGCGCGACGGCACCAACGCCCTGAACGAGCGCGGGCTTTACGAACACGATTTCGCCGTGCCCGCCGAATGGACCGGCAAACGCGTCTTTCTGGTGTTCGAGGGCGTGATGACCGACACCAGCGCCCGGTTGAACGGCGAATCCGTCGGCCCGACGCATCAGGGCGGGTTTTACCGCTTCCGCTACGAGGTGACGAAGCTGGTGAAGTTCGGCGCGACCAACCGGCTGGAGGTGGAGGTGGCGCGCCATTCGGCGAACGAATCGGTGAACAAGGCCGAACGGCTGGCGGATTACTGGGTTCACGCGGGCATTTACCGGCCCGTTTATCTTGAGGCGGTGCCGCGAAGTTTCATCGAGCGCGTGGCGATTGACGCGAAGGCGGATGGAAGTTTCACGATGGATGTGTTTTTGAATGGCATGGCGGACGGCGCTTCGGTGGAGGCGCAAGTGATGACATTGGATGGGAAGAACGTGGGCGCGGCGTTCTCCGGCGGCCCCCTCACCCCGTCTCTCTCCCCATCGGATGGGGAGAGGGTGTCTGGCAGGACGGGTGAGGGGAAGGCGACGCTCAAAGCGGCAATTGCCTCCCCCAGGCAATGGACCGCCGAAACGCCCCATCTTTATCTGGTCGAGGTCCGCTTGAAGCGCGGCGCGGAGACGGTCCACGTCCACCGTGAGCGGTTCGGCTTTCGCACGTTCGAGGTGCGCGATGGCGATGGGCTATACCTCAACGGAAAGAAGATCATTCTCAAGGGCGTGAACCGGCATTCGTCCTGGCCGGACTCCGGCCGTTGCTTGAGCGCGGCGGTTCACCGGCTCGACCTCGAGACCATCAAGGCCATGAATGGAAACGCCGTCCGCATGTCGCATTACCCGCCGGACAAGGAATTCCTGGACCTGTGCGACGAACTGGGCCTCTACGTCCTCAACGAACTCGCCGGCTGGCACAACGCTTACGACACCCCCACCGGCACGCGGCTGGTCGAGGCCATGGTCACCCGCGATGTGAACCATCCGAGCATTCTCTTCTGGAACAACGGCAACGAGGGCGGTTCCAATCCGGAACTGGACGCGGTGTTTCACCGGTTCGATCCGCAGCGACGGCGCGTGCTGCATCCGTGGGCGCTGCGCGCCGGCATCAACACCGCGCACTACCTCATGTTCACCAACGCCGAGGTCGCAGCGCGCGGCGAGCCGATGTATTGGCACCCGAAGGAGAAGGTGGAAAAAGTGGACCCCAACCTGCCCAACGGCTGGATTTATCTGCCCACGGAATTCCTCCACGGCCTTTACGACGGCGGCGCGGGCGCGGGTCTGGAGGATTACTGGCGGATGATGATGAGCCACTCGAATTGCGCGGGCGGCTTCCTTTGGGTGTTCGCGGACGAGGGCATCCGCCGTCCCGACACGGGCGAACTCGATACCGGCGGCAACCAGGCGCCGGACGGCGTCGTCGGCCCGTATCGCGAACGGGAGGGGAGTTTTTACGCGATTCGGCAACTGTGGTCGCCGATTCAGGTGTCGCCCGGTTATTCCGGCGTCTTTGTCATCCAAAACGATTTCGCCTTCACCGATGCGCGCGATTGCCGGTTTGTGTGGCAGGTGCGTCGTTTCAAAAGCCCGCGGGCCGAGGGGGCCGGGTTCGAGGTTGTGGAGGAGGTGGAGGCGCAAAACCTTTCCCTCGCTCCCGGGAGTCGCGCAACGGTTCTTCCGCCCGTCGCGTGGTCCAGCGACGGGAACGAGGCGATTGCGTTGCGGGTTTTTGATCCCGCGGGACGTGAGATTCGCGAGTGGGTCTGGCCCCGGCGCTCAAAAGAATTCCCGCCAAAGAATGTCGCCGTGGCGGCGCAAGCCAGCCGGTTCGAGAGAGAGACCGAACTCAGGCATGGAGACGCGGTCGCCAAATTCGACGAGGCCGGCGGGGTGAAGGAAATCATCGTCGGCGGGAGGAAGTATTCCTTGCGTGGCGGACCGCGCGTCGTTGGCGGCGAACTCGCGAAGGTGACGTGGCAATTCCGCGAAGACGGCTGGCTCCAATGCCACTTCACCTACACCGCCACCGGCACGAACGACGCCATCGGCGTGCTGTTCGATTACCCGGAGCAGTTCGTGAAGCGCAAACGCTGGCTGGGCGACGGGCCGTATCGCGTCTGGAAGAACCGCCTTGGCGGGGGCACGTTCAACGTCTGGGAGAACGACTACAACAATACCATCACCGGCCACCGCGGCTGGGGGTATCCCGAGTTCAAAGGTTGCTTCGCCAACGTGCGATGGCTGCAATTGGAGTCAACCGAGGGCCTGCTCACCGTGGTGCCGGAGAACATCCCCTTCGTGCAGGTGCTTACCCCGGAGTGGCCGCCGACGAATCTGGTTGGCCATGCCTATGCCAACCTGCCCCCGGCCGGCCTGGGTTTCCTGCACGCCATCCCGCCCATTGGGAGCAAGTTCAAGCCCGCCGACAGCACCGGCCCGCAGGGCCAGCCGAACCGGGGGCAGGGCGAATACTCCGGCACGGTGAGTTTCTACTTCGGGCGGCTGCCCGAATGACATGATGGGTCCGATGGGCGCATCTCAGTATTTTGCAAGGGGGTGTAAGCCGGAAACATGTCGTCGGTATGGGTGGAACGGCCAACTTGGCCGTTCTGGGCGGCAACTTGCCGCCCAGTCGTGCGCGCGGCCGCCACCCACCATTCAGGAGCCGCCGCGTGCGCTCGTCTGCCGGGCGGGTCGCCCGGCAGCACGGGCCAGTGGCCCGTTCCACCCAGCAGGGAACGGAATCGTTCCGGGCAAGCTGGGGTCATGACAACCACCTTGCGCCTTCCATCCTGCAATAAACTGAGATGCGCCCGGTCCGATTTCATCGCGTCTTGCGCCTTGAACCGCGTCGCCGGGCCGCTATGCTGGCGGCTCAAGTTGGTCTGAACCAGCATTAGAAACATCATGAGCCAAATCACAAACATCATCGCCCGCCAGATCCTTGATTCGCGCGGGAATCCCACCGTTGAAGTGGATGTCCACCTCGCCTCCGGCGCTGCCGGTCGCGCCGCCGTGCCCTCCGGGGCCAGCACCGGCGAACACGAGGCCGTCGAACTCCGCGACGGCGACAAGAAAAAATTCCTCGGCAAGGGCGTGACGAAGGCCGTTGCCAACGTGACCTCCAAGATTGCCCCCGCCCTCATTGGCATGGATGCCTTCGACCAGGTCGGCATTGACCGGACCATGCTCGCGCTCGACGGCACGGAGACCAAATCCAAACTCGGCGCAAACGCGATTCTCGCCGTCTCGCTGGCGACCGCGAAGGCCGCTGCCGCCGAGGCCGATCTGCCGCTCTACCGCTACATCGGCGGCACCAACGCCAAGGTGCTTCCTGTGCCGATGGCGAACGTCATCAACGGCGGCGCGCACTCCGACGCTCCGATTGATTTCCAGGAATTCATGATTCAGCCGCACGGCCTGCCCACCTTCAGCGAGGGCCTGCGCGCGATCACCGAGACCTTCCACGCCCTCAAGAGCGTGCTCAAAGGCAAGGGCCTGAGCACCGCCGTCGGCGACGAGGGCGGCTTTGCGCCGAACCTCAAGAGCGCCGAGGAAGCCCTCGATTGCATCATGCTCGCCATCAAGAACGCGGGCTACAAACCGGGCAAGGACATCTACATCGCGCTCGACCCGGCGGCGTCCGAGTTCTACTCCGGCAACAGCACCTACACCCTGAAGAAGAGCACCGGCGAGAAGCTTTCCGGTGACGAACTGGTGGACCTCTGGGCCAGGCTCGTGGACAAGTATCCCATCGTCAGCATCGAAGACGGCTGCGGCGAGAGCGACTGGGCCACGTGGAAAAAGCTCACCGACAAGCTGGGCGACAAGATCCAGCTCGTCGGCGACGATTTGTTCGTGACGAACGTGAAATTCCTCCAGAAGGGCATTGATACCGGCACGGCGAACTCGATTCTCGTGAAGGTGAACCAGATCGGCTCGCTCACCGAGACGCTCGACGCCGTGCAACTGGCGCATTACAGCGGCTACACCGCCGTCCTCAGCCATCGCTCCGGCGAAACCGAGGACAGCACCATCGCCGACATCGCAGTGGCGACGAACTGCGGCCAGATCAAGACCGGCTCGCTCAGCCGCTCGGATCGCCTGGCGAAATACAATCAGCTCCTGCGCATCGAGCAGCAGCTTGGTAAGAACGCCGTCTATGCCGGCCGCAACGCGCTGCCGAAGGCGCGGCGCTGAGGCAGCGTAGCGGCGGCCCGGGCGACCGCTGCCGCGGCGGGAAATGTTCCAGCCCCGGAAACCAGCGATGGTTTCCGGGGCTTTTGGTGAACACGTGGGGGGCGAGGATGTCGCCCGGAATCAGCGTCTCAAACGACGGTGGCAGCTCAAGGCGTGCCGCCCTCGTCCACGTCCGTTGCCGTGCTGCGGCTGCGGCGGTATTCGATGCGGCCCTCGTTGGGGGGCAGGGGCGGACCGGCATACAACACGGCCAATTCGGCAAGCGCCGCCGCGTTGTCCGCGCCATAGCCGGATAATGCGGTGAAACGCAGCCGGCTCGCCGTGACCCGCTCGGGAAAGCGCAGCGTTTGCGGCGACCAGGTCGAGGGCAGTTCACCGCGGAGCACCTCCCGCCATTCCTGGCCATCCTCGCTTACGGACACGCGGTATTCGCGCACGTCGCCCATTCGGTCGCGGTCATTCTGCCGGTTCATCAGGACGAGGCCGTCCATGGGAACTGCGTTGGTGAAAGTGATGGTCAGTTCGTGGGGATGGCGGCGGGATTCGTTGCCCCGCCCGCCCGCCGCGATCCAGGCGGTGTTGGGATCGCCGTCGAGCGCCGCTCGAGCGTCGCCGTGGCTGGCCTCCCCGCTCGCGCCGAGCTTCCGCATGACCAGCGTGTCGAACCACAGCGCGCGCACCTGCTCCGCCGTGACCCGCGCGGTGGGCCGGAACTGCTCGCCGGCGGCGTAATCCAGCAGGGAGCGGCGCAACTGTTTGGCCACGGGCGACACCGCCCCAAGGTCAAACGTGGTCACGAGCAGCCGTCCGTCTCCCACCCGGGCCTCGAACAGGCAAGCCAGCGGCCAGTTGCGGTTCCAGTCGTCAATCGCCGCGACGATGGGCGCCACCTCTGGCAACCGCTCCAGGTTCAGCGCGCGGGTGCGGATGAGTTCGGTCCATTGCCAGTCGCAGTGCGACCTGGTGGGAAAGCCGGCCAGCGCGGGATGCGCGGCGTCGCACCACAGGCCCAGCATCCGGCTCCAGCCCGGACTCATGAGGCGGTTCCAGAAGATGGGCACGCGGTCCAGGGGCGGACTGGCCCAGTCGAGATCGGCCAGCGGCGGCTGATAAAGGACGCGGCCCCCCGCCGCCAGCCGGGCCTCGGCTTCGGCCCACGAACTGGTGAGCAACACGCTTTCCGGCACCGTGGTGTCCACGCTGGCGGGGTAGATCCAGACCGGCCACGAGTTGACCGCCGGCAGACTCGGGGCCAGCGGCGACTGCGAATGTTCTGCCGGCGCGAGGCGAACGGTGAGCAGCGCTGCGGTCGGCGCGCGCACAGCAACGAGGTCTGTGCGGATGTGTGCCACGTTGAAATGGCGGCCCACCGCCAGATTGGTGGCGGGAAACCGGCCGGACAGGGCCGCGCCCCCGGCGGCGGGCTGGAGGTCCCATTCGAGCACGACATTTGTCCACCCGGCGGCGGAGTAATTTGCGACATCCACCGGCACGTCGAGCGTGTCCGCCGTGGTGAAGACGCGCCGGGGCAATCGCGCCAGCGGCACCACCGGGCTGCAAAACTCCCGCCATTCGTCGGCCTTCACGTAGCCCTTTTCCTCCCAGAACGGATCCAGCACGCCGACCAGCGCGGTGCCCTGGCCGAGATAATCGTGCAAATCGAGCAACTGAAAGCCCGCCAGCCCGGGCGTGCGGAGGTTGGCCTCGACCTCTTCCTTGTAGCACGCAAGTTGGAACCGCCCCGAGGCATGAGCGAACTGTTTTGTGGTAGGGCGCGACACTCCGTGCGCGCCGTCGTTGGCCATCGAACCAGCCGCAGGCGGAGCGTCGCCCGTTCCGATCGGCAGCCCGTGCCGCTCCGCCGAGGCGCGGAAGATTTCGTAGTTCCCCGGGCGCAGATAGCCGGTGAACTTCCGAATGACATCGTAATCGGGATAGGCGCACCACTGGCCGTTTTCGTGGACCAGCACCGGGACGTTCACGTCCTCGAGGGAGCGCCGGTAATCGCCCCCAAACCAGCCCGTCGCGCCGCGCACCTGGCGGCCGCCGAATCGCTGCGTGGCGGTGAAATCCACGCGGTCCAGCGGGCCGGGCGCATCCGGGTCCGTGAACCCGGTGCCGGTGGTGTAAAGGCGGCGCGGGTCGCGTTCGCGGAAGTGCGCGGCCCATTGCGGCAGCACGTCGCGCCAGCGGCCCTTGGGTTCGTTGCTGGCGGCCATCAGCACGAACGAGGGATGATTGCCGTAAGCCCGGAGGATGCGTTCGGTTTCGCGATAGAGCCGCGTCTCCATGTCCGTGCCGGGGTTGAAGGTGTTCCACATGCCCGGCTCGATTTGCAGGTAGAGGCCGAGTTCATCCGCTGCCGTGAACGCGGCCTCGGGCGGGCAATAGGAGTGGAAGCGGACATGGTTGAGGCCCCATTCCTTGCAGGTGCGCCAGAGGTTGCGCCAGTAATCCACGTCGCATGGCGGATGGCCCGTAAGCGGGAAATCGCCGCCGTGATGTGTGCCGCGTAGGTGCGTCGGGCGGCCATTGATGAGGAGGTCACGGCCGGAGGGCTGGAAACTCCGGAAGCCGAACGTCAACTTCCGCTCATCATCGGCCAGGCCTCGGTCACCGTCGTAAAGGTGCAAGGTCAAATCCTGCAGCTTGGGTTGGAACTCGTCCCAGTCCTGCTCTGTGCCCCCATGGTAAGGCAGGCGCCCTTCCCAGGTTCCTCCATTGGTGTCCCAACCCGCCATCAACACCACCGACCAAAGTCCCTTTTTCGTGGAACTGCCCACCAGCACCCGGCCGCGCCCGGCGGCGCCGCTGCGATTGCCGATGGTCAGCTTCACCCGCACCCAGCGCTCGGGCACCTCCGGAAACAGGCGGACGTCCTCAATCCAGACGGGGGTGGTGGAGCGCAGTTCGATGCGGCCCACGATCCCGTTCCATGTCGCCCCCAGAGAATCGCTCACGGCGTGTGCGTCGGGCCGGTAGGGCAGTTGCATCCGGTTGTCCACCCGGACGGTGAGGCGGTGTCGTCCGGGCGGAAGCTGGCCCGGCGCGTCGCCGACAATGCCCGCCTCGAATTCGTGCGGAACGCAAAGTGAATCGTTCGTGCCCAGGAGCCGGTCGCCGAGCCAGGCGCGCGTTTCCCATTGCGTGCGTTCGAGGAACAGGACCACGCGCCGGCCCAGCCAGTTGGTGGGGATGTCCACCTCGCGTTGATACCACGCCGCACCGAGATAGTGG
>JBKBTZ010000178.1:0-6005 GCA_046290825.1 Limisphaerales bacterium
GGCAGCCCGGAAACCGATTCTCGCCAACGAAACAGGCATCGCCCGGCGATCTGCCGCATTTTCGGGCGTATCGGCCCCGGTTGCGCCACGGGCGGCCCGCCCGCGATTGCGGCCCCGGCGCCGGCGCCTCCGGGGTTGCGCCGCGTGGGTCGCTTCCCCAAGCTCCCGCGCGTCGGCGGCCCCGACGTAGCCCGGCCGCCGGAACCCCAACCCCAGCCCAATCCGTGAGCGAAGTTCTTGTCATCGGCCATCGCAACCCGGACACCGACGCGATTTGCAGCGCCATCGGTTACGCCGAATTCAAACGCCGCACCGGCCTGCCCGAAGCCGTGGCCGCGCGCTGCGGCGACCTCAACGATCGCGTGGATTTCGTCCTGCAAACCTTCGGTGTCGAGCCGCCCCGCTTCGTCGCCGACGTCTCGCCCAAGGTCCGCGACGTGATGGGCCGCAACCCGGTCACCGTCCCGCCCGACATGCCCATCGCCGAGGCCCTGGCCTTGATGGACGAGCGCAACATCCGCGTGCTGCCCGTGCTCGGACCGGACCGCGTCTGTGCGGGCCTCGTTTCGGTCTTCAAGATCAGCCAGTTTTTCCTCCCTGGCTCCCATCGGGTGTTCGAGTCGCGCCGCGTTGTCGCGTCGCTCGATGGCCTCGCCCGCACGCTGGGTGCGCGCGTTCTCCACGGCGTCAATGGCCGTCACGAGGAGGAACTGATCCTGATGATCGGCGCGATGTCGCTCGATTCCTTCCGCCTTCGTCTGCTGACCTACGCGCCGGAGCAACTCATCGTCGTCACCGGCGACCGCGTGGACATCCAGCAACTGGCCATCGAACACCGCGTCCGCTGCATCGTCGTCACCGGCGGCTTCGAACCGCCCGCCGAACTCCTCGAGCTGGCCCGGCGTTTCGAGGTGAGCGTGCTCCAGTCACCGCATGACAGCGCCACCACCGCCATGCTCTGCCGTGCCGCCATTCGCGTGCATCACATGCTGGATGACGAGTTCATGACGCTCCGCGAGGACGAGCCGCTCCGCAGCGCCGGGCGTGCCGTGGTCAACAAGCCCTTCGCCGCCTTCCCCGTCGTCAACGAGCAGGACGAGGTGGTGGGCGTCATCTCGAAGTCCGACTTCCTCCGCAAGGTGGACCGCCGGCTCATCCTCGTGGACCACAACGAACTCTCGCAGGCCGTGCATGGGGCGGACGAGGTGGAGATTCTCGAGATCATTGATCACCACCGCCTCGGCGCGGTCAGCACCGCGCAACCGATTTTTTTCCTCAACGACCCTGTCGGCTCGACCAGCACCATCGTGGCGGACTGCTTTTTCCGGCACGGCATGGAACCGCCGCGCCCGGTTGCGGGTCTGCTGCTGGCGGGCCTGGTGTCGGACACGTTGAACCTCACCTCGCCCACCACCACGCCGCGCGACGCCGCCATCCTGAAGCGGCTTGAGGCGTTGGCGGGCGTGAACGCCACGCAGTTCACCGAGAAGCTGTTCAGCTCCGGCTCCATCCTCATCAGCAAGCCGGCGGATCAGGCCATCACCGCCGACTGCAAGGAATACCAGGAACGCGGGCGCTCGTTCAGCGTGGCGCAGATCGAGGAGGTGGGCTTCGACAACTTCTGGAAGTGCAAGACCGAGGTGCTGGCGGCGTTGGAGAATTATCGCCAGCGCCACGGCTACTATGCCTCGACCCTGCTCGTGACCGACGTGGTGCAGCAGAACTCGCTGTTGCTCGTCGCCGGCCCGCGCGAACTGCTCGACCTGGTGGACTACCCCGAAATCGAGCCGGGCATCTACGAACTGGCCGACGTCGTCTCGCGCAAGAAGCAGCTCCTGCCCTACCTCACCGACTGTCTCCAGCGCGTGGCGTGACCCTGGTTCTGCCCGGAGCGCGGGCGTCCCCGTCCGCAGCCATGCCCAAATCGCGTGGTTTCACCGCGCCTCCCGGCCACCGCGTTTGAACGCCGGTGGCTGCGGAGAAGAACCTGTGCGTGAGCAGTGCGCGTGGGACGGACCCGAGGAAGTGCTTGCCCGGACGGGTGGCGACTGGTCCACACTGCGGTCACCGGCGGGCGGGAGTTCCTCGCCCGATGCGCCGGCGAAATCATCCCCCATGAGCATCACGCTTCGTGACGTGCAGGCCGCCGCCGAAAAACTGCGCGGCCAGATTCTTCTGACGCCCTGCGCCTATTCGCGCACGCTTTCCGAAATCACCGGCGCGCGGGTTCATCTGAAGTTCGAGAACCTCCAGTTCACCGCCGCCTTCAAGGAGCGGGGCGCGCTCAATCGCCTGCTGGCCCTCACGGCGGCGGAGCGGCGGCGCGGCGTCATTGCCATGTCCGCCGGCAACCACGCGCAGGCCGTCGCCTACCATGCCCGCCGCCTCGGCGTGCCCGCCGTCATCGTCATGCCCCGGCACACGCCGACGGTGAAGGTTGAACACACCCGGGCGCACGGCGCGGAGGTCATCCTCGAAGGGGAAACGTTCGACGAAACCCGCGCGTTCACCGCCACGCTGGCCCGGCGGCGGAAGCTGGTCCTGATTCATCCCTACGACGACCCGCTGGTGATGGCGGGGCAGGGAACCATCGCGCTCGAAATGCTCGCGCAGCAGCCGGACCTCGAGGTGTTGCTGGTGCCGATTGGCGGTGGCGGTCTCATCGGTGGCATGGCCGTGGCCGCCCGGGCGCTCAAGCCGGAGATCGAAGTCATCGGTGTGCAGTCGGAACGCTTCCCGGCGATGGCACAATGGCTGCGCGGCGAACCGGCGCGATGCGAGCGTTACACCGTGGCCGAGGGCATCGCCGTCAAGCAGCCCGGCCGGCTGCCTCGCCGTGTGGTAAAGAAGCTGGTGAGCGATGTCCTGCTGCTCGGCGAGGATGAAATCGAGGACGCCGTCCTCAAGCTGCTGCAAATCGAGAAGACCGTGGTCGAGGGCGCGGGCGCCTGCGGCCTGGCGGCGCTGCTCAAACACCGCCGCCGGTTCCGCGGGCGGAAGGTCGGGCTGGTGTTGTGCGGCGGCAACATTGACCTGCTCACGCTCTCCTCGATCATCCAGCGCGGTCTGGCGCGCAGCGGGCACCTGGTCCGTGTGCGCGTCGAGACGCGCGACGTGCCGGGCGAACTCGCGCGCGTCACGCGGCTGATCGGCGCGGCGGGCGGCAACATCGTCGAGGTGCATCACCAGCGCGCGTTCAGCTCGCGCCCGTTGCAGACGGCGGTGGTGGATTTTACGCTGCAAACGCGCGGGCTGGACCACCTCGAGGAACTGGTCGCCGCGTTGCGCACGGCGGGTTTCGCCGCCACGCTGCCGGACCGGGAACTGCTGCCCCGCGCACGCCAGTCGGGACATTGACCGGCACGGGAACGTCAAGAGTCCGGCTTCCCGCCGCTCCCCATCACACCTGCTTCACCGTGCCCCAGTAAACGTCGAGGCGTTTGGCGAGGTAGAGTTTGACGGCCTTCACCAGGACGCGCGCTTCGAGGCGCTGGCCGGCGGCGACGATGTCCTTGAGCGTCATGTCCGGGCGGATGGCGAAGGCGGCCTGCGCGATGATGGGGCCTTCATCCAGGTGCATGCTGACGAAGTGCGCGGTGACGCCGGCGATCTTGACGCCGTGTTCGTAAGCCTGCCGGTAGGCCTGCGCGCCCGGAAAGCTCGGCAGCAGCGAGGGGTGGATGTTGATGATCTTGTTCTTGAAACGCCACACGACGTTGGGCGAAAGGATTTTCATGAACCGCGCCAGCACGAGGAAATCCACCTCGTGCTGCTCGGTCAGTTCGAGCAACCGGGCTTCGGCCTCGGCGCGTTCGTGCCAGGGAATGTGCGCGAAAGGCAGTTTGTGCCTGGCGGCGAGGGCCGCAAGGTCCGGGCGGTTGCCCACCACCAGGACCGGTTCGGCCTGGCGGAACTGGCCGGTGCGGAAGGCTTGCATCAGCGCGGCAAAACAGTGCTCCTCGCGGGTGACCAGGATGGCCATGCGCTGGCGGCGGCGTGGGTCGGTGAGGCGCAGCTTGATTTCCATCTGCAACTGCGCGGCCAGCTCGTCGAGGCCGCGGCGCACGGCGGCTTCGTCCAGTTGGCCCTTTTTCCAAGAGGCCTGGAGGGTCATGCTGAACTGGCCCCGCGTGACCTGTTCCTCGAGGGCTTCGATGTTGGCGTGTTGTTCAAACAGGAAACTGGTGACGCGGGCGATGACGCCGGTTTTGTCACGGCCAATGACGGTGAGGGTGGCGAATTGTTTCATGGGGGAAAATTGCGGCGGCCATTACCCGGCCTTGAGGAAGTAGCCGCGTTGTTTGTTGCTGATGGGCAGGCCGAGCTTTTCCATGACGGCCAGCATGTCCTCCCAGACCTTGCGTTTCTCGGTGAGCGCCTGGTTGCGGAGCAGATAGGCAGGGTGATAGGTGGGCATCAGCGGCAGGCCGCGCCACGTCTGCCACTGGCCGCGCAGCTTGGTGATGAACACCGGCCGGCCCAGCAATCCCTCCGCCGCCGTCGCCCCGAGCGCGACGAGCACGCGCGGGCGGATCAGCTCGATCTGCTGGTGGAGCCACGGAATGCAGGTGGCCATTTCTTCGGGGGTGGGTTTGCGGTTGCCGGACGCGCCGGGGGGCATGTCCGGGCGGCACTTGAGGATGTTCGCGATATACACTTGCTGCCGGGTGAGACCGGTGGCGGCAATGATCTTGGTGAGCAACTGGCCCGCCGCGCCAACGAATGGTTCGCCCTGCGCGTCCTCGTCCGCGCCGGGGGCCTCCCCGATGAACATCAGTTCGGCGTCGGGATTGCCCACGCCAAACACCACTTGTGTCCGGGTGGCGACGAGGTTCGGGCACTTGGCGCAAACGAGCGTCTGCTCGCGGAGCGCGGCGAACGCGGCGGCCTTGGCGGTCGGGTCCATCGGCGGCAAGGTCGAAATCGCGGGCAATTCGACGCGTGGTGGCGGGGCCGGAGCGGCGGGGCGACGGAAGACCGGCTTGCGTGGCGGTTGCGCTGGAGCCACCGGGCGGGCGGGAGCGGCAGGTGCAGCGGCGGGCGGTTCCTCGTAACGCAGGCGGGCGGCGAGCGGCGCGGCGGTTGGGGTGGCGGCGGGCGCCTGGCGCAGGGCTGCGAGGGTTTGAGGCGTTACCGGCACATGCTTCACCCCGCGAGCCTTGCGGTTTTCAAGGTCGCGGATGACGGCGTCGAGCAACTGATGGTAGCTGCCGTTCATGCGTTGGCCGCAAGGATGGGCGGCGGGCGGCGGGAAGTCGAGTTTGCCGCGTGAATGGACGGGAGATGTGGAAAAAGCAAAAGGGCCGGCGGAAACCGGCCCTTGCACACACATTGCGAATTTCAGTCCCCGTTTTTCCCTGGCTGCGCTGGCGTCACAGCCGCAATTGATGGCCAAAGCATAACCCGGCGCGGGCAAGCAACCAGTCACCATTACGGGGGACAGGGGAGGCAGGCCGCAAATCCGAAGGCCGAAGCCCGAAATCTGAGGGAGCGGTGGCGCGGAAGGCGATGCTTGCGGCTTACGCTCCCAAGTTGCGCCGGAGCAGGGCGCGCAAGGCTTCCGGCGCGTGAATGACAATCGTGCGGCCCTTGACCGCGATCCACAGCTGGTCGCGGAACTTCGCCAGCGTCCGGGAAAGGGTTTCACTGACCGTGCCCAGTTCCGCCGCCAGCATGCGCTTGGTGCCGGGCAACTCGATGGGGACGGGCGGTTTGGCGGAGGGGGGACAGCGTTTGACCAGCCAGTTGGCCAGCCGCGTTTCGACGTCCTTGAGCGTCAAATCCTCCAACTGCCCGACCAGCGTCCGCAGATGCAGGCTCATACCGGCGAGCATCCGCAGAGCCAGTTCGGGCCGCCGCCCGAGCAACCGGACGAACTCCGCTTTCCGCACCAGCAAGACCTGCGTTGGCTCGACCGCCCGCGCGTCTGCCGGGTAGCCCGTTTCCGTCGCGAGTGTGGCCTCAGCGAAGGATTCGCCCGTGCGGAAGATGTGGATCACCTGCTC
>JBKBTZ010000179.1:0-5837 GCA_046290825.1 Limisphaerales bacterium
CGCTGCTCGAACACCTGCCAGCGGTTGGCCGGCACAAGACGCTGTTCGGCATCAAGCACCACCACATCGAGATGGTTCTTGGCGGTCTCCAGGAAAACCAGGTCCTTGCGCCCGTCCCCGTTGAGGTCGCCGGCCACCACGTCGTGCAGGTAGCCGTCCTTGATGGGCGTTTCGTAGCCGTCCAACTCACCCAGCTCCCACACGGCGCCGTCCAACGCCTGCCAGGCGGCGGCGTTCACCCCCAACAGCGCCACGGCGTTGGGCTGGTGGGTGCCGAGGGCAAGCGGGGCCAGACGGGTGAAATCCGCCAGGGGCAACAGGATATTTTTCGCCGGCTGCCAGACGCCCACCGCATCCCGGCGGGCCACGGTGAGCGCCTTCAGTTCCGCGTCGAGCAGGAACAGCGTGCCGCCGTTGTCGTCGGGCAGCAGCGTCGCGCCGGTAAGACGCGAGCGGCTGGTGCTGCCGTTGATCTGCTCACGCACGGCAAAACTCCAGCCGGGCGCATTGGTGCCGCCCGCCGGGGCGGCGGGGTCGCGCTGGAGGACCACGGCGCGGATGAAATTCCGTTGCGGCAACAGCAATTCAGCCCGGCCATCGCGGTCCACATCAAACGTGGCCAGCCAGGGCTGTTCGAGATTGCCGCCGGGCGGGGCCACATCGAGTTCCTCCCATTTGCCACCCGCCAACTGGCGGAGGATTTTCACGCGTTCGTAGGGCGTAAGGAGGACCAGATCGGGCAGGCCGTCGTGGTCGGCGTCGTGCCAGGCGAGCTGCGTCGGCGTGCCCTTGTAGCTGGCGGCAAGAAGGTGGGTGCGCGTCGCGCCGTCCGCCGTCCGCAGAACAACGGCGCGGCGATCGCCCTGTTCAATGACAACGGCCAGCGTGGGGCGCGCGCCGGGTTGAGCCGGACCCACGGCGAACGCCAATGGCCGTCCGCCGAGGGCGAGCAGTTCCGGGAACGGCAGCCGCCCCCGTTCGTCGAGGCGCGTGACGCCCACCTGCCGTTCCTCGGGACTGAGGAGAAAAATTTCCGCGCGGCCATCGCCATCCCAGTCAGCGACGGCGATGTCGCTGACACCGGCCAGCGAAGGAAAGGACTTCGCGAGACCGAGCCGGCCATCGGGCTGCTGAAGCTGGAAGGTCAGCCGGCCATTCTCGGGTTCGGCGAACAGCAGGTCGGCGCGGCCATCGCCGTCCACGTCGGCCCACAAGCTGCCGCGCCGGGCCTTTTCGGTGGCGGGCAGCGGCAGCACGCTGAATTGTCCTTCACGCAGACTGCCGGTCAGCGGCGGCGCGGGCGCGGCAACAAAGCGGGAAATCTGCGCGCGCCCGGAGTTCTGCGCGATGGTGACCAGCTTGGTGCCCTCGCCCGGCACGAGGTTTTCGGCGGTGTAGGAGCGGATGGGCAGATGCGAGAGGAAGAACTCCGGGCCCAGCCGTCCGGCCTCGTCCTGGAGGCGGAACCGGAAGGGGCGGCTGTTCTCCCAATCCACCAGCAGCAAATCCGGCCGGCCATCGGCGTTGATGTCGAGCACCTGCAAGGCGCGGGCGGGCGCGGCGAGCGGAATCTTTTCCGGCTCGGCGAGTGTGCCGTTGGTCGTCTGGCGGAGGAAGTGGATGAATTTCTCCGTGAGCAGCAGCAGGTCGGCGCGGCCATTGCCATCGAGGTCGCCGGCAGCCAGGGCATTCGGTGTGAGCAAACCGTCGGCGAGCGGCCAGCGGCGCGGCCCGCTCCAGGTGTTCGAGCCGGTGTTGAACTGGACAATCAACTCGCGCGGCTCGCCGTAGTAGGCGAGGTCGGGCCGGCCGTCGTGGTTGAAATCGGCGACGGCAAGGGCGGCGATGCGCTTTTCCGAGGCGAGTGATTCGAGCCGGAACCGCGCGTCGGGCGGCAGTTCGTTGATGTCGGCGCGTTGCGCGGCGCGGGGCGGCGGCGGATTGGTCTGGCCGGTCTGGTTCAACAAAAAGTTGATGCGGGCGCGGCCATTGTTGGCCAGCACGAGGTCCGTGCGCCCGTCCCCATCCACGTCGGCGGCGTGCAGCAGGCCGATGTAGTAGTCCACCGGAAAAACCTCCTTGCCGGCGAAGCCGAACTCGGGCGGTGCGTTCGTGGCGGCGGGCGCGGCAAACGAGAGGACGCACGCCAGTCCGCCGAGCAGGAAAAGTCGCTTCATTGCGGGCGAAGTTGCCACCCGGGCGGGACGAGGCAAATCCGAAAACCGCCGCCCGAAATCTCCCGCCTCAATCACGGTCCTCCGGCTCGACGCGGTCAAGGTGCGGCCCGGGCGGGAGATCGGCGTGGCCCGCGAAGTGTTCGGGGCGCAGCGGTTCGGAGATGACATGCTCGCCGCCGAGCCACTTGCCGAGGTCAATCAGGCGGCAGCGTTGCGAGCAGAACGGACCGAACGCGCCGGCAAACCAGTCGCCGCGTTTGCCGCACGTGGGACAACGGACCGGGGGCACGGGTCGGCTCATGGGGACTGGATTTCGCCAACGAGTTTTTCGAGCTGCCCGGTGACGGCTGCGACCTGAGCGGCAGACACTCCCGCGCCCGTCAGCAGCGCGCTGATTTCCGCTGTGACTTCGGCGGTGCGTTCGGCAGAAAGGCTGGCGCTGTTGCACAGGAGATTGAGTTTTTGCGCGAGGCGGCCCTGGGCATTCGCGTCGAGGGCGCGACCCGGCAGGGCAGCAGCCAGATGGTCCGCGAGTTTTTCAAGGGTGGCGACGGCGGGCGGACGGCTGCCCCGGGCCAAGGCCCGCAGATTCGCCGCAAGATTGGTTTTGTGCTCCGGCGCGGGCTGCGGGGCCGCGACGATGATGGCCAGTTGCTGGCGCAGGTTCGCGACGGGATCGGGGGCCTTGGGACGGGCGGCGGGCGCATTGGGCGTGGCTGACGGGGGCGGCGCGCCGGGCGGGCCGGACGGGCGATTGGGCGCGGCGACGTCGCGGGCGCGTTGTTTGATGATGGAGCCGGGGTCGGCATGGACGAGGCCCGCGGTCAGCGCCAGCAGAACCAGGAGGGGGAGAGGTTTCATGGAGTTAGGCTGGTGGGGGGCGGCTATTCAACATCCAACACCGAACAGCGAACGCCCGGTGGTTTGGGAGTTGGACAGGCGGGTGGAATGTTTCCAACGTTTCATGTGCGCGGGGCTTTCTGCTTACCCCACCCGAAACGAAATCCGGGCCACCAAGTCCTTGCCGAAGCTGTGCTGGAGGCGTTCGAGAATCTCGCGGCGCCGGTAGCGGACAATCTCGGCGAGCCAGACATTGCTGTCCACCGTAACGAAGAGCGTGCCGTTGCGCAGGCCGGTGGGCTGGGCATGAGCAACAATCGTGGGGTCGAGGAGTGTATTCCAGACCTTGACGATTTCGGTTTCGGCCTGGCGGCGGTCAAGCCGGAGGCCGCCGAGCACCCTGGGCAGAACCTCGCCCGCGGCCCTGGCGGCGTCGGTGCGGGCCTTTTCCAGCGGGGCGAGGTCCACGCGCCGCCATTCGGCGAGGACGCGCTGACGGGCGGAGCGGCGTCCCGGGCCAAGCGGCGGGATGCGACGAGGGGGCGGGAGCATCGCAGGTTCAGGCGGAAGGCGCTTCCGCGGACGCGGTGGTCGGCGCTTCGGCGGTTTCCTTCTTTTGGGACGGATGTTCGTCAATGACCAGCACGCCGTGCGGCGGGAGGTCATGGTTGCCCATAATGTTCGCGCCGGTGAGGAGGTCGTGCATGGGCTTGTAGAACTGGACCCGCACGGGGCTGGGTTTGTGGTTGAGCAGGAAATGAATCCGGGTGCCCTCTTTTTCGCGCATGCTGACTTCGACCTGCTCCGGCACCTTGAGCAACGGGTGGAGGTTGCACAATTGGCGGAGCCACGTGACGAAGTCGCTGTAGAAGAACGGATGGCTCATCGTGCCCAGGTAGATGGCCTTGCCGAGGCCGAAGGTGTTCATCGTGAGGGCGGGTTTGCCGGCGTAGAAATCGCGCGAGTAGGTGGCGAGCACCTGGCACTCCTTCGGCTCGATCAGGTCGCACCAGAGCTTGGCCGGGTGCAGGTGACTGGTGGGAAACGCGCCCTTGAAGGTGAGGTGGTTCTCCTCGCTGGGCGGGAGCATGTCGAATTCGGTCACCTCCAACCCGAACAGGTCGGTCAAATCGAGGGGGTAACCATTGACCGGGGCAATGCAGTGTTCATCCACGAGGCCGGTGTTGAAGGTGCCCACCAGCGTGCCGCCGTTCTGGACATAAAGCTTGAGGCGATCCGCCTCCGCGCCGCGCAGCAAGTGGAGCGATGGGGCGATCACCAGCCGGTAACGCGACAGGTCATCGGTGGGCCGGGCGAAATCCACGCCGATGTTCTTGTCATGAAACGCGCTGTAGAAGAGCTGGATGTGGTCGCGGAGCTTGAAGAACTTGTTCTGCTGCCGGGGCAGTTGCTGCGCCCAGTCGTTGTCGTGCGTGTAAAGGATGCATACCTCGGGTTTGACGCGGGTGCCCTGCAGGGCGGGAGCGATCAGCTTCAATTCCTCCCCAAGCTGGGCGACCTCCTTGTAAATGCGGCTGTCCTTGCGGCCCGAATGTGGCAGCACCGCGCCATGAAACACCTCCGAACCAAAACGCGGCTGGCGCCACCGGAAGAACAGAATGGCATCCGCCCCGCGCGAGATGAGCTGGTAGGTGAACATGCGCAGCACGCCGGGCCGGACCAGGGAGTTGACCTCCTGCCAGTTCACGTTGCCGGCCTTGTATTCCATGACCCAGAACCCCTGGCTGCCGTCGGGCGACTTCACCCCGTCCTTCTTCAACGAGCGCAGGATGTCTATGTCGCACGCCAGCTCGGCGGAATGACTGCGGATGGCGGCCACGCTCTCGACGGAGACAAAGTCCAGCGCCTCGGCCATGTCGAAATGATCGAACTTGTGGCGCAGCGGACGCAGGTTGGTGGTGACGGGATGGTCGGGCGACAGTTCCCGCAACAGGTCGGCCTGCATCCGGACGAACTGCACGATCGTGTCGCTGCAAAAACGGTTCCAGTCGAGCACGAGCGCGGGGTTGTGGACGGCGGGCGCGCTCATCGGCATGGGCACCTGCTGGAAACTGGTCACCACCTGCCCCCAGTGCCGCAGGCCGAGCAGGTCATTGAGCTTTTCGACGGTCTCGTATTTGGCCTCGAGCCAGAGATGCCAGTCGCGTTTGGTGTCGGCGTTGAACGAGGCCTCGGTGAAATTGCCGCCGATCCCGTTGTCAATCTGCCACGCGATGAGCGCGGGGTGATTGCCCAGCGCATTGGCCATCGCCGTGACGATTTTTTTCGAGTAGTCCCAGTAGATTTCGCTGTTGAGGCAAACCGCGCGGCGGGTGCCGGCGTGCTTGATGAGGCCATGCTCGTCCACCGGGAGGATCTCGGGATGCCGTTCGGACATCCAGAGAGGCGGCGCGGCCGTGGGCGTGGCGAGGACCACCTTGATGCCGGCCTTGTGCATTAAATCCATGACGCGACCCAACCAGGCAAAGTCGTATTTGCCCGGCTCGCGCTCGCACAGGCCCCAGGTGAATTCGCCCATGCGGACCACGTTGATCCCGGCGGCGACCATCAACTCCACGTCCTGCTGCCATTCGGCCTCGGGATTGTCCTTGGTGCCGCCGTAGGGGAAGACCCATTGCTCGGGATGATAATCAACGCCGAAATACATAACTCACCTCGTGATTGAAGGTTAACGGCTGCCTGCCCGAAAGCTACGCCCGGGCGGCGGCCCGCCGCAACGGAAAATGCCGGGGAAAAAACCGCCCGATTGACGCGAAAAGGCCCCCTGACGTTTTCGGTGGGGAGCTCAATGGCCGAGGG
>JBKBTZ010000180.1:0-5822 GCA_046290825.1 Limisphaerales bacterium
GGGGCTGTTCAGGATGAACACGTCCATGTCCTGCCGGGTCATGAGCAGGGTGCCCTGGTTGGTGATGACGGAACTGGCGTAAGCGCCCTGGTTGCCCTCGCAGATTTGCAGCGTGGCCCCCGGCTCGATGAGCGTCCAGCCGCTGAACGTGTTCGCGCCGATGAGCTTGAGCAGGCCGGAGCCGCGCTTGATGAGGTTGCCGGTGCCGCTGATGACGCCGGATTGCGGGAAGTCACCGGTGCTGTCAAAGACGAGCGTGCCGTTGTTGACGATGCCCGAGCCGTTGTTCAGCGAGCCGGTCGCGCCGCCGGTGCCGATCTGGAGGGTGCTGCCATTGACCGTGGTGCCGCCGGTGTAGGTGTTGTTGCCGGGCAGGACCACCGTGCCGCCACCCTGGACGGTGACGGAACCGGTGCCACTGATGACCCCATTGGTGACCGTGCCGGTGCGGTTAAAGACCAGGCTGGACCCGCCCACGGTGACGTTGCCGCTGCCGAGGCTGCCGGTCGCGCCGCCGTTGCCGACCTGCAGGGTGCCGCCGCCGGCGATGGTCGTGCCGCCCGAGAAGGTGTTGTTGCCGGTGACCACCCAGCGGCCACCGCCGGCTTTGGCGAGCGAAGTCGGCCCACCGCTGTCGTCAATGGACGCGGCCAGCAGGTTGTCGTCCGGGTTGCTGCCGGCGAGGGTGAGAACGCGCGCGCCGGCGCCGCTGAGGCCGAGGGTGCCGGAGTGGTTGAGCACCAGGGCGCCCGACCCGGAGGCGGTCAGCGTGCCGCCGCCGGTGCCGACGGTGAAGAGGCGGTCAATCGTCGCGCCGCCGCCGGTGTAGAGCAGCGAGCCGCCGTTGAGGACCAGATTGCCGGCCGCGCTGCTGGAGGCGCCGATGTCACTGGCCGTGCCGCCGTTGGCGAGCGAGGCGACGCTGATGGCGCCGCCGTTGATGACCGTCGGGCCGGTGTAGGTGTTCGCGCCGCCCGCCAGGGTCAGCGCGCTGGTGCCGCTCTTGGTCAGGCCACCGGTGCCGCCGATGTTGTTCGCGCCGGCGGAGGTGATGTCGTAGGTCTTGGTGCTGGCATTGACGGTGACGCTTACCGGCGCGACCGGCTGGGCTACGGTGATGCTGGTGACGCCGGGGGCGGTGTCGTTGAAGAGCGCCGAGCCGTCATTGGCATAGAGCGCGGGGCTGCCGCCGGTGGTCCAGTTGCCGCTGGTGGTGGTGTCCCAGTTGCCGTCGGTGTTGCCCACCCACAGGTAGGCCAGCGAGGTGATGTTGAGCTTGATCGTGTTGCCGTTGGTGGTCAGGTAGCCAGCCGCCCCCGTGACGGTGCCAAGGACGACGGCGGGCGCGGAGCCGCTGCTCCACGAGAAGAGCGGATAGCTCTGCCCGACGGTGAAGCTGCCGCTGTTCACGTTGATGGTGACGGGGCCGGCCGCCGTAATGCCGCCCGCGGCCAGCGGAGCGGTGGTGGTGCTGGTGATGTTGTTGAATTCAAGCGTCACGCCCGTGGTTGCGCCCAGCGTCAAGGTGGCCGGGGTGATCGCCGTCCCGGTGTCGGTGATGCCGAGCCCGGCGCCGTCGGCCACGGTGATGTTGCCGGTGCCGGTCTTGCCGCCCGCGAACACCAGCCGACCTGCGCTCACGGTGGTCAGGCCGTCGTAGGTGGCGTTGCCGGTCAGGGTGAGCGTGCCGGAGCCGGACTTGGTGAGTGAATTGCCGCTGCCGCCCAGGCCCGTGGCGAGGGTCACACTCTGGCCGCCGGTGTGGAGGCGATACGACTGGCCCGAGGCCGTGCTGAAGCGCGAGGAGTAGTCATAGGTGTTCACGGCGCTGAACTGAAGCGTGCCGCCGGTGAAACTGATGGTGCCGCCGGCACCGAGGGGGCCGTTGACGCCGGGATTGTTTTCGCCGCCGCCCAGCACGAGGGTGCCCCCGACCAGTTCGGTGTCGCCCGTGTAGGTGCTGTTGCCCGTGCCGAGCGTGAGGGTGCCGCTGGTGACCCGCAGCACGCCGGTGCCGTGAATCGGCCCGGTCAGCGTCGTCGCACCCGTGCCGGTGTCATACTCGAGCCGGGTGCCGTTGTTGGTGATGGTCTGGGTGCCGAGGACGTTGGGATGAGTCAGCACGAGGCGCCCGCCCTCAATGACCACGGGTGAGTTGACCACGCTGTTGAACGGCGCAGTGGTCGGTCCGCCCCAGAACATCGTGCCCGAATCCTGTTTGCGGACGAAGGTGCCCACCCCGTTGTCGGTGCGGAGGTAATTGTTGACGATCCAGTCGCCCGTGCCGCCGAAGACCAGCGTGTGCGGGTTGCCGCCGCCGGCCACCGTGCGCACGCTCGGATGGATCACGCTGGCGGCGGGCGAATTGTTGATGAAGTAGCGCGGCTGGAACGACGGCGCGACGAAGCCTTCGGGATTGCGCCAGACCAGGCTGAGGTTGCTGCTCGAGACGTTGCCAAACTGCAGCGAGCCGGAGGGCGAGTTGTTCGTGATGAAGCGCCCCACCGCCAACAGCCCGGAGTTGGCCACCGCCGACACGATCTGCACCGAGCCGGTCTGGGTGGAGGTCAGCACATACTGGATGCCCGGGTTGCCGGAAAACCCGCCGAGACCGGTGTTGTAGGTGAGCACCAAGTTGCCGGGCACCGTGCCATCCCAGGTGGCAATATCGCCCGCGCCGACGTTGGGTAGCGTATCGCCCAACCAGTTCGTGCCAAATTCCAGACCGACGCCCGTGCCGTCGCCGCCGTCCCAGACACGCACCGTCTGGGCCGAGACCGAGGTGGCCGCCAGGAGGCCGGCCGCCGTGAACAATTGAAACCAACGTGACCGTGGGGATTTCATAGGAGCAGATGGTTGATGATGGGGGTTGAACGCTTTCACCCGTTTCCCGGTCAGGTCCCGGCAGGAACGCCGGAAGTCAGCCTTGCGGAAAACAGACGAGTAACGAAGGGAACAAGTTTCTGGGGCTGTCCAATCACCCCGTGCTGTGCGAGGGCTGCTTCCGGGCTGCCCCCCAACGCTGGGGGGTGGAACGGCCGGGAAGTCATGCGCCAAAGTTGCATGGCAGGGGTGATTTCGTAATGAAATTACGAAACCGGCCGCGGCGCGCCTATACGACATTTGTCCGATGCCGTCCCGAGGACCCAAGCAAGCCGCCACCCGAATTGGCCGAGAATCCCGCGCGCCGGGGAGGAAAGGGGTTGGTAAAACGCCCCCTGGCACCCCAAGACCGGCGCAAGGCGGGCTTCCCCGGGCCAAAGGGAATTACTCGATGCGAAAGACCACGGCCGTGGCAAACGGCATTTCCGCCGGGCAGGTGATGGCGAGGCCGTCGGCCTCCTGCCGCCATTCCAGCGGGCCGTCGTGCCCGAGCAGTTTCACCGTCCGGACGGGCCGGGATCGCTTTCCGGTCTCCGTTCCGAGGGATCGGATTTTCAAGTTCGTTCCCGGCGCCGGAACGGTCAGGCAGAAGGCGTAAAGCGCGCCGTTCTTGCCGACGGTGAAACGGAAATCCTGCGGGCCGAACCGGAAGTTCGCGTGGGTGCGACCCAGCTTGCCGCCCGGAAGCATCTTCAATTTGCCGTTCACGAGTTCCCCCTCGCCGGGAATGCTCCACGCGCGGCTGCCGTAAACCGCCTCACCGTTGCGCCGCATCCAGACGCCGACCTCCTCGAGCATTTTCCGGCTGCCCTCGTCCAGCGAACCGTCCGGCCGGAGCGAAACGCACACCGCCGCGTTGCCGTCGCGCGCAATCGCCTCGATGACGTAGCGGATCATCATCCCGGAATCGTAGGTGAAGCCCGGCGCGTAAAACCAGTCGCCCACCGGCGCCTCGGCGATCCACGGCTGGTCGGTCTTGATGTGCTCGGGGATGCCGAATTCCTCCGTGTTGACGGTGCCGTTGGTTTTCCGGCGGAACTTGACGATGCAGAACGTGTCCACCTGGCCGCGCCGCCGCAGGGTGGTGTTGTAGAAATCCGCGATGACGCGCTGCATGGCATCGGCCTTGAAGCCGGTGCCGGTGCCGTGGCCGCTGAACGGCTGCTGATCCGTGCCGTCGGTGTAGAGGAAGTCCGGGTCGTATTGCTCGACCACGTCCATCATGCGCAACGCCCACTGCGTGGCATACCATTGGGCGTAGGGCAGATGATTGGTGAAGATGCCCGGCGGTGGGGGCGACCAGCCGGAATTGGCCGCCCGGACGACGCCCTGGTATTCGCGGAGGTCCACGGTATAAAGCCGGCGCGGGTCCAGCCCTTCCCACCATTGGCCCTTGCCGTCGGCGAGGGTGAGATGACCGTCGTAGGGCACGCCCTGCTGTTCCCCTTCCGCATCGCTGCCAAAGGCCGTCTGCCACCACCACCAGGTGTATTCGTGATGGAACGTCACGCCAAAGCGCAGGCCCACCGCGCGGCAGGCCCTGGCCCATTCGCCGAGCAGGTCACGTTTCGGCCCGAGCCGAACGGAGTTCCACGGGTGATGCCGCGAGTTCCACAAATCGAAATTGTCGTGATGCACACCCTGGATCATCAGGAACCGCGCCCCGGCCTCGTGATACACCTTCGTCAGCGCGGCGGGATCGAGCTGCGTGGGATTCCAGTCGCGCAACACCTCCTTGTAACCCACGGTCGAGGGATGACCGAAGCGGCGCAGGTGATTCCGATAGGCCGGATGCGATGGTTTGTAGAGATTGCGCGCATACCAGTCACCGCTTTCGCCCGCTGCTTGCGGGCCGAAATGCACCCAGATGCCGAACTTCGCCTCGCGCAACCAGGCCGGCTCACCGGGATAATTTCGCTCAATGGATTCCCACGTGGGCGCAAACGGTCCGGGCGCGATGGGCAGGTCCAGCTTGATCTCTGGAAAGGCGTTCCCATCGCCCAACGGCACGCTCTCCGGCGGTTGCGGCGACGGCAGTTCCGGCAGCGGTGCCAGTTGCGGGCGAGCCGCGCAACCGGTGAGGACGGCCGCCAAAATGGCCGTGGCGGCCAGCCGGGTTCCTGCTTGGGCGAAGCGTTTCATCGTTTCGACGCTATCGGGTTGCCGGGCCAAAAGAAAGCGCGTCGCCGAAAGGCCAACCGCCGATGCTTCTCCCCGCTTGGGCGTGGCCCGTTGTTTGAGCGGCGCGGGCGGAGGGCGCCCTGGTGGCTGGTCTTCTCGCGGGCGCAACTCAAGACCCCGGCACATGGAAGCTCTCGGGTGGGCCGAGGTAGCTGGGACGCACGCCACCGGCGTCCACGACGAGCCGTTCGAGCACGATGCCCGGATCCACCATCCAGACCTTCAACGTGTGTTCGCCGGGGCCACCGGGCGAGTGCGTGGACTGCACGTAACGCGCGCTGTTGCTGACGGCCTGTTCCCAGTCGCGGTTGCCGTCGCCCGCCGAATAGCCCTGGGGCACGACGGTGAGAATCTGCGGCGGCTGGTCGTTGAACGAGACGCCGAGGCGCACGGGGCGGCGCGGGTCGTAGTTCAGGCATGGCGCGAGCACGGCCGTTACGGTGACCGCGTTGGTGGTGAAAAGGCGCATCCGGTATTCGAGGACGGGCGACCCCTCGGGCGGCGAGACGCTGGGGGCTGTCACGGGAAACAGACTCATGCCCGAGCGCGTGCGGCCAAAGTCGGGGATCTCCTCCCAGCGCGCAGTGACGGTGTCGCGCCGGGCGGTGAAGTTTGCCGCTTCGATGGCCACATAGCCATCGGCCTCGACAAACCCGGTGAAGCCCGCGCGCCACGGGGACGCGGGATGAAAGGCGGTGACGGGCACGCGCACCGATTGATTGGTCGGGCCGGTGATGGTGAGGGTGCCGGTCGTCGTT
>JBKBTZ010000181.1:0-5814 GCA_046290825.1 Limisphaerales bacterium
TCGTCAGCCCGCAGCAGCGGGGAGGCTTTGGGCGCGGGCTGGGGCGGCGGGACGCTGGCTACCGGGCGGGACGGCGCGACCTCGCCGGACTGCCGCTTCAGCCAATGGAGTCCCACGGCGACGCTGTGGGCGCAGATTTTGCCCCACTGACGGGCATCGCGACAGGTGCAGAGGTTTTCGATGTCAATCGGTCCCTTGATGACCATCGAAGCGCGGAAGGAAATTTCGCCCGCCTGCACCACGCCGCGCAGCAGGGGCGGCTCCCAGAAGGAACTCAGCACCTGACCCTGCGCGAGATAGGCGCGCGCCAGCTTCATCGCCTCCCAGCCGGCGGCCTTGCTCAACAACGCTTCGGTAAGTTCCACGGACATGCCGGGCGCAGGTTGCCCGCCGGATGCACCCGCGCCAAGTGCAGGGTGGCGGAGCGTGCGGCAGCGAAAACGTCCAACCGTCAACGTCGGAGGAGCGTGTCTGCACACCGCGCAGGTTCGGCGTTGGGCACGGGGGGCTGGCTGTTGCTCCCGCCTCCCGCCATGCTGGTTCTCGACAGCGCCGGGAGCGGATGGCACGTTGGCGGCGTGTCGGCGGAAAAGTTGCAAACATTGCGGACGCTCCTGAAGTCCTACGGTTCCTGCCTCGTCGCGTATTCCGGCGGGGTGGACTCGGTGTTCCTCGCGCGCGTGGCGTGGGACGTCCTGGGCGAGCGGTCGCTCGCGGCCATCGCGGATTCCCCCAGCCTGCCGCGCCGCGAATTGGAGGAGGCACTGACCATCGCCCGGCAGCACGGCTTTCCCGTCCGCGTGGTGCGGACCCGCGAGTTCGACAACGCCAACTACCTCGCGAATCCGGCCAACCGCTGCTATTTCTGCAAGCACGAGCTGTTCACCGAACTGGCTCCGCTGGCCCGCGCGGAAAAATTCGCCGTCATCGCCTACGGCGAGAACGCCAGCGACGTGGGCGATTTCCGGCCCGGCGCGCAGGCGGCGGCGGAATTCGCCGTGCGCGCCCCGCTGAAGGAGGCTGGGCTGACAAAGGCGGAGATCCGTGCGCTCTCGGCGCAACTGGGCCTGCCGACGGCGGACAAGCCGCAGATGGCCTGTCTCAGCTCGCGCATCCCCTACGGCGAGGCGGTTTCGCCGGAGAAACTCCGCATGATCGAGGCGGCGGAGAACGTGTTGCGCGACCTCGGCTTTTACGACGTGCGGGTGCGGCATCACGAACTGCGCGCGGCAGGTGACGCAGGGCAGTTGGCGGGAACCCCGCAAACAGCCGCCCCGGTGTCCGTCACGCATCCCGCATCCCGCATCACGCACCTCGCCCGCATCGAGGTTGGCCCCGGCGAAATGGAGAAATTCCTCCTCAACGGCACCGCGGCGCGCGTGGCGGACGCGCTCAAGCAAGCTGGCTATGCGCACGTCACGCTCGACCTGCAAGGCTACCGGCGCGGGAGCACGAATGAGGCGCTGCCGCTCCACCTGAAAACCCCCGTTCCGCGCTGATTCGGCCCGCAACTTTCCCCGCCGCCCGGGGTTTATCGTAACGCTTTATGCCGCAGTTCAACTACAAGGCGCGCCGCCGCACCGGGGAGATGGTGCAGGGCATGTTGGAGGTGGCGGACCGCGCCGCCGCGCTCACGCAGATTGAGCGGCTGGGGCTGTTTCCCGTGGCCGTGGAGGCCACGAAGGGCGCGGGGGCGGCGAAGGGCGCGGCGACGGGCGAACGCTCGCTGGCGTCGTTGCTGCCGCCGTCCTTGCAGGCCTGGTCGAAACGGCAGCGCAAGCCGAAGCTCCAGGAACTGGCCACCTACACCCAGCAGCTTGCCAACCTGCTGAACTCCGGCATGCCGCTGACCGTCGCGCTCAACAGCATGACCCACCTCGAGACGCGCGGCATCTCGTCGGACGTCAGCCGGCAATTGCGCCAGGAGGTCATGGAGGGACGCAGTTTGTCGGACGCGATGAGCAAACAGCCGGTCATCTTCACCGACCTCTACGTCAACATGGTGCGCGCCGGCGAAACCAGCGGCTCGCTGGTCGAGGTGTTGCGGCGGTTGGCCGCGCACTATGAGCGGTTCGCCGAGGTGCAGCAGAAGTTCACCTCCGCGCTGATTTATCCCGCGTTCGTCACCATCGTTGGCATCGCGGTGATGTTTTTTTTCATGACCTACATGCTGCCGAAGTTCATGGCCATCTTCGAGGGCATGAACGTGCAGTTGCCGCTCATGACCCGGATGCTGGTGACGATCAGCAAGGTGTTCGCGGGCTACTGGTGGCTGATGGTGGCGGTGGTCATTACTGCGGTCATCATCTACAAACGGTTTGCCGCCACCGAACGCGGGCGGCGGACCATTGACGAGTGGCGGATGCGGATGCCGGTGTTCGGGAAGGCGGTCCGGCTGAACCTGTTCGGGCAGTTTGCGCGCACGCTTTCGACCTTGTTGGAGAACGGCGTGCCCGTGCTGACCGCGCTCAAGATCACCGAGCAGATCATCCCCAACCGCGTGGTCAAGGAGGCCATCGCCAACGCCCGCCAGCAGGTGACCGACGGCAAGTCTCTCGCCGAGCCGCTGGCGCGGAGCGGCGTGTTCCCGCAGCTCATGGTGGATCTGGTCCGCATTGGCGAGGAAACCGGCGACGTTCCCGGCGCGCTCAAAAACGTGGCTGACACCTATGAGGGCGAACTGGCCATCGCGCTGCGCGTCCTCACCAACATGATCGAGCCGGTGCTCATCATCGTCATGGCCGTGGGCGTCGGGTTTCTGCTGTTGAGCGTGCTTTCCGCCATGTTTGCCATCACCGCCAACGTCGCCCGCTGATGTCCCCGTTTCGCCCCGCCCACCGCGCCGGTTTCACCCTGATCGAAATCATGGTGGTGGTGGGGATTTTCGCCGTGGTGCTGGGCATGAGCGCACCCGCCTTTTTCCGGGCCAAACGCGGCGAACCCATGCGCCTGACCTGTGCGGAGATCGTCGAGGTCTGCTCCAACGCCCGTGCCCGGGCGATCCTCGGCGGTCAGACGGCGGGGGTGATCTTCCGGCCCGGCGACCGGACCTTCGCCGTGGACGGCGCGGCCGACTCGAACGCCGGCAAGCTGCCCGGCTCCGGCTTGTCGGGCGTCATTCGCGAGGAACTGGGCCTCGAAATGCTGGACGTGAACCTCGCCGAGTATCGCGACGCGGAATCGGTGCGCGTGCGCTTTTTTCCGAACGGCACTGCCGATGAGCTGACCCTTGTTTTGAGCGGCCGGGGCGAGTGGCAGAAGATCACCGTGGACCCGATCACCGGGTTCGCCAAAGTGGGGCCGGTGCAATGAAGCTTCCCGCCCATCTTTTTGGCGGCGCGGCGGCGCGGCGCGGACGCGCCGCCTTCAGCCTGCTTGAGGTGATGATCGCGCTGGCCATCCTGTTCATGGTCTGCTTCACCGTGTTGGCCGTGGTGTCCGCCGGCCTGCGCAATGCGCGGCTGCTCAAGCTCACCCGGCCCAACGCCGGCATCCTTGCCGCCGAACTCTCGCTGACCAACGTCGTCGAGGAGGGCATCGAGTCCGGCGATTTCGGTGATCTCTACCCCGATTACACCTGGACGCGCGAAATCGTCGAGGCGGGCACCAATGGTTACTACCGGGCCGACTTTGCCATCTTCCAGCGCGGTCAGCGTGGCCAGCCTGACTCGACCCTCACCATTTGGATCTACCGCCCCGGCTCACCGTCGCGCCGGCTCGGCGTTCAGCCTGCGCCCTGACATGCCTCCGCGTTTCCCCCATCGCCGTCGCCGTCGCGGTTTCACCCTGGTCGAGGTGATGCTGGCGATCGGCATTTTGTCGCTCGCCATCGCGGCGATTTACGCGACCTGGACGGCGATTCTCCGCGCCACCAAGGCCGCCCGCGTCGCCGCCGAGGAGGCGCAACGGGCGCGCATCGCCCTGCGGTGCCTGGAGGAATCCCTCACCTACGCGCAGATGTATGTCGCCAACATCAACCAATACGCCTTCGTTGCTGAAAATGGCTCCGACGCGCTGCTCACGTTTGTGACGCGGCTGCCGGAATCTTTCCCCCGCTCGGGCCGGTTCGGGGGCGTCACCGTCCGCCGCGTGGCGTATCAACTGGAACCCGGCCCGAACAACCTCAGCCGCCTCGTCCTGCGGCAGGCCCCGCTGCTGACGGAATTCGACGAGGACGAGCGCAATTACCCGCTGGTGCTGATGGAGAACGTCCGTCGCATGGAGATGTTTTTCTGGGACGAGCGCAAACGCGACTGGGTGGATGAGTGGGCCCAGACGAATCAAATGCCGCGCATCATCCGCGTCTCCATCATCACGGCGAACCCGCGCAGCCCCGGCCAGGAGGCCGAGGAGTTCACCCGCATCGTTGCCCCCGCCACCGTGGCGGTGCAGCCGTTCTGGCAGGGCGTGGGCGGCGCGCCCGGCACGGGTCGTCCGGGAGCGCCCGGGTTGCCTGTTCCCGGCCAGCCGGTGCCGGGCCAGCCCATGCCGCCCGGGCAGCCGGGCCAGCCCGTCAATCCCGTCCAACCCGTCATGCCCGTGCCGCGCCGATGAAAATCCCCGCCGCCAACGCCCGCGCCGGCATCGCGCTCATCATCGTGATGATCGCGGTGGTGTCGCTGACCATTCTGGCGGGCGGCTTCGCGTATTCGATGAAGGTCGAGACCCGGCTGGCGATGAACGCGAACTACGATGTGCAGATGGAATGGTTGGGGCGTTCCGGCGTCGAGAAGGCGAAGTATGTGCTCGGCTTGCAAATGAGCGTGCCCAACGAGCCTTACGACGCGCTCAACCAGATCTGGGCCGGCGGCCCCGGTTCCGCCGCCGTCTCGAATTCGCCGCTGGCCGCGATCTCGCTGAAAGGTGGCGAGGAGGAGCCGTTCGACATCGAAATCGTGGACCTCGAACGCAAGATCAACATCAACGCCGCCACCGAGCCGGTCCTCCAGGCGGCGTTCCTCGGCCTCGGCGTGGACGCCGGCGCGCACAACGCCCTCATCGGCGCCATCCGCGACTGGATTGACCCCGACGACCTCGAGCAGCCCGAGGGCGCCGAGTCGGCCTATTACGAAACCCTTGACCCGCCCTATCTCGCCAAAAACGGCCCGCTCGATGACCTGAGCGAACTGCTCTTCATCCGCGGCATCACGCCGGAACTCTACTTCGGCCTCGAACGCGAGGAACAGCCGGCGGGTCGGCTTGGTTTCGGGCGGCAGGGTCAGCTCGGTTTTCTGGCTCCCTCGGCGGGCGTCGCGCTGACCGAGGTGTTCACTCCGCTGTCCGCCGGGCGCGTCAACGTCAACACCGCCCCCGCCAGCGTGCTGCAAATCCTGCCCTTCATGGACGAGCGCATCGCCGCCGAGATCATCCGCCTGCGCGCCGGGCCGGATGGCGCGGATGGCACCGAGGACGACATTCCGTTCCGCAACGTGGGCGAACTGGTGAACGCCGGTATCCCGCCGCAGATCGTGCAGCAAATCGCGCCCTTTCTCGACGTGCGCAGCCGCACCTTCGAGGTCCGCGTCACCGCCCGCATCGGCAATTACACCCGGAAATACTACGCCGTGGTGGGCCGCCGCGATCCGCGCAACCTCGAGACGCTCGTGTTCCGCGCGGAGTGATCGGGCTGCATTCGCTACCGCTGTCTCTTAATCTTGGGCTTCATCGTAATCGGAATCTGCCCACCGGCCGAAACAGATGAAGAGACAGATTGCGATCAAGAACAGCAGTGCCGCCGCCCGGTTGATTGCGGGCGCATCTCAGTATTTTGCAAGGGGGTGTAAGCGGGAAACAGGTCGTCGGTATGGGTGGAAC
>JBKBTZ010000182.1:0-5785 GCA_046290825.1 Limisphaerales bacterium
AGAGCCGGTTGTCTAGCCAATTCTTTTTCCCGCTTCCCATCGGCCCTTTCCCTCTGCCAGCCAAACGCCCTAGGGGAGCGGGGGCGGCGGCGGTTTGCGTCTGGACAGTTGCCCGGGGAGTCTGAATACTCCGCGCCGTTCCGGGTTGCCAGGCAGTCCGGTTCGCCGTTGTCCCGGGTTGCCGGGGGCGGGCAGTGACAATCCAGTTCCCATGGGAACCACGACTTTCACCAAAAAACTGCCGGGCACCGACGGCCCGGAGCCGGCGTTGACGCCGCCGGATCTTGACGCCGCCGCGACCGCGTTCCTCAAGAAGCCCAAACTGGGCGCCACCAAATCGCGCAAGCGCGACATTCCCGAGGGCCTCTGGACCAAGTGCCCCAAGTGCGCCGAGTTGATTTTTGACAAGGAACTGGACGAAAACCTCAAGGTTTGCCCTAAGTGCCAGTATCACTTCCCCATCGGCGCCCGCGAACGCATCCATTCGCTCGTCGAGACCTGCTCGTTTGAGGAAATGGACGCCGAGATGACCAGCGTGGACATCCTCAAGTTCACGGGGGTGGCCTCCTACAAGGCCAAACTCGACGCCTACCGGAAAAAATACCCGCAGTTGAAAGACGCGGTGGTAACGGGCGTCGGCACCATTGGAACGCACCGAACGGCACTCGGGGTGATGGATTTCGCCTATTTGGGCGGCTCGATGGGCTCGGTGGTGGGCGAGAAGCTCACCCGGCTGATCGAGAAAGCCACTGCCAACGGCCTGCCGCTGGTGATCATCTCGGCCAGCGGCGGAGCGCGGATGTATGAGGGCATGTTCAGCCTCATGCAAATGGCCAAGACCTGCGCTGCGCTGGCCTACCACGCGCAGGCAAGGCTGCCCTACATCAGCGTGCTTACGCACCCGACCACGGCCGGCGTGATGGCCAGTTACGCCAGCGTGGGCGACCTCATCCTCGCCGAGCCGGGCGCCATGATCGGTTTTGCCGGGCCGCGCGTCATCAAGGACACGACCCAGGCCGAATTGCCACCCGGTTTCCAAACGGCGGAATTCCTGATGGACCGGGGAATGATTGACGCCATCGTGCCGCGCTTGGAGATGAAGGCCCGGCTGATGGACTACATCGGTTTCCTGATGGCCGGCAGACAGGCCGCGCGGAGGGTCTAGGCGCGCGCCCAAGGGCGTGCTCATTCGACGGCAATGGCAAATGGGGCTTTTTTCCCGAGATCGTGAGCGTCAGCGCTATTACCTGCTGCCCGGCATGGGCAAACGGGCGTTGCGCCGCAAACGGCTGCTGATGCTTGGATGGGGGCTGGGGGTGGGGCTGCTGCTTTCCGTCGCGCTCGCGGCGGTGCTGATCTGGATGCACCAGCGCTGAGGCGATCTGTCAGGCCGCCGGGGGATGCGCCCGGGCCTGTTCCAATGCCGCGCGGGCCTTGTCGAGTTCCCGTTGCAAAAACTGCGTGTCCTCGCGCGCTTTGGCCAGTTCGCGGCTGTGGCGGCGCAGTTCCAATTGCGTCACCACCAGGCGCGACAACACGCGCAATGCCTTCCGTTGCGCTTCGGTCAGGTTGCGCGGCTGCTTGTCAATGACGCACAACGTCCCGAGCGCGTGGCCGTCGGGCGTAATCAGCGGCGCGCCCGCGTAGAACCGGATAAACGGCTCTCCCACCACGAACGGATTCTTTTGAAACCGCTCATCCTTCGTGGCATCCGACACGATAAACAGGTCGGGTTGCAGGATCGCGTGCGCGCAGAACGAAACGTCGCGCGCCGTCTCGTTGAGGCTCAGGCCAACCTTGGATTTGAACCACTGCCGGGTCTCATCCACGAGGGATAAGAGGGCGATGGGCGCGTCGCAAATGGCGGCAGCCAGCTCGGTGAGGTCGTCGAACAACTCCTCGGGCACCGTGTCGAGCACCTCGTATTGCCACAGCACCTTGAGGCGTCGGGCTTCGTTGGCGGGGACGGGTGGCGGGTTCATCGGCTTGCTTGATCGGAGCCTAGCCCCTCCGGCCAGCGCGGCAAGGCTCGTTTTGGCCCCAATCGGGTGAAGGCCACCGCCCGCGCTTCTCTCCAAAAAACTGTCATGGGGCGGCTCCAAAGAAGGAAAAACCCCGCCCGCCAAGCGTTGGGCGGACGGGGTGGAGGAAAGGTCAGGGAATCTCAGTTCATTTGTTCGCACCGGCCTCCCGCTTGAGCCGCTCGACGTCCTCGGCCTTGATGGTCTCGATTTGGGCGCCTTTCTTCATTTCTTCAGCGGAGGGCACCTTGATGATGTCGCTGACGATGGGTTCAGGCCCTTTGGTGCCCAGCAGTTCCACCTCGAAAATCAGGGTCGAGCCGGGAGCAATCTGCGGGCCGCGCTGCTGGTCGCCGTAGGCCAGTTCGGACGGGATGAACAACTGCCACTTCGAGCCGACAGGCATGAGTTTGAGCGCCTCGGTCCAGCCTTTGATGACCCCGGTGACGCCAAAGGTGGTCGGCTCATTGCGGCTGTAGGAGCTGTCGAACTCCGTGCCGTCAATCAGAGTGCCGCGATAGTGAACGGTGACCTGATGGTTATCCTTGGGCAGTTCGCCGTCGCCCTGCTTGAGAATCTTGTATTGGAAGGCGCTCTTGGTGCCGTCGGGCAGCGTCACTTCGTGAATCTTGACACCCTCTTTTTTCGCGTTGGCCTCGAGAAAAGCGCGTCCGGCTTCGCGGTTGGCCTGGGCGGCCTCGCGGCGCTTTTCCTCGGCCTTTTGGCGCAATTCCATCTGGTAGGTGTTCAGGACGGTGCGCGCCTCCTCGTCAGTCATGGCGGGGGCGGCGTCTTTCATCACGTCCTCCAGCCCGCGGGCGATGAGGGCGGGATTTACCTCGAAGCCATTGGCTTTGAGGTTGCGGCCCACATTCAGGCCGATGGCGTAACTGACCTTGTCCTGGTTCGATTCGAGTTTGGCCGGCTCGGCCGCAAGTGGGCCGGCGAGCAGACAACCCGCCAGCAGGGTGGCGGCGTGAGCGAGAGAGAGGTGCGGGCGATTCATGTTCGGTGAATGAGGTTTGTCGGGCGGCTTAAATACCCCAGCGAGGCCGATTGTCCAGCGTGAAGGCGGCCCGGCAAAAAGCGTTTCGCGGCGGGTGCCATTTCCGCATAAGCTGGCCGTGTGAAGGTGGACCATCTCCAGGAACCCATTCTCCTGCACGCCAGCCAGGATTACACCGCGCTCGACGCGGGGCTGACGGTGGGCGAGGCATTGGCGCAAATCCGCGAACGCGGGGTGGCCCAGCAGATCGTGTATTTTTATGTCGTGGATGCCGAACGTCGGCTGGTGGGGGTGGTGCCGACGCGGCGGCTGTTGACCGCCCAACTGACCGAGCGGCTGGCGGACATCATGGTAACACGGGTGCTGGCAGTGCCGGCGACCGCGACGGTCCTCGAGGCGTGCGAGCTGTTTCTGCTGCACAAGTTTCTCGCGTTCCCCGTGGTGGATGCGGAGCGGCGGCTGGTGGGCGTGGTGAACGTGCAGTTGTTCACGAGCGAGGTCTTCGATCTCGGGGAGAAGGCGCGGATGGACGATGTGTTTCAGACCATCGGTTTCCGGGTGGCCGAGATTCAAAACGCCTCGCCGGTGCGGGCGTTTCGCATCCGGCTCCCCTGGTTGGGAGCGACCCTGGCGGGCGGGCTGTCCTGCGCGGTGTTGGCGGGCTTTTACGAGATGACGCTGGCGGCGAGCCTCACGCTGGCGTTTTTTCTCACGCTGGTGCTGGGATTGGGCGAAAGCGTCGCGGCGCAGTCGGTCACGGTCACGGTGCAAACCATGCACGGGCGCTCCGTCACGGCGGGATGGCTGCTGGGTGCGCTGCGGAAGGAGCTGCTCACCGCGCTGCTCTTGGGGCTGGCGTGCGGGACGGTGGTGGCATTGGTGGCCTGGCTCTGGCGGCAGAACGCGCTCGTTGCCGGGGTGATTGGCGGCAGCATCACGCTCTCGATGACCGCGGCGTGCCTGATCGGGGTGGCAGTGCCGGCCACGCTGCACCATTTCAAACTGGATCCGCGCATCGCCTCCGGTCCGGTGAGTCTCGCGCTGGCGGACATTTTCACGCTGCTGGTCTATTTCAATCTGGCGGCATGGGTGCTGTGAGCGGAAGGGGAGGAACAGCCGCGCTGGTTCGGTTGGGAATGAGTCCCGTCGGTTGACGGGGGTGAGTGGGCACTCCATAATCCTGACATGAAGACAATTGCCACTGTTCAGGATCTGCAGGCCGACACTCCAGGCATCATTGAACAGGCGGAGTTGGAGGGGTTGATTCCCATCTCCCAAAATGGGCGGACAGTGGCATTCGTCATATCGAAGGCAAAACTCGGGGCGATTCTGGAAACAATGGAACTGCAGCAGCACGCGGAGTTGATGGCATTGGTCAGGGAGGATCAGGCGGGGCGGGTGAAATTCACCGAGGTGCCCGATGCCTTGTAAAGTCCTCTGGTCCGCTCAGGTGGAGAGTTACATTTGGGGCGCGGGCGCCTGAGCCACGCCGGTCGTTGTGGGAAGCGGTGAAAGGCCTGGCAACGTGGGACGGGCGGGAAGATCCGCCCCGGATCCGGCGTCTCGAAGACAAGCTCGCAGGTTATGCTCGCATCCGGGTGCGTGAACACCGGGTTATCTTTCGGGAAGACTATGCCGCTGGGGAACGTCAGATTCTTTGCCTATACGCCGGTCGCCGTCAGACGGTCTATGAAGCTTTTGAGCAAATCTTGATTGATGATCTGGCGGGCTGAGGAAAGCTTGGTTTGCGGGAGCAGGGCACCCTCGTCGAGCAGGCATCCCTCTCGCCGTTCGATCCTTCGGGAGGCAAGGAATCCGGCCCTTGAATGAAGAACATCAACTTTGAGGAAAATCATGATCTCCGGGTCCGTTCGTGCCATTCCGCCTATTCCCCGTGGTTTCACGCTGGTGGAACTGCTCGTCGTGATCGCGGTGATTGCCCTGCTCGCGGCCCTGCTGCTCCCGGCGTTGGGCCGCGCCAAGGAGCGCGCTTGGACTGTGGCCTGCCTGAGCAACCTGAAACAACTCGCCGCCTGCTGGCACCTTTACGCGACCGACCATGACGATCATCTCCCGCCCAACAACTCGGTGTATAACATTCAAAACCATCAGGCATTGATCACCGGCGGATCCTGGTGCACCAACCTTGCGCCCTACGACGCCGACCCTTCGAGCATCAGCTCCGGCCACCTGTTTTCCTACAACCAGAACGTCGGCATCTACCGCTGCCCGGCGGATCGTTCGACGGTGCGGGACCGCGCTACCGGTGAGTCCACCGGCGTTCCGCGCTTGCGCAGTTACAACCTGAGCCTGTCCAACAACGGCTGGCCCGAGTTTGCGTGGGCCCAGAACCGCTGGCATCCCAGCTTCAAAAAATACACCGAGATCCGGCGGCCAGGCCCGGCTGCGCTGCTCACGTTCATCGAGGTCCATGAGGACAGCATCTTCGACTCGCTGTTCGGGATTCCGACCGACCAGTATTTTGCCGGGTGGAACCAGTGATGGGACGTGCCCGCCAACCGCCATAACCAGGCGGCCTGTATGGCCTTTGCGGACGGTCATGTGCAACGCTGGCGCTGGCTCGTGCCCAAGCGGGTGACCGTGACATTCGGCGGACAGCCGGTTCCGGAGGAGGAAAGGGCCGATTACGAGCGGGTCCGTTCCGGCGTGCGACAGCGCTGGGATTGAACGCCAGGGGCGCATCTCAGTTTATTGCAAGATGGAAGGCGCCAGGTGGCGGTCATGACCCCAGCTTACC
>JBKBTZ010000183.1:0-5734 GCA_046290825.1 Limisphaerales bacterium
GGGGTCATGACCACCACCTGGCGCCTTCCCTCCTGCAATAAACTGAGATGCGCCCCAAGACCTTTCCGCCGCATCTCCCGGCCGGCATTTACCAGAACACGATGAAAAACACCGCCACGGCCACCAGGACTGCCGCGCCTGCCAGCTTGACGGTCAGGGTGGTTTCACACGCCATCTCGGGGCGTTCCGGCAGGGGGCGCGGCTCCTGCAGCGGCCAGACCAGCGTGATCCACGCCATCACGGCCAAGACGAGCAAAAAGGTGATCGCGACCTGGATGAGAAAATGCAGGGACCCCGCGCCGGTCTGGAACAGGTGATAGATCACCGGACCTGCCAGCAGTCCGGTCACTCCCGCCGAACCCGGGGCCGCGGGGACCAGAATCCCAAAGAGGAACACCGCCACGACCCCCGGCCAGATGTAACCCTGAAACTGCTGAATGAACTGGAACACGCCTCCGAACTTCGGGTCGTCCAGTTGCGGCGCGAGCGAACAGCCGACCAACATGCATGTCACCGTCAACGCGCGCCCCAGCCAGACCAGCCGCGTCTGCGAGGCCTGCGGGGCCAGCAGCCGCCGATACACGTCCATGGTGGCGATGGTGGAGGCCGAATTCAGCAACGACGCCAGAGTGCTCGTGACCGCGCCCGCGATGGCCGCGTAAAGCAGGCCGCGCACCCCCGGCTGGACCAGTTGCTGGAGAAGCGTGGGAAAGGCCGCATCGCTCTGCTCGCCCAGTTCCGCGTCAAAGAGTTGCCGGGCCATCAACCCGGGCATCACGATGGCGAACGGCACCAGCAGCCACAGCGCGCCCGCGAAGATCATTCCAAGCTGGCCGTCCTGCAGCGAGCGCGCCGCCAGATTGCGCTGCACGATGAACTGGTTCAGCCCGCAGTAGTAGAGGATGACGATGCCCATGCCCGAGACCACGCCCGTCCACGGCAGGTCCGGATTGTCCGTCGGCAACACCATGTGGAGCTTGTCCGCGTTGAAGGTTGCGAATTTTTCCCAGCCGCCAACGGCGTTCAACCCGAGCGCGAACACCAGCAGTCCGCCGGCCAACAACGCCAGCCCCTGCACCAGGTCCGCCCAGGCAATGGCCTTCAGCCCGCCCAACGTGGCATACAGCGTCCCGATCAAACCGATGATCCACACGGCCGTCGTCAGGTCCAGCCCCGTGAGCGTCCGCAGCGTCACGCCGCCCGAATACAGCACCGCCGGCAGCATCACGACCGCGTAAATGGCGGTAGTCAGCAAGGCCATAATGGCCCGGGCCGCGGGGTTGTAGCGGTATTCGAGATACTCCGGCATCGTGTAGATGCCGGCCCGCAGGAATTTCGGCAGCAGCGTCAGGGCGATCAGCACAATGCCCACGGAGCCGGCCAACTGCCACGTGCTCACGGCCAGCCCCACGGACCCCGCCGCCTGCCCGGCCATGCCAACCATTTGCTCGGTGGAGATGTTCGCGGCCACAATGGAAATGCCAATGAGCGGCCACGTCAGCCCGCGGCCGGCGAGGAAGAAGTCCGACGAGTTCTCCGCGTGATCTTTCGCCCGGCGGCTTTTCCAGACGCTCAGACCGATGACGACGGCGAAAAAGCCGATGAAGCAGGCCAGGTCAATGGGGTTGAAGTTCATGGTGATTCAGAGGGGCAGCCGATGGGCGACGAGCGTTCCGAAGCGGCTTACCAAGGCGAGCGTGATTTCGTAAGCGAGCATGTGCCTGTTCCGGTTTGGGGCCGGAGTTCGCGCCAGAGATCAGCGGCCGGCGCATGATTCGGGTCGCGCCGGAGCACGACGCCGAGCCATTGCCGGGCGCGCGCTTTCTGGTCCAGCCCCAGTCGCGCCTGGGCCTGCAAAAACAACGCCGTGGTTTCCTGTCGGCGCCGCAAGTCGTCGTCAAACAGCAGCATCGTCGGCAGAGACGTGGCGAAGTAGTCAATCTTGGCGTCAGCCTGCTGAAGCTGCTGCGCGTAGGCCAGCAACTCGCGGAACAGTTTCTTCGCCCGCGCCCGCTGGCCGAGTTTTTCCCACGCCCGTGCCGAATAATACGTCATCTCGCTGAAGGCGCGCACGCTCATCTCCTGGAAATCGCCCTTGAACGTGGCGGCGGCGCGCCAGTGCTCGCGCGCCCGCTTCGTCTCGCCTACCACGTCCAACGCACAACCCAGCCAGTAATGGATGTCGCTCTGGTTTGCGAGCAGGTGTTTCGCCTCGCCCAGATTCTCCGGCGCTGTCAGCGCGGCCTCGAAGTGTGCGACCGCTGAAGCGAGGAGGCTCTGACGGTTTTCCCCGTTGTGCATCTCCTGTTCAGCCTGCCCGAGCGCGGCTTTGCCCAGCGCCAGGTGCGCCCGGACCCACTGCCCGAGCGGGCCGCCTTCGCCGCCTTCCCACGGTTGAAACTTCCGTGAACTCACCAGCGCCAGCGCCTTCTCCGGCTGCCCGGTCTGGTTGTAGAGCGCGCACAGTTCCACACTGAGATCGTCCCGCTGCTTCACCAGCGGGAGATGTCTGCCCAATTCGCGCAGGCGCCTGGCGGGTTTTTCTCCCAGGCGTTTCCATAATTGATCCCGTTCGTAGAGCAGCCGGGCATCGGCGGGGTTGGCCCGGAAGGCCCGCTCGTAGGCGGCGCGGGCGGCACGGGCCTTCCGGCGGATGTTGAAATAGCCGATGCCGAGATTGCGCCAAACGACGGAGTAACTCGGGTCGAGCCGGGCAGATTTTTCCCAGAGCCGGATCGCCTCCGCATGGCGGCGCCGGTCGTAAAGGAGGTTGCCGAGATAATACGGCGCCCGCGCATCCCGTGGATTGGCCCGCATTGCCGCTTCCAGAATGGCGATTTCCTCCAGCCGCGCGGGAAAGCAGTAATCGGGCGGCATTTCGCCGGCCTCGCGGTAGCGCGCCCGGGCGGCCCGGATGTCGCCCGCCTTTTCCAGCAGCCAGCCCAGGGTGTATTGCGCGAGTGGACCGGCACCCAGGCTTTGCGTGGGCAGGGCCACATCGTGGCTGTCCCGGTGCGCCCACATCGGGCGCGTGTCCCGCCCGGCACGGGAGGAGAGCAGGCGCACCGCCTCGGAGTAAAAACCGGCGCGGGCATAGTCATGGGCGAGGTCGAGCGCCGTTTGCAGGTCGCACGCCAGCGGTTCGCCCAGCAGGTGTCGCGTCCACCAATCGAGCGGGTCGGTTTCGCGATTTCGCTTCAGCCGCAGGTCTGCCGCCTCACCCTGGCCAAGCTGGCGGAGCACCAGCGCGGAGAGATTGGCGGCACGGCCATTGTCCAGGTTCAGCCGCAGCGACCGGTTCAAATGCTCGAGCGCCCGCAGCCAGTCCTTGCGGCAACAATCCATCTCCGCCAGCGCATGATAACCCGCCGCCATCCAGGCCTGGTTCCAGCACGCCTTGTAGAACGCGTCGTAGGCTTCGTCGTCGCGGCCAAGAAAACGAAGGGTGAGACCGAGGTTGTAGTAAGCCTCGCCGTCATAGGGGTTGGCATTGCGGCGCGTGAGGCGGGCGATTGCCTGACGGAAGCATGGTTCCGCCGCAGCGAATTCGCCCCGCTGGAGATGCCACAGCCCGAGCGCATTGTTGCAACGCGCATCCAGCGGGTCACGCCGCAGCGCTTCGCGCCAATAAAGCGTGGGGCAGCGCGTGGCATGGCGGTATTGCTCCAGGTGCAGGCCGGTGATGAACAATTCATCCGCGCTGGCAATGTCAGCGGGCGCGGGCGGTTCGGTGGCGGGCGGCGGCACCTCCGATTGGGCGCGCGGCCTGGGTTGGTAAGAGATGATTTCCTTTCCCGCGCGGTCGGTGACGCGCAACCGCAGATCGGTTTCCGCGACGCCGCGGGGCAGTTTGATTTCCGCGGTGAAAGGCTGGCCGGGGGCGAGGTCGCGCACGGTGGAAAACAGCCTCTTCCCCTTAGAGGCAATGGAGATCCTCGATCGGGAAAAACTCCGCGTCACTGAAACGCCAATCCGCGCGATTGTCCGCAAGGTCTTGGAGTGCGGCGGCCCTCCGGCACTCTTTGAAAGCGGCAGAGGGCTGCCGCAGTCCAAGACGCGAAGCGAGAGCGCTGCATCCAGATTCGCGTGCTGCGCGGGGCCGATTTTCTGGATGGGATACCAAAACTGGCTCCACGTTTTCGTCTCACCGGGCTGGAGGAAGCTGAAGTCCGGCTGGTTGTCCGTGTAAACGCCCGCCATGATTTCGATGTAGGGCGCGTATTCGCCGCGGGCATCGGCGTCCGTCAGGTTGCGGTCCCACGCATAGCCGAACTCGTGGTTGCCCCAGGTCCACTGCTTCTTGCCGGGCGAGATATGATGGTCCGCAACGTGGACGATGCCCGCCTTTGCCCGGTAATCGTAGCCGCCGAAAAAATCCGCCCGCGAACCCATGCACATGTAGGACGTGGGAACGGGGATGTTGGCGTAGAATGAGAGGTCGTTGGGAGCGTAGGCGGGGGTTTCGGGTTTCGGGTCCCGGGTTTCCGGCCGGGCGTGCGGCGTGTGGCGTGTGGCGTGCGGGGGGACGAACTGGCGCGGGAGCTCGTGGGCGGGAATTCCCTTTCGTCCGCGCTCGCCGTAATGGACGCCGTAGTAAAAGCCTTGCGCCAGCGGGTATTCGCTCATCGAACGGCGCGCATGGTCGGCCACATACGTGACGTCCGGCGGGAAGAAACTTTGATACGCCTCATGCACGCGGGTGGCGACGTTGGCCCACCAGAGAAACGTCTGCACAAACGGCGTGCGATTGTGGGCGCGGACCTTGAGTTCCAGATACGCGCGGCCCGGATGCAGGCAGACGCCGTGCATGCCTTTCATGCGCGACAGCGGGTCGTGATCGCTGCACCAGACCGTCACCGAGCCGTCGGCGTGTTTTTCGATTTCGTAATCCACCGGCAAAAACGTCGCGGGACGGTGATGTTGGGGCCAGTTGAACTCGATGCCCCCCGAAATCCACGGTCCGGCCAGGCCGACGAGGGCGGGCTTGATGACGGGTTGGTAATAGATGAGATCGTATCCGTTGGTCTTGTCGAGGAGGCGATGGATGCGCCCGCCAATCTCCGGCAACACCAGCACGCGGAGAAACTCGTTCTCGATCCAGACCGCCTGCCACTCGCGGTCCACGGGCTGTTCCGCGATGCGGTCGGTGAATGGCAGGGGATACACCCGGCCGCTGCTGCCCTGATAAACGCGCTTCTCCAGGAACATCGGGTTCTTGTCTGGCGCGGCGGGCAGGTAGGTGGGCAGCGCGAGGGTTGTGGACTGGACTTTGACGGTGGATGTCCGGCTCATGGAGGAATGACGCAAGCCTAGAACAGCCGGCGGGCTTTGAACATGGACGATGGACGGATTGACATGGAGAATTTTCCTGCGGCCTCCTACCCTGCCCGCATGAATCAGCGGCCCAAGGGCGAAGGCTTTCCCGGCCAGCGCATCGTGGTTCTGCCGCGCGCCGTGCTGGCGCAGGCCGCGCAGCATCCGCTGCTCCGCGGTCTGCTGCCCACCGATGTCGGCTGCTTCCCGCGGGCCAAAGGGCACGGGCGGGAACGGACGCAGGGCGTGGACCAGGCCATTTTCATTTACTGCGTTCGCGGGGCGGGCTGGTGCGAGCTGGCGGGAGTGCGGCACGCCATTGGCGCCGGTGAGGTGCTGGTTATTCCGCCCGGGATGCCGCACGTTTATGGTGCGGAGGAAAACCGCCCGTGGACCATCCACTGGTTTCACGCCCAGGGGA
>JBKBTZ010000184.1:0-5726 GCA_046290825.1 Limisphaerales bacterium
GGGGTTGTTCATGAACGCCGTGATCTTGGTGACGTTCCTGATGATGCCGGCCTCGGTCCAGGCCTTGAACTGGAAGTAGTTCGCCTCGGAATGGCCCTGGTTGCCCATCTGGCAGGCCACCTTGTATTTCTTCTCCGCCTCCATCATCAGCGCGGTCTGCCGGAAGCTGTGGGCCATGGGTTTCTCGACGTAGATGTGCTTGCCGAGCGACATCGCCAGCATCGAGACCGCGAAGTGCGAGTGGTCGGGCGTGCTGATGGCGACGGCGTCAATCTGCGCGCTCAGCTTGTCGAACATCTTGCGGAAGTCCTGGAAGCGGGGCACGTCCGGGAACTTCTTGAGGATGGCCTCGGTGTGTTTCGCGCCCATGTCGGTGTCGCAGAGGGCGACGATGTTGCACAAGCCGGTGGCGTCGAGGGCGTTGATCACCTCCGCGCCGCGGTTGCCGATGCCCACACAGGCCAGGTTGACGCGGACGCCGGCAGGCGCGCGGCGGGCGGTCTGGCCGTGAACCTGGAAGCGGGTGCCGGGCAGAATGGCGGCGGCGGCTCCGGCGGCGAGCACGTGTTTGAGGAACGAGCGGCGGTCCAGCGCACGCGGGGCGCTGGGGATGGCGGGATGTTTTTTCATGGCAATGCGGTGAGGAATGGCGGATCAGCGAACCGGCTGGCCGCGCAGTTTGAGGTTGCGGAAGGAGACTTCGTCGCCGTGGTCCTGGAGCAGGATGTGCCCGTCGGGCCATTCGCCGAAGCCGGGAATCGTCTTGTATTTGCTCAATTGCACCAGCTCGCGGAAGGCGGGCGTGCCGCGCTCATAGGTGAGGACGCGCCGTCCGTTGAGCCAGTGCTCGACGTGCGGGCCGCGCACCACGATGCGGGCATGGTTCCACTCGCCAATCGGGTTGGGTTGCTTGCTGGCCGAGGCGGTGAGGAGATCATACAGCGAGGCCAGGGTGCGGTTGCCGTCGCGGCCCTGTTTGGCGTCGGGATGCCGGGCATCATCGAGAATCTGGTATTCGAGACCGATGGCGGAGCCGGTGGCGGCGCGGGCGCCGGTGCCGGTGATGGGATCAAGGTTCGGCTGGCAGAAATATTTGATGCCGCTGTTGGCGCCAGGGCTGAGCTTGAACTCGAGCTGGAGGTCGAATTCGGCATAACGCTCGCGGGTGATGATGTCGCCGCCGGCCGCCGATTCCGCGCCGCCGGTGGCGAGGACGCGGAGGACGCCGTCTTTGATTTCCCAGCCCTGTTTGGGGAAGTTGTCCAGCCTGGCCCCGCGCCAGCCAGCCGTGGTGCGCCCATCCCACAGCAGGGACCAGCCGGCGTCCTGCTCGGCGGGGTGCAGCCGGTTGGGCGTCGGCAACTGGCCGGGTTCCAGTTCGGTGATCATCAGGTTGCGCCAGCGCACCTGCGTGCCGTCCTTGCTCTGGTCGCGGCCAATGCTGTGAACCTGCAGCGCAATGAAGCCGCGCGGCGTCATGTCGTCGCGCAGATAGGCGCAGGGTTCGCCGTTGACCCAGGTGCGGATGATGGGGCCGACGGCCTCGACGCGGACATGGTTCCAGTCATTCGCCTTGAAGATGCGGCGGCCCTGCTCGCTGAAGGCCTGGCCTTGCTCGCCCTTTTCGCCGTCGGCCGGGTAAAGCCAGTTGCGGCGGGCCTCGTCGTAGATGCCGCCGGTCCACATGCGCCCGCGCGGGACGTCGGGATCAATCTCGACCTGATAGCCATGCACGCGCCCGGCGGGGATCTTGATGGTCTGGCCCTGCCACTGGACCTCGCGCGGTTCATCGAAACATTCGCTGCGGATCTGGACGCCGGAATTGAGTTTCGGGTCCACCTTGAATTCGTATTCGAGGACAAAGTCGCCGTAGGTCTTCTCGGTGCAGAGGAAGGTGTTCGGCGTGCCCATCGTCGAGGTGCCCACAATTTCGTTGCCTTCGATCTGGTAGGTGGCCACGCCGCCGCGCCGGACCCAGCCGGAAAGGTCCTTGCCGTTGAACAACGGGGTCGGTGATTGGGCGACGACCAACGCCGGGAGCGCCAGGCCAGGGAGGAGCAGGAACGCGGTGAATTGTTTCATTCGCATGGGAGGTAAGGACGATGGTGACGGGTGACAGATTCGACGGCAGTGTGTGCAAAAGCGGGGGCTTGCCAAAGCAGAAATTGCGCATCCCCCAAACGGGTGAGGTGATGCCGCGGACTAATGCGCAGAATGAACCGGGACTTCGCCACCGGGCCGGCAACGTTTTGCGCCACCCCTCCACCGCAAAATACGGGCAGTGCCGGACAAATGGGGTGGAGTGTTTTCGCGCGCCCGGCGCAAAGCTGGCCGTCATGGTGCAAAAGCGTGCAGCATGGCTGGCGCGGGCGGCGCTCGCGGGGTTGCTCCTGATGGCAGGGAACGGACCGGCCCGGGCGCAGGACCGCATTCCCGATAGCGACTGCCTGGATTGCCACAGCGACCGCGACCTGGTGAAGACCAATGCGGCGGGGCGCGCGGCGTCGTTGTTTGTGGACACCAGCATCCTGCGCGCCTCGGCCCACGGCACCAACACCTGCCAGCAGTGCCACAGCGACCTGACCAGCCGTCATCCGGATGACAACGTGGCGGCAAAACCGGTGAACTGCGCCACCTGCCACCCGCGCCATTCCGAGACCTTCGGCGCGAGCGTTCATGGGGCCGCCCTGCTGGCGGGCAACCCCGCCGCGCCCACCTGCAAGGACTGCCACGGCACCCACAATGTGCTCCCGCCACCCGACCCGGCCTCGCCGCTCAACTACCGCCACATCAACGAGACCTGCGGTGGCTGCCATGAGGCGGAGGCGGCGGATGTGATGGCGAGCGTGCATGGGCGGGCCACCGCGCGCGGCCGGCCCGAGGGGGCCACCTGCATTGACTGCCACAACGAACACCAAATCGAGCAGCTCCGCACCAACGCCACGCTGCGGATTTCCGTGGACGTGTGCAGCCGGTGCCATGCTTCCGAGCGCATCAACACCCGCTTCAACCTGCCCCGCGACCGCGTGGAGACCTTCTTCTCGAGCTATCACGGCCTCGCTTCGCGCTTCGGCTCGCCGGTCGCGGCCAACTGCGCGAGCTGCCACGGTTACCATCTGGTGCTGCCCTCCTCGGATGAGCGGTCGGCCATCCATCCCAACAACCTTGTCACCACCTGCGGCCGGTGCCATCCCGGTGCCACGGAAAAATTCGTCACGGGCCGCATCCACGTCTCGGACCGGACCCTCGCCGGGGCCACCGACCTGGGCGGCCGGGTCAACTACTGGGTGCGGCAGATTTACCTGCTGCTCATATTCGCCACCATCGGGGTGATGCTGGCGCATAATGGCCTGCTGTTCCTCCGCAAATGGCTCCGCCTGCATCGCGGCGAGCAACGCACCATCGTCCGCATGAACCTCCAGCAGCGCTGGCAACACTGGCTGCTCGCCCTCAGCTTCATCGTGCTCGCGGTGACGGGCTTCGCGCTGAAATTTCCTGATTCGTGGATTGCCTGGCTGCTCGGCTCGCACGAGGACTTCCGCCGCTGGAGCCACCGCATCGCCGGCGTGGTGATGCTGTTGCTGGGCGCGTATCATGTGGTTTATCTCCTGACCACGCGCGAGGGGCGGCAGTTGCTGCGCGATTTCCTGCCGGAGCGGAAGGACCTGCGCGACGTGGCCGCCAACGCCCGCTACCTGGTCGGCAAATCGCCGGAGAAGGCCAAGTTTGGCCGGTTTGGCTACCCGGAGAAGATGGAATACTGGGCGGTCGTCTGGGGCACCATCATCATGGGTGTCACCGGCCTGATGATCTGGTTCAAAATGGGGGTGACCCAATATTTCCCGCGCTGGGTCATCGAAGTGGCAACCACCATCCACTATTACGAGGCCATCCTCGCCTGCCTGGCGATTCTCGTGTGGCATTTCTACCACGTCATTTTCGATCCGGATGTCTATCCGGTGAACCTCGCCTGCTGGGACGGCAAGGTGAGCGAACACTGGCAGCGGGAGGAACACCCGCTGGAACCGTTGCCCGCCGCGGAAGGCAAGCCTCCCCGGGATGCTCCGCCAAGACAACCACCGCCGTCGCATGGCACCGGGTGAAGCCCGGTCCACAAAAAATCGTCACACACCGCTCCGCATGGGGGAGACAAACAGCAATCGGTGCCCGTCGGTTTTCGAACGGGCGCGAGCACTCGAAAGCCGGACGCCGGTCGGCCAAACGAGGCCGCGAATCCTGCCGGCCGGCCGTTCCCCCGCCCACCCTGCCCGGTCATGAACTGGCTGGCCGCGCCGCCCCCGCCTGCGCTGCTCCGCTCCTGGCGCTGGACCGCCTGGATCGCGGCCGGGTGGCTGGCGCTTGTTGCGCTGGTCATGGGCGTGGCGCATCTCCAGCACAAGTCCAGCGACCCGTGGCGTTCACCCACGCTGCTCGCGCTGAAGGAGCGGCTGCGCGCCGATCCGAAAAACGAGGAACTGAAGCAGCAAATTCGGGAACTGGATCTGCGCCTGCGCGCCCGCTACTTCCGACTGCTGGAACTCAAGCAGTCCGGCATCTGGCTGCTGCTGGGCGGCGCTGCGGTGCTCGTCATCGCGGGCGGACAGGTGCGTCGCCTGACCCGCCAGCCACCGCAGCCGCAGGCCGATCCGAACGCCGCCGCCCGGGCCGCTGCCGAGGTTCGCGCCTCCCGGCGGGCGGTGGGGACCTGCGGGGCGGTAATTGCGGCAACCTTTCTGGCCATCGGCTGGACCCTTTCCACGCCGCCCCTGCACGACGCCGCCAGGTTCCAGGTCGGCGGGCCTCCGGGACCGGAGGTGGCGGACTGCGCCCCCGAGGAGGAACTGCGCGTCGCGTGGCCCGCGTTTCGCGGTTTCACGGGCGGAGGCGCCGCCCCGTTCCCGAAACCGCCCGCCCGCTGGGAGGCGGAAGCGGCGGTGTGGCGCACGCCGCTGGATGCGCCGGGGTTCAGTTCGCCCATCGTGTTTGGCGGACGCGTGTTCCTCACCAGCGGTGATGCCACCAAACGCGAGGTCCTGTGTTTCGACCTCGCCGCCGGCGCACTGCGCTGGCGGCGTGAACTGGGCGTGATTCCCGGTCAGCCATCCGCACTGCCCGAGGTGCCTGACATGACCAGCCACGCGCCGAACACGCCCGCCACCGACGGACGGCGCGTCTATGCGCTCTTCGCCACCGGCGAGATTGCCGCGTTCAGCCTCGACGGCGAACGCCTCTGGGCACGGCACCTGGGCGTGCCACGCAATCCCTATGGTCATGCCTCCTCCCTGGCCGTGTGGCGGGACCGCGTCATCGTCTTGTTCGACCAGGGCGAACCGGAGGACCGGCTCTCGAAACTGCTCGCGCTGGACGGCCGCACCGGCGCGACCGTCTGGGAACGGCCCCGCCCCGTGGGTGCGTCTTGGGCGTCGCCCATCGTCATCGAGGGGGCAGGCGCGCCGCAAATCGTCACCCTCGCCCAGCCCTGGATCATCGCGAACGACGCCGCCAACGGCGCGGAGCTTTGGCGCGTGGCCGCGCTCGAGGGCGAAGTGACGCCCTCGCCGGTGTTCGCGGGCGGCTTGGTTGTGGCGGTCAGCCCATCCGCACGGCTGCTGGCCATCCGCCCGGATGGCCGGGGCGATGTAACCAAGACGCACGTGGCTTGGAGCGTGGAGGAATTCCTGCCGGACATCTCCAGCCCGGTGAGTGACGGGGAACGCATTTACACC
>JBKBTZ010000185.1:0-5619 GCA_046290825.1 Limisphaerales bacterium
GGCCAAGTTGGCCGTTCCACCCATACCGACGACCTGTTTCCGGCTTACACCCCCTGGCAAAATACGGAGATGCGCCCCGGCCGATGCGTTGGGCAACAACGCGCTTTTCTTTGCCCGGCCCAGGCGTCAAGCTCCGCCCGCCATGACGCCGAATACGATTCTCTGGATTTACATCGTCCTGCTGGTGGTGGGCGGCCTGATCGGTTTTCTCAAGGCCAAGAGCACCGTGTCGCTCTACATGTCCATCGGTTTCGCCGCCGCGCTCTCGTTGTGCGCCATCCCGCGGCTGCTGGACGCCGGACTGGCGCGGACGCTGGCGGATGTGCTGATGGTGGCCCTTCTGCTGGTGTTCGCCGTGCGGCTGGGCAAGACAAAGAAGTTCATGCCCGCCGGCATGATGCTGCTGGTGACGCTGGCCGCGCTGGTGCTGCGGCATTGGGATTGAGCGCGGTGTAGGCGGCCTTCGTTGGAATGGAAACCCCCGGCGCGTGGAGGTCCCCGTGAAACGCACCGCCCAGCCCCTTCTGCGGAATGAATTCGTCGCCCTGCCTCGCGGGTCGGCGACGTTCGCATTGCTGCGCTGGAAGTGGGTTTTGAATTTCGGCCCTCGGCTTTCAAGATTCGCGGGTCCCTTGCTGGTCGGCTTGCTGGTCGTCGGCTGTCAATCGCCCCGTCCCGCTGCGCCCGAATCGTCCGTCAAGGCGGGGGCCGCGCCGGGAGAAACCGCTTTCGCTGCGGAGGACCTTTTCGTGCAACTGGTGCCCGGGCCGGACCGCGTGACGGTGCAGTTGGGCGGCGAGGTCTTCACCGAGTATCACTTCGCCAATGTCCCCAAGCCGGTGTTGTATCCGGTCATCGGCCCGACGGGGCTGCCCATGACGCGGCATTTTCCCATGCGCGACGAGCCGGGCGAGGACCAGTCGCATCCGCACCATCGTTCGGTGTGGTTCGCGCACGGGCTGGTCAACGGGCACGATTTCTGGACCGAGCGGCCCGGGTCGGGGCGCATTGTGCATCGCGGGTTCAGCGAGTTGCGCAGCGGCGCGGAACAGGCCGTCCTGCGCAGCCACAACGACTGGATCAGCGCCGATGGCCGGGTGCAATGCGCCGACGAGCGGACGCTGATTTTTCATCGCGGCACGGCGGGCGCGCGGTGGCTGGATTTCATCATCACGCTCCGGGCCACGAACGGCGAACTGGTCCTGGGCGACACGCGCGAAGGCACTTTTGCCGTCCGCGTGGCCGAGACGATGCGGGTGCCGCGCGGCACCGGCGGTCGGATCGAGAACAGCGAGGGCCAGACCGACCTCGGCGCGTGGGGTCGCCGGGCGCGCTGGTGCGATTATTCCGGGCCGCTGGGCGATGGTTTTGCGGGCATCACAATTCTGGATCATCCGGCCAACCCGCGGCATCCGACGTGGTGGATGGCGCGGGATTACGGCCTGTTGGCGGCGAACGCCTTCGGGCAGCACGAATTCGAGCGGCTGGCCGACGAGCGCGCCGGGGAACTGCGCGTGCCCGCCGGGGAGGCGGTGACGTTCCGTTACCGCCTGCTGCTGCACGCGGGGGAGCTGGACCGTGTGGAGGTGGAAAACCACTTTGCCGCCTTTGCCCGCGAGGTGCGCTGAGGCAAACTTTGCGTGTCAACCATCTCGACAGCCGATAAGTTGAAAACCGAAATCCGGAGGGCGAACTCCGAAGGAACGGCCAGGCGACCCTGGGGCACAGAAATTTTCGGACTTCGGGCTTCGGATTTCTGATACTCACCGTCATGCCCAACGGCCACACCAATTCGCTGAAGCGCCCGCGCATCCTGATCGTGGATGACGACGCGGGGCAGCGCAGCCTGCTGGATTCGTTCCTGCGGAGCCAGGGCTTCGCCACCACCCTCGCCGCCTCGGGCGAGCAGGCGCTGGCCGCGCTGCGGAGCGACAGTTTCGCGCTGATGATTTCCGACGTGCGGATGCCCGGCATTTCCGGCCTCGAGACGCTCCGCCAGGCGCGCCAGGAATTCGCCCGGCTGCCCGTGCTGCTCGTCACCGCCTTCGCCGACATCCGGGACGCGGTGGACGCGATGCGGGACGGCGCGTTGAACTACCTCAGCAAGCCGATTGACCTCGACGACCTGCTGCGCCAGGTGCGGCAGGCCACGGGGCTGGCGGGCGAAGCGGGCATCCGGGTGGACGCGCAACGAACGTTGCCGGGGCATGTCGTGGCCCGCAGCCCGCAGATGCTGGCGTTGTTCCGCGACGCCGCGCTGATCGCCGGTTCGGACAGCCGCGTGCTCATCACCGGCGAAAGCGGCGTGGGCAAGGAGGTGCTGGCCGACGTATTGCACGCCTGGAGTCCGCGCGCGGCGGGGCCATTGGTGAAGGTGAACTGCGCGGCGATTCCCGAGACGCTGCTCGAGGCGGAACTGTTCGGGCACGAGAAGGGCGCGTTCACCGGCGCGGTGCAGCAGCGCATCGGGCGGTTCGAGGAGGCGGGCGGCGGCACCATCTTCCTCGACGAAATCAGCGAGATGTCTCCCAAGCTCCAGGCCAAGCTGCTGCGGGTCACGCAGGATGGCACCTTCCAGCGCGTCGGCTCGAACACCTCGCGTCGCACGGATGCGCGGTTGCTGGCGGCCACGAATCAGAACCTCGAGGCTGCAGTGCGGAGCGGGGCCTTCCGCGAAGACCTCTTCTACCGGCTGAACGTCGTCGAGTTTTGCATCCCGCCGTTGCGTGAGCGGCCCGAGGACATCGTCCCGCTGGCGGTCCAGTTTTTGAACGAATTTTCCGCCGCGCGCGCCCGGCTCTCGCCCGCGGCGATGGAATGCCTGACGCGGTATCCGTGGCCGGGCAACGTGCGCGAACTGCGCAACGCCCTCGAGCGCGCCGCGTTGTTAAGCCGGGGCGAACTGGTGCTGCCCGAGCATCTGCCCGCGCGCGTGCAGGCCGCCGCCGCGAAACCGCCCGCGCCGCTCGAACCCGCCGAGGCCCGGCGTCTGGAGGAGATTGAGAACGAGGCGATGGTGGCGGCGCTGCGCCAGCATGATTACAACCGCACGGAGGCGGCGAAGGCCCTCGGCATCAGCCGCCGCACGCTGGTCTATCGCCTGCAACGGCTGCGTGACCTGGGTTATGACGTGGACGGCCCCGCCGGGCGAAACGCGGTGTGAGTCAGCGCTGTCCAACGGCATGCCGGCGACTGCATCCGCCCCATCTCGTCTCATGAGTGCGAGTTGGCGATGGTGGGCGAGAAAAGCTGCGAAGAAACCTGCAATTGATGATTGCCAAGCAGCTTCCGCACAAGATCAACGCCAGCATCACCGAACAATCCCGGAACTGGTATGTTTCCGACTAACCGAACCGCTGGCGCTGAACCGCGTGGCGGAATTGGGCGCGGATCGGGACGCGGTGGCCGCGCTGCCTCCGGGGAGCTTCATCAGTTGGAACCGGCTGAACGGGGCGACGCTGGCGGGGCGGGTGTTTTGATTTCCACCTTCGGAAAATACCGCTGAGGAAAACCGGGGAGGTCTCGCAATACGGTGTCCGTGTGAATCAGCGTCAGACCCTCGATTTTCGCCAGTGCCGCAAGGCAGCGGTCCACGGGGTCGCCGTGTTTCCAGTCGAAAAGGCCAGCCAGCCGGGCGGCATCTTTGGACAGGTGCGCGAGGCGGTAATTCCTCAAGCTATCCTCAAGCCACCCGTCCGGGTGCGGGGCGGGAAGTTGCCCGGGCTTGTGCCGCCACTTGTATAGCATCTCCGCGATGGAGAGCGGGCAAAGGTGGAATTCGTGTGTGCCGTCGCGCATGAGCGCTGAAAGCTCGGGGTCCAGCGGAAGGCCATGGTAATGCCACCACCAAACGCCGGAATCAATCAGGAGCCTCATGGCTTTTCCCAAGAATCGAACGCTGGGGCATTCATTTCAACCCCGACGTAGTCCGCTGGATTGAGCGGAAAGGAACTAACTGGGGGGGCACCAGAGGGGCAACAAGGGACGACTTCAAAGTCGTCCGCGCCGTCTTTGGTGACAATTACCCTTTTCCCAGTTTTCGCCGCTTGGACAAAGGGCCGGGGATTTTCCTTAAAAGTGGCGGTATTCACTCGTAAAGTCTCGATCATGGGCTTATTATAGCCCACGCCAAAGCCGCTCACAAGGCTAATACTGGCAGACCGCGGAAGCAGCCAACAAGGAAACAGCAGCCATTACGGAGTCGGTAACGATTGCGTTTGATCCAAGCCAGTTTTGGGGGCTTTTGCCGCGTGGCGATGCGCTTGGGCATCCGGCCCGTATTCACCGCCAACGAATGTGAGGCTGCGCTGGCGGACCGGTGGGTGGTCTTCAATCCGCACCGCATGTTTCCCGGTGACACGGCCAGCGCCTTCCGGTGGTTTTGCCAGTGGACCAACGATTGCGCCCGGCGCGGCCCGGGCAAAAAGGTCTTGCTGGTGGACGAGTTGTGGCAGTGGTGCAGCCCGAACACGATCCCGCGCGAGTTGGCGCTGGTGGCGCAAACCGGACGCGAGGAAAACCTGGAATTGCTCGTCGCCACCCAGCTTCCGCACAAGATCAACGCCAGCATCACGGGGCAGGCCACGGAACTGGTTTGTTTCCGGCTCACGGAACCGCTGGCGCTGAACCGCGTGGCGGAATTGGGGGCGGATCGGGACGCGGTGGCCGCATTACCGCCGGGCCGCTTCCTCAGTTGGAACCGGCTGACCGGGGCGAAGCTGGCGGGGCGGGTGTTCTAGCGGGAGTGATGCATCGCACCCTCGGAAAGTAAGCGCGGATCCGCTCAACGTCATTCGTCACCAAATCCATTTGGGCGGTTTGGGCGTGAGCGCCGATGAAAAAATCGGGCAGCGGCATCTTGGGCGAGTCTTTCCCGCTTTCCGCCTTCCGGCGCGCGACATACTGACGATACGCCGCGCCGCACACGTCGGCGCAACTGGCGGGAATCTCCACAATCGCAATGCCAAAGGCCATGATCTCCCCGGCAACCAAAGTCTCATTCACGCCCGGCTGGGCGCAAAGCTCCGCCAGGGTGGCGGCATTGATGCACGCGCCAGGGCCGCCCTCGCCCGCCGCATCCGCAATGGCTTCCACCGCCCAAGCATGAAACGGAGAATCGGGGTCGCAGGCGTAAACAATGACATTGGTGTCAAATAGCCTCATGGCTCGCGGGTTTCCTTTCTGATTTCCTCCCAAGGTGGGAAAACGAGCCTGGTCTGGCGAATGGCGGCTCGGATTTCCGCGCGGGTGAGTTGTTTTTCACGGGGCGCTTCTTTGGGGACGGGAATCAATTCGATGCGCCCGCCCGGTTTCTTCACTACCCAAAAGCGGGACTTTGGCTCTTCGGTTCCGAGCCTCACCCTTCGCTGTTCGTCAACGGTGGTTGTCACGGTTGGGAAAATTCCCACAAGAAGGCGCGATGTCAACCGCATCTACTCGGAACACGGACGGAAGCGGCGCGGCGGCTATCCCACCCCAGGCACCGCTTGCGACCCTCAAAAACCGGGGGTTTTTAGGCGGAAAGCGGAAGTTCTAACTGCCGCTAGGGCGTTTGGCTGGCAGAGGGAAAGGGCCGATGGGAAGCGGGAAAAAGAATTGGCTAGACAACCGGCTCTGAAA
>JBKBTZ010000186.1:0-5615 GCA_046290825.1 Limisphaerales bacterium
GCCTGGAACGCGGTGGGCGGCGCGGGTGGACCGGCCGGGGCGTCGGCCTCGATGACCATCAGCCAGCCGCTCGGGGCGTCGAACCGCCAGGCCAGGCCGGCCGGCAACGGAGGCAGGTTGGTGGCGGCGAACGCGCCGCTGCTGGTGGCCGCGTGGAACAGGCGGAAAGCGTCGCCCGCCCAGAGGGCGCCGCCGAGGTTGGTGACGGTGAGGGTGCCGCCGCGGGTCAGGTGACCCAGCACGCGCAACTGGTCATGGCGATTGGTGGCGGCGGCGGGGTTGAGTTCGAGGCGGGTGACGCTGCCGGCGAGGAGGGTGACGTTCTGGCTGGCCGTCAGCGTGCCGATGGCGGGGTCGCCGGGAGCGAGTGTGGCGCCGGCAGGCAGCGAAACGGCGGCGTGAATGACGCCGCGCCCGCCGAGGATGGTGCCGGCGCTGATGGCGAAGGGGCCGGCGGGGAGGGAACCGTTCACGATGAGGGTTCCGCCGGAGAAGGTGGTGCCGTTACCGTAGGTATTTTCGGCCTCCAGCCGGAGCGTGCCCGCGCCGGATTTGGCGAGGGAGATGGGGGCGCCGTTGGTGGAATTGAGGATGGGGCCGACGTGCAGGATGTGACCCGCACCGATGAAGTAGTTGGTGCGCGTGCCGGTGAGCGAGCCGACGTATTGGTTGGTGCCGGTGAAGACGAGCAGGCTGTTGGCGGCGGCCTCGACGGTGTGGGAATTGCCGCCGACGTTGAGCCAGAGATTGCCGTTGAAGACGTTGGTGCCGGCGAGGTTGCGGAGAGTGACCACGCCGCTGTTGCGGCAGGTGATGCTCAGGTCGGCGTCCACGAGGATGCTGCCGGACGAGCCGTCCAGTTCGAGTGTCGAGGTGCCGCTGTTGTTGTTGCGGATTTGAATCAGGCTGGCGCTGCCAAGCGCGCCGGGGCCGACGAGGCGGGTGATGCCGTCGTTGGCGCTGGTGCTGCCGGTGTCAAGGTTGACGGTGCCGGAGAGGCCGTTGTTGCCGGCGAGGATCAGGGTGCCGGGACCGCTCTTGGTGAAGCCGTTGGTGCCCTCAAGGGGCAGGGCGAGCGTGGCGGTGTTGGTGACGACGATGGCGGGCGAGGCGGCCGAGCCGGTGTCGAGCGTGAGGGTGGCGTCGTTCGCGTTGGTGAGCGTCCAGTTGAAGAAGGTGGCGGCGGTGTCGCTGAACCGCAGCGTGCCGATGAAGCGCGGCGTGTCCACTGTCACAGTGCGGTGGCCGGTGATGTTGATGGTGCTGAAGTTCGCGAACTGGCCGGGGCCGCTGGCGATGATGCCGCCGCTCCAGCGGTTGGATTCGCCCCAGTTGCCGCTGCCGTCGGCGATCCAGGTGCCGTTGGCGCTGGTGACGACGACGGGGATGCCGAGCACGGCGTAGCCGTTCTCACCGGCGGCGTCCACGACGCGCACGGTGAACCAGTTCGTGCCACCGCTACCGGAGGTGGGCGTGCCGGAGAGCGTGCCGTCGGCGGCAACGTTCAACCAGGCCGGCCCGGTGGGCTTGCTGAAGGAGAGGCTGTCGCCGGGGTCGGCATCGGTGGCGAGGCCGGCGAGCGAACCGCTGTAGGCGAAACCGTTGGTGCCGGGCGGGAGCAGATAGACGTTGGTGGTGAAGGCGGGCGGTGTGTTGGTCTGCAACGCGGCGATTTGCGCGGCCGTGAGGGCATAATCGGTGATGAGCACCTCGTCCATCAGGCCATTGAAGTGCGGGTCGGCCGGCCACTGGCTCTTGCCGAGGAAATTGACGCGCGGGCTGAAGGTGGCCGGGCTGATGGCCAGGCCGGTGGCCTGCGCGGCGAGCACGCCGTTGGTGTAAATCCGCGCGGTGCCGCCGCTGAGGGTTACGGCGACGTGCCGCCACTGGTTGACGGGCAGGGCGGGGGCGTCCACCTGCTCGGTGCTGCCGCCGTTGCGCAAGCCGAAGCGCAACGTGCCGCTGCCGGAGCTGGGCGTCAGGTAAAGGTAATGCGTGGTGCTGTTCCCGAAATCGAAGAGGCGCTGCCAGCTCGCGCCGCCGTGCCAGCGGACCCAGGCGGCGAAGGTGAAGGCGTTGTTGCGAGCGATGTTGGGCGGCAGGGTGACGCGGGTGTTCGCGCCGTCGAACACCAGCGCCCGGCCGCGGACGCCGTTGGTGAAGGCGGCGCTGCCGGCAATCACGCCGTTGTTGCCGTAGCCGGACTGGTCCAGCGCGTCGCCCTCGAAGGCATATTGGCCGAAGTTGCGCGTGCCGTTGTCGTTCAGGGCCTGCACGTAGCCGATGGGGGACTGCTTGTCGCGGTAGGTGACGCCGGCAGCGGTGAGCGAGCCGTCGTCCCATTTGAGGCGGCGCACGTCCTCGACCCAGTTGTAGAGCGCGTAACGTTCAACGAACGGCGTGTCGTCGAGCATCTGGATCATTGCCGCGATGGCGGCCTGCTGCTGGGCGAAGGTCGGGTCGCCGCAGCCGGTCCAGTTCGCGCCGTTGTTCCACTCGGTGATCCAGAGCGGGCGTTTGACCTGGTCGTAGGTGGCCTTGAGGAAGTTATACATCTGATTGGCCGCGCCGTTCGGGTCGGCGGGGTTGAAGCACCAGTAGTAGTGGATGGGGACGAAATCCACGCGGAGGTTGGCGGCCTCGGCCTGGGACATGAAGGGATACAGCCAGCCACTGCGGCCGCCGTCGGAAACGGCGGGGGCGCCGACGCGCAAACCGGTGGCCAGCAGGTCGGGCCACGAGTAGATGGCGTCGCCCACGCTTATGTTCGCCTGGTCGGGGCGGTCCGGCTCGTTGTAGCCGAGGAGTTGGCTGGAGCCGCGGCTGGACCAATTCTGGTTCAGGCCCGGCCAGTAGCGGTTCTGGCGGATGGGGACGTATTCGATGTCCCGCGTCGAGTTCTGGTCAATGTTCCAGTTGTATTTCCACTGGAGATTGAGGCCGGCCTCGATGTTGCCGCAGATGCCCTTCTTGCTCGTCCAGCGCCAGGGCACGACATAGACGAAGCGCACCCGGCCCGCGAGCGGCGCGGGCAGGATGCCCATCTCAAGGTCGCCGTCCTGGGCGACGTAGTTGTAGCTGAACCCGGTGCCGTTCTCCTGCTCGGCGAAGGTGACGGCGAAGCCGCGCTTGAGCTTGAAGGAGCGGAGGTTGCCGTTGAGCGCGCCCAGCCCACTGCCCTGGTAATACACGTAGCGGCTGAAGCTGTTGGACGCGCCGGTAAAATAGGGCGCGCTGAAGGCCTGGAGCGGCTGGAGCGACGAGCTTTGCGGCAGCACGATGGCGCCCATGGCGTATTGCACCACGCGACAGTTGCTGTCAGCCACCGCGCCCGCATTGTTGACGCGCAACTGGCTCATCAAGGAGGACACCACCGCCGACGGCTTGATGCCGGGCAGCACCAGCGTGGCGTCGGGCGAATTCAGGTAAATCAGGCAGCCCGTAAGCGGCGCGTTGGTGCTGGTGACGCGCAGCTCGACGCGGTTGGACAGATAGACCGTGGTGTTGGTGAGGGCGGTGAACGTGTGAACGCCGTTGGTCAGCACCAGCGTCTGCGCGGGGGCGGCCACGGCCAGCAGCAGCGCGGCGAGGGCGAGGATGGGGCGCGCCGCCGCCCGCACGACCGGGAAACGGGAAGAAAACACTCGGGGTGACATGCGAAGGACACTGCCACAGCGGCGGAAACGCAACATCCTACCCGTTTGGGTGAAACCGCCGTCCATCGTTCCAAGCGCAACCCGCTTCCGCTCCGCGCCCGCAAAATTTTTTGCGTTTTGCGACCGCCCGCCTAACTTCCGCGCCGTGAACGCGCCGCTCGCCCTGCTGCTTGGCTCCCGTGGCCTGATGCTCGTGCCGCTGACCGCGCGGCTCGAGGAACAGGGTTACCGCGTCGCCACCCTCGCCAACCCCGTCGAACTCGTCACCCGCGCCGAATTGGACCGGGCGATGGTGGTTTTTGCCGACCTTGAGGGTGATGCGTTGCCGGTGTTGCGGGCCGTGGAACTGCTCCGCGCCAACCCGGCCACCGCGCATATTCCCGTGCTGACCTTCGCCCGGGAGCTGGACGATGCCGCCCAGGCGGCGGCCATGGCCCGGGGTGCGACCGCCGCCGTGCCGGACGGCGCCCTGCTCGAACACCTTTCCCACCTGCTCGAACGTGCGCTGGAGTTGTGACGGGCGCGCCGTGTTCTGGCTTTGCGGTCGGCTCAAGTGGTTTCCTTTCGGCGGTGATCCGGAAACCCGGCACAAGCCCGATCCGCCCGACACCACCCAGTGAGGAACGCCTGGTCCAGAACCAACGCCGGGCTTTTTTCTCGCGCCCGGGTTCAGGCCGTCAGTCGTAAGGACACGGTGGGGAGGAGGCCGGGCAGGCGGGTGAGGTTTAATCCTCCAACCGGCGCAGCTCCACCCGGCGGAATTCCACCGGATGGCTCTCCGCTTGGAGGCTGATGGTGCCGCCCTCGAGAATCGTTTTCCCATCCCGGATGAGGGTGCGCGCATGGGCGTCGTTCTCATCCAGTTGCGGCAGCGTGTAAGCGAGGACGGTTTCGCCTTCAATCTTGTGCCGGATGAGCCGGCTGCCCCGCACTTCAATCTCGACGGTGACCCATTGGTCGCCGTGATAGGTCTGGGAGGTGGAATCCGTGCAATGGCGTTTGATGAGCTGGCCGTCCATGACGATGTGGGTGCCCGGCGTGCAAACATTCGCCGTGGTGCGTTTGCCCTGACCGCTGCCGCCCAGCAACTGCACCTCGATGGATGTCGGGAAGTCCTGGTTCAACGTCATGCCGGCCGGGTCCTCGCCGTGGATCATCACGCCGCTGTTGCGGAAGGCCCAACCCGGTCCTCCCGGCACTTGGCGGCCGACAAACCGGTATTCCACGCGCAGAACATAGTTGCTCAGTTTCTCCCGCCAAAAAAGATGTCCGAACTGGCCGCTGAAGTTGGTGTAGTTCGCGTAACAGACCTTCAACAGGCCATCCTCCGCGCGGAAGGTCTCCAGGTAATTGGAGCCGAGGGGATGGCCGGTGAACTTGGGCGTCCAACCGGTCAAATCCCGCCCGTTGAAGAGCGGCTCCCAATGCTCCGCGTCCTTGGCCGGTTCGGCAGCAGAGATCGCAGGCGCGGCGACGAACAGGCCGGTCAACAGCGGCAGAAGGCAAAACAGCGATTTCATGCGCCCAGCAGAGGTGGCCCTGCGCCCGGCGTCAAACGGGAAATGTTTGCCCGAGGAGGGAATCGCAGCAGGCGGCAACCGTCGGCCTTCGCGACACGGTCTCCGATCAACCTGCCGCCGCTCGGAAGCGTTCGGCCACAAAGTCCCAGTTCACCACGTTCCACCACGCTGTGATGTAATCGGCGCGCCGGTTCTGATACTTGAGGTAGTAGGCGTGTTCCCAGACGTCGAGGCCGAGCAGCGGTTCCCCGGCGCAGCCCGCCACGGCCTCGCCCATCAAGGGACAATCCTGGTTGGCGGTGGAAACCACGCGCAGTTTGCCGTCGTGTCGGACCAGCCAGGCCCAGCCGCTGCCAAAGCGCCCGAGGGCCGCCTTGGTGAAGGCATCTTGAAACGCGGTGAAACTGCCGAAGTCCCGATCCATCGCCTTTGCCAGTTC
>JBKBTZ010000187.1:0-5578 GCA_046290825.1 Limisphaerales bacterium
GGGACGTGCCCGAGTCGCTGAAGAACAAACGGCTCGTGGCCATGGACCTCGGCGCGATGATCGCGGGGGCGAAATATCGCGGCGAGTTCGAGGACCGCCTGAAGGCCTTCCTCAAGGAGGTCACGGCCAGCGAGGGCAAAATCATCCTCTTCATTGACGAGTTGCACACGATTGTTGGTGCGGGCAAGGCCGAGGGCGCGGTGGACGCAGGCAACCTGCTCAAACCGCAGCTCGCGCGCGGCGAACTGCGCTGCATCGGCGCGACCACACTCGACGAGTATCGCAAATACATCGAGAAGGACCCGGCGCTGGAGCGGCGCTTCCAGCCGGTGCAGGTGGCCGAGCCGACCGTCGAGGCCACCATCGCCATCCTGCGCGGGCTGAAGGAGCGCTACGAAGTCCATCACGGCGTCCGCATCCAGGACGCGGCGCTCGTGGCGGCGGCCACATTGTCGCACCGCTACATCACCGACCGTTTCCTGCCGGACAAGGCGATTGACCTGGTGGACGAGGCCGCCTCGCGCCTGCGGATGGAGCTGGATTCGCTGCCGACGGAGGTGGACCAGTTGGAGCGGCAGATTCTCCAGATGCAGATCGAGCAGAGCGCGCTCAAACGCGAAAAGGACGAGGCCTCGAAGGAGCGGCTCAAGAAGCTCGAAAAGGAGCTGGCCGAGCTGCGCGCCAAGGCCGACGCGCTCAAGGCGCAGTGGCAGAATGAAAAGGCTGCGATTGACGCCGCCAGCGTGATCAACAGCCAGCTCGAGCAGGCCAAGCTTGAACTGGAGCAGGCGCAGCGGAAGGGCGACCTGAACACGGCGGCCCAGATTCAATATGGCAAAATCCCCGAGCTGCAGAAGAAGCTGGCCGCGGCGGAAAAGGCGCTCAAGGAGAAGCCGTCGCAAAACCGGCTGCTGCACGAGGAGGTGACCGACGAGGACATCGCCAAGGTGGTGGCGGCGTGGACGCACATCCCCGTGGCGAAGATGCTCGAGGGCGAACGCGAGAAGCTCGTGAAGATGGAGGACAAACTGCGGGAACGCGTGATCGGCCAGGCCGAGGCCATCGCGGCCGTGGCCAACGCGGTGCGGCGCTCGCGCAGCGGCCTGCAGGACCCGAACCGGCCCATCGGCTCATTCATCTTCCTCGGCCCCACGGGCGTCGGCAAAACCGAGACGGCCCGCGCCCTGGCGGAGTTCCTCTTCGACGACGAGAACGCGATGGTGCGGATTGACATGTCCGAATACATGGAAAAGCACAGCGTGTCGCGGCTCGTGGGCGCGCCGCCGGGCTACGTGGGTTACGAGGAGGGCGGCCAGCTCAGCGAGGCGGTGCGGCGGCGGCCCTATTCGGTGGTGCTCTTCGACGAGATCGAAAAGGCCCACCACGACGTGTTCAACGTGCTGCTGCAGGTGCTCGACGACGGCCGGCTGACCGACGGTCAGGGCCGCACGGTGGATTTCAAGAACACCATCGTCATCATGACCAGCAACATCGGCTCGCCGATCATCCACGAGTTTTACAGCGGCCGGAACGGGTCGGTGAAGGATGAGGCAGAACTGGAGCGGGTGGTGAAGATGGAGTTAAAGGCGCACTTCCGGCCCGAGTTCCTCAACCGGGTGGACGACATCATCATCTTCCACAGCCTGAGCGAGGCGCAGATCGCGAGCATCGTGGGGGTGCAGTTGAAGAAGGTCGCCGAGCGGCTGGCGGCCCAGCAGGTCGCCCTCGAAGTGACGCCCGGGGCGATGAAGCTGATCGCCAAGGAAGGCTACGATCCGCAGTTCGGCGCGCGGCCACTGAAACGGGCCATCCAGGAGTTGCTGCTCAATCCGCTCGCGACCAAGCTGCTCAACGGCGAAATCCGGCCCGGCGACCGCATCAAGGCCGTGGCGCAGGCGGGAGAGCTGTGGTTTGAAAAAGCGTGAAGCCCGGTGCGCTGGCAGGGCCGCCCGCCCCACCGGGCGGTCCGCTCAAACCGGCTCCAGCGCGTCGGCGCCGAGCGTGACCGCGGCGGCCTGGCCGATGAAATCAAGGCGCAACAGCACGGTGTCCATGCCGTAACGCTGTTCCACCCAGCCTTCGACGCCGCGCAACGGGCCGGTCTTGATGCGCACCCGCATGCCCTCGCCGATGTGAGGCGCCAGCCGGACTTCGAGGTGGGCCGCCAGCGCGAGGTGAATTTCCCGCAACTGCGCCTCCAGTTCCGCCTGGTCCGGCACCGAGAGCAGATTGGCCACCTGGTCATGCTGGCGCAGCAGGCTGGCGCGGCCCGGCTCCATCCGGACAAACAGGTAGCCCGGAAACAGCGGTTTTTCGAAAGTCACGGTCTTGCCCCGGTATTTGTGGGCGCTGGCGTAACAGGGCAGCGTGGCTGGAATCCCCTCCCGCGCGCACCAGGTGAGGAGTTTCTTTTCGCAACGGGGCCGCGTGTGCGCCACGAACCACGGGAGTTCATGACGCGCAAACACCGCCGTCACGGCAGGCGGCAGGGCGGCACACTCGGCAGGCAACGATCGGGGTTCCATCACAAACTGAGTCGCCCCGGTCCGCGCACGGTCCGGCGACGGGGCGCGACAATCTGGGGAGGTGCCCCGCGTTTGTCCATTCCCCGCTGGGGCCGGATTTCTATTTCTGGCTCGCCTGGCGGCCCGGTGCGGTGTTTGCTGCGGGCGCTGTGATGTTCTCTCGCGCCCTTTCCATCCGTCCCGTCGTCCTCGGCGTGGGTCTGCTGCTCGCGGCTCTGGTCGCCCCACCCGCGTGGGCCGCGGAGGTGATTCATGTGGTGCAACGGGGGGAAACCCTCACCGCGATCGCCCGCAAATACAACGTGTCCGTCGCCGAACTGGCCGCCCGCAACAATCTGGCCCGCAGCCACCACGTCATCGCCGGGCAGCGCCTGCGCATCCCCACTCCCGCTCCGCCCTCCCCTCGCAGCCCGGCCACCAACGCGCCCTCCCGCGCCGCGCCGGCCACCAGCCCCATCCTTCCGCGGGCGATTGCCGATGCCATCCAGCAGGCCCCCGTCCAGTCCGGACGCTGGCGCTATATTGTCATTCACCACAGCGGCACCGAAGAGGGCACGCTCAAAGGAATGGACCGCTACCATCGCGAGAACCGACGCATGGAAAACGGCCTCGCCTACCACTTCGTCATTGGCAACGGACGCGGGATGCGCGACGGGGAAATCGCCGTCGGCCCGCGCTGGCGACCGCAACTGGACGGCGGCCACCTGCGCAGCCCCGAGCAGAACAAGGTGGCGATCGGCATCTGCCTCGTCGGCAATTTCGACCAGCGTCCGCCCACGCCCGCGCAGCTTCGCAGCCTCGAGGCCCTCTGCCGCGCGCTGATGCGCCGCTGCAACCTCCCGCCCGGCGCCGTCCGCACCCATCAGCAAATCAACGTCGTCCACACCCGGTGCCCGGGGGCCAGATTCCCCACCCGCGCGTTCCTCGAGAACCTGCGCCGGTGATCACAAATACCGCTCCGCCCAATCCGTCATCACGGGACCTCCCGCGAGGAAGTCCGTGAACCACGTCTCCGGTTCCGCCGTGAATTCCCAGTCCCGCAGCAACCAGCGGAACCGCAGCCGTTCCGCGTGCAGGCCGTGGCACGGCAGGAGCAACTGCCGCCGCTGTTCCGGCGTCAGCCGCCGTTCCACCAAGGCCAGGTAGAGCCGCTCGTCCGGCCCGTAGAGCTTGTCGCCCACAATCGGGTGGCCGAGATGCGCAAGATGAATGCGGATTTGATGTTTGCGGCCCGTCGTCGGCCGGACCCGCAGGCAGGTGAACGCGCCCTCGGTGCGAAGGAACCGCCGCACCACTGTGAACTCCGTCCGCGCCGCCAGGCCATCCGGCCGGACGCGATCCTTGATGGCCACGACCGAATCCTCGTCCCGGCCCAGCGGCGCGTCGCAGGTGAACGTGTCTGCCGCGACGTGGCCGTGGACCAGCGCGAGGTATTCCTTGACCACCTCGCGTTCGGCGAACAACTGCTTGAGCTTGCCCGCGCGCCGGTCGGTTTTGGCCACCAGCACCACCCCGCTGGTCTCGCGGTCGAGGCGGTTGACCAGGTGCGGGCGGGCCGCCTCGCCCAGATGCAGGCGCACCCGGCTGATGAGGCTCGACCACGCATCCCCCTTGGTCGGGTGACACACCAGACCGGCGGGCTTGTTCACCACCAGCAGATCGGCGTCCTCGTGCAGGATGTTGAGCAGCGGCTCCACGCGGCGGAGCATCGGCAAACCCGGCGGATGGCCAAGCCCAAAACGCAGCCGCCTTTTTGCTTTGCCGGCCAGACCACCGCCAACAAAAAACGCCCGGCGTCGCAAAACGCCGGGCGCGGAACATCCGGGCCGTCACGCCCCCATGCCGTCCTCAAACGAGCCGGCCGCCACCGGGAAGCACAGGTGGTCGCGCACCCAGGCAATGCCGTTGGCGCTCGTGGCGTCGAGGTCGCGGAAGGCGCTCTCGGCCTCGACCACCAGCGGGGCGGTCCGTTTGCCGGTGACCTGGCAGTAGCGTTGCGGATAACCCACGTCAATCAGCAGTTCCGCGTAGCGGGTGAGGTTCAGGTCGCCCGTGGGCAGATCGGTGAACTGCATGCCGCGGCCGGGCCAGTTGGGTTCCATTTTGCGGACGGCAACACCGGGGCGGATGACGAAATTCTTCACGTGCGCAGCATAAATCCGTTCGCCCACGACGCGGAAGCGGGTTTCCCACGACTCGCCCTCCCAGCAGTGCGAAGGGTCTGCGTTCACGCCGAGGCACTTGTCTCCGTCGCAGGCGTTCACGAGGAACAGGAAATCGTCCGCCGTCATGGCGCCGGTGCCGCCGTGAATTTCGTGGCAGAGATAAATGCCCAGCTTGTTGGCGTGGGCGCGGAGCTTGGCGGTCTTCTTCACAAACCGCTCCCGGCCCTCGGCAATCAGATCGTAATCCGCGCCCTTCCAGAAGCCCCACGGGTAACCAGTGGCCACCTCCCAGCCGAATGCCACCCCCCAGAACATCGGGACGATGCGCACGCCCAGTTCGGCGCACAAATCGAGCAGGCGCAGGCAATAGTCCTCCGCCCATTGCTCGATCTGCGCCGGCGATTTTTTCGCCACGTCCGCCGGAATGAACGGGCGGATGGTCGGACTGCCGGTCCACGCCGTGGTATGCACCCAGAACGGGCAGTGCGCGGAGACGCCATCGAGTTGCAGCTTCGCCTTCTGAAACGCGGCACGGATTTCCCTGGCGGACAGGAAGCCGCCCCGGGCGTTCTGCAACATGAAGTTCGACGGCTGCGCGCCGGCGGCACCGGATTTTTTCGCGTAGGCGAGGAACTGGGTCAGAGATTTGGCGCCATGCTGCGCGCCCTCGATGCTGGGATGATAAACGATGTTGGCCATGATGTGTGAGGGGTGAAAACGACGGTCTCCGTCTATCCCGTCAACGCTCCAAAAGCAACCCCGGAGCAAATGGCGGCCCCGTAGCGGCGCCTCGGCAGAGCGCCGCCAGCTCAGACTATCCGCCGGTTGGCAGATAGGAGTCGGTCTCCGGTGCCGCAGCTCCACGATCAGCCACGCGGCTGCGGATGT
>JBKBTZ010000018.1:0-36810 GCA_046290825.1 Limisphaerales bacterium
CCGTCAACGGCGCGCTCACCAAGAGCCGCGCGGGCACGCTGGTGCTCAGCGGCACCAACGGCATCTGGGGCACGCTCAATATTGACACCCTCAGCAACACCGCCAACGACGGCGCGACCCGCGTCACTCATGCCGATGCGCTGCTCGGCGCCTCCGTCATCAACATCCGCAACCAGAACGGCGGCTCCTCCACGCTCCAGCTCGACGGCACCGGCGGCGGCTTCACCGTCACCGCCAACCTCGCGCTCAACTGCCGCAACAACGACGTGCCCGCCGTCGTCAACCTCGCCGGCACCAACACCCTCGCCGGCAACGTCACCCTCGGCACCGGCGGCAACCGCGCCATCTACCAATGTGACGCCGGCCTGCTCATCTTCAGCGGCAACAACACCTACGACGGCACCCTGGTGGGCAGCCGCACCAACGTCTTCACCGGCGCGGGCCACCACCGCGTCACCGGTCAGTTGCAGGCCCCGCTCCAGCCGTCGTTCGTGTCCCTCGCCAAATCCGGCACCGGCACGCTCACCCTCGAGAACGACCACACCTACAACGACCGCACGGTGGTGGCGGGCGGCACCCTGATGCTGCTGGGGAGCATCACCAGCACGGGCGGCGTGTTCGTCGCGGGCGGCACCCTCGCGGGCACCGGCACCATCAACGACTCCGTCACCGTCCAGCCCGGCGGCACGCTGGCCCCCGGCACCTCGATCGGCGACCTCACCATCAACGGCAACCTCGTCCTTGGCGGCACCACCGCCATCGAGGTCAACAAGGCCGCCGCCACCCGCGACCGCGTCCTCGGCGTCAACGCGCTGACCTACGGCGGCACGCTCCATGTCGTCAACCTCGCCGGCACGCCCGTGGTCGGGGACAGCTTCCAAATCTTCACGCCCACCAGCTTCACCGGGACTTTCAGCGCCATCACCGGATCGCCCGGCCCCGGCCTCGCGTGGGCCTTCAATCCCACCAACGGCACGGTCAGCGTCGTCACCGGCGTCGCCGGTTACCCGACCAACATTACCGCCACTGTCAGCGGCAGTTCGCTCAACCTCACATGGCCCGGCACGCACCTCGGCTGGATTCTGCAAAGCCAGACCAACAGCCGCAGCGTGGGCCTGAACACGAACTGGTTCGATGTGCCCGGCACCGCGACCGTCACCAACTTCTCGGCCACCATCAACCCGACGAACCCGACCGTGTTCTTCCGGTTGCGCAAGCCGTGATTCGCTCCCGGGCCGCCAGTGGCACCCCGCCATCGGCGGCCCCCGATTTCCCGATGAACAAACCCACCACCTACGTAGTTCCATGAAAACCTACCTCCCATCCATCATGAACCCTCGCTTCCTTCACCGCCGGCTGTCGGCGGAATTGTTCGCGCTGGCCGCCGGCCTCGCGTTGTCTTTCAACGCCACCGCCCAAACCACCCGCACGTGGGATGGCGGTCCCGGCGGCACCGGCACGGAAATTGGCACCGCCGCCAATTGGAGCGGCGACACCCTGCCGAGCGTCTCCGCCGGCGACTGGGCGGCCTGGAACGGCACTGTGTCCGGCGCGCTCAATCTGACCCACGGCACCACCAGCTTCGCCGGCAGCCCGGGCAATCCCGGCATCAACCTGTTCCTTGCCCCCGGCCAGACCAGCCCCGTCACGATTGATTCCGGGCTGAACACGTCGGCCATCCGCATGAACTCGCTCGGGGTTTCCGCCGGGGCGGGCGCGTTCACGCTGGGCAACAACGCGGACGTGTTCAACCTGACCCTGGGCGGCGCGGCGGGCACCCGAAACTGGACGAACGACTCCGCCGACCCGGTGACCATCAACCGCGACGTGGTTTGGGGACTTGGCGGGGGCGGCTCCCACACGTTGGCCCTCTACGGCGCGGGCGATTTCGTGTTCAATAACGTCATGGGCCAGGGCAGCGGCACGTTGAGCGTCAACAAGCTCGGCTCCGGCACGGTCACGTTCACCAACCTGAACACCTACTCCGGCACCACCACGGTCAGTGCGGGACGCCTGCAATTGATCACCGCCGGCTCCATTGGCACGGCCACCAGCCCCCTCACTCTCAACGGCGGCACGGTGGACCTCGGCGGCCTTTCCCGCTCGAACGGCACTGTCACCCTCACCGCGGGCACGCTCACCAACGGCACCCTCCGCGCGACCACGCTCACCGCCAACAACTCCGGCCCCATGTTGGTCTCGGCCCGTCTGGACGGCACCGCCGCCCTCACCAAATCGCTGGGGGGCACCTTGATTCTTTCCAATACCGTCCCCAACACCTACTCCGGCGGCACCACCATCGGCGTCAGTGCGGGCGCGGCGGTCCTCCGCGTTCAATCCTCGCACGCCCTCGGCACCGGCGGCGTCTCACTGGACCCCACCGGCAACGCCAGCACCGCCCGGCTGGAACTGGAGGGCGGCATCACGATCACCAACGCCATCAATTTCCCGGGCCGCAACAACAGCAGCGTCGGGTTCCAGAACATCAGTGGCAACAACCTCCTCTCCGGCACCATCACCCTGAACACCGGCGGCGGCACGTATTTGATTCAGTCGGACGCTGGCACCCTCACCCTCGGCACGGCGGGCGCTCCGGCGGTCACCGTCGCAACCGGCAGCCGCGTGCTCACCCTGCAAGGGGCCGCCAACGGCACGGTGGCGGGTTACATGACCAATGGCGCGGGCACGCTCAGCCTGACCAAGGACGGTCCCGGCACCTGGACCCTCACGGCCAGCAACACCTACACCGGCCCCACCCTCATCAACCTCGGCACCCTCGCCCTCAGCGGCGCGGGCAACCTCGCCTCCACCGCCATCTCCATCGCGGCCAGCGCCGTGTTTGACGTCTCCAGTGCCAGCTTCACCCTGGGTTCCGGCTGCAGCCTCACCAACGGCACCGGCACCGTGAACGGCAACTTCGCCACCGCCACCGGTTCCTCGATCTACCCCGCCACCGATGGCACCGCCGGCCCGCTCACGTTCAACAACAACCTGAACCTCGGCGCGGGCGGCACCGTCGGCTTCGACCTCAGCACCAGCTCCGGCTCGGGCAACGACCAGATTCTCGTCGGCGGCAACCTCACCCTCAGCAGCGCCAACACCCTCCGGCTCCGTGCCCTGGGAGGGGCGACGCCCCTGGATGAAACGGGCGATTACATCCTGTTCAACGTCTCCGGCACTTCGACGATGACCACCGTGCCCAGCCTGGTCTGGGTTGGCACGCCGCCCGCCAACTACCTGAACTTCGCGCTCCAGAAGGTCGGCGAAAACATCGTCCTCAAATACACCCCCGGTTCTGCGCCTTCCGTGGCGGCCTCCGTCACCCCCGCCTCGGTCACGCGCAACCAGGCCTTCACCGTGACCGCCGTCGTCACGCCCGGCAGCGGTGGCATCGCCAGTGTCACCGCCAATCTGGTTCCGGTGGGCGGCTCTCCGACCGCCAGCCTCGTGCTCTCGAATGATTACGTTTACACCAACACCTTCGTGGTCACCCCCGACACGACGACCGGCGTCAAGCCCATCATCGTGACGGTGACGGATGACACCGTGCCCACGCCCTTCACCGCCAGCGACACGGCCAGCCTTACCGTCCTCGCGGCCAACCAGGTCTGGGACGGCGGCTCCACGGCCAACGACCACTGGACCAGCAACGAAAACTGGGTGGGCGACACCGCGCCCGGCTACGCGGGCGACAGCGTGACCTTCGCGGGCACCACCCGGCTCACGCCTGACCTGAACGTCGGTCACGCCGTTACCAGCGTCACGTTTGACGCGACGGCGGGTGCCTTCACCCTCGGCACTTCCACCAGCAGCACGCTCACCAACAGCGGCGGCATCACCAACCTCTCCGCCAACCCGCAGACCGTGAACGTGCCGCTCGTCCTCGCCGCCCCGCAGGCCCTCCACGCCGCCGCCGGCGACCTCGCCTTCGGTGGCAGCATCGCCCAGGGCGCGCACACCCTCACGCTGTCCGGCAATTCCAACTTCACCCTCGCCGGTCCCCTCACCGGCACCGGCTCGTTCGACAAGACCGGCACCGGCGACCTGACCGTTTCCGGCAACCTCCTGTCCGGTGAGGTCAACTTCGAGAAGGGCGTCACCACCGTCAGCGGCACGGTGGAGGCTCTGGGCGGCGGCAGCCGCATCCGCGTGGGCCGCAACGCGGGCACCGGCATCCTCAATGTCGGCCCCGGCGCCACCGCCACCGCCAACTGGTCGCTCGTGGCCGGCAGCGACACCAGCACCGGCATCATCAATGTCAACGGCGGCACCCTCATCCATCAGGGCGGTCTCGAAATCTACCTCGGCAGCGGTTCCAGCGGCAGTGCCGGCATCCTCAACCTGAACAGCGGCACCCTCAGCAACCGCATCAACGGCATCCTCATCGGCGAGGGCGGCACCAGCGTGGGCGTCTATAACCAGGCCGGCGGCGTGGGCTACCTCGGCACCAACATCATCGTCGGCCAGACCGTGAACACCAACCAGTTCAACCTCTCGGGCGGCACGGCCACGGCGGTCAACCTCTACGTGGGCCGCGCCAACGGTTCCGGCACCGCCACGCTCTCGGGCGGCACGCTCAACCTGAGCGGCGTTGCGCGGGTGGCCGAGGGCATCAACCCCAGCTCCACCGCCACCGGCTTGCTGACCGTTTCCAACACCGCCGTCCTCAACGTGGAGAACGACCTGGTGCTCGGATTCGCCGGCAACGGCAACCTCGGCCGCGTCATCCTCGATGGCGGCACCATCAACGTCGCCAGCACTGTCACCCGCTGGTTGATCATGGGCCAGTGGGACACCTCCCGCAGCCAGTTCGACCTGAACAGCGGCAACCTGAATCTCAATGCCAACACGGCCCTCAAGTTCAGCGTTGCCAGCGCCAGCGCCACCACCAACGTGTTCAACCTCAACGGCGGCAGCGTCACCTTCTACGCCGACAACGGGACGACGGTCGGCGGCACGGGCTTCGTGGACATGGCCAACGCCGGGGCCGCCGCCGCTCGCAACACCTTCAACCTGAACGGCGGGGTCATCACCACTCCGCGCGTCGGCGCCACCTCGCTTACGCCCGCCCGCCTGTTCAACTTCAACGGCGGCACCCTCCGCGCCGCGGGCAGCAGCGCCACCTTCTTCCAGGGCCTCTCGACCGCCAGCGTCCTCGCGGGTGGCGCGGTGATTGATTCCGACGTCCACACCATCACCATCGCCCAAAACCTCGTGGATGGCGGGGGCGGCGGCGGCCTCACCAAGCTCGGCGCGGGCACGCTGACGCTGTCCGGCGCCAATACCTACGCCGGTCCCACCACCGTCAGCAACGGCACCCTGCTCGTCACCGGCACCCTCGGCGCGGGCACCGTCAGCGTCGCATCCGGCGCCACCCTCGGCGGCACCGGCACCATTGGCGGCCCGGTCACGGTGGCGGCGGGAGGCACCTTTGCCCCCGGCACCTCCATCGGCACGCTCACCGTCAACAACACCCTCACGCTCGGCGGCAGCACCGCCCTCGAGGTCAACAAGTCCGGCATGACGCTCACCAGCGACCTGGTCACCGGCATCACCACCCTGAACTGCGGCGGCACCGTCTCCATCACCGCCACCGGCGACCCGCTGGCGGTCGGCGACGAGTTCACCGTGTTCAGCGCGGCCACCTTCAGCGGCGCGTTCACTGGCATCTCGCCCGCACCGGGCGCGGGCCTCGCGTGGGACACCGTCAAGCTTGCGACCGAAGGCAAGTTGCGCGTCCACGCCAACCCGGTTGCCAACGACGACGTGGCCGGGGCGAAGCACGGCCAGACCATCAGCATCCCGGTGGTCAAACTGCTGGCCAACGACACCGGCGAAACCGGTGAAACCCTGTCCATCACCGCCGTCGGCCCCAACGCCACGCTGGGCGGCGGCCTCGTCACCTACACCGCGCCGCTCTCGGGTGCCAGCGATACCATCACCTACACCCTCAGCGACGGCCGCGGCGGCACCGCCACCGGCACCATCAACGTCACGCTACTCCCGGCGGACGCGCCCTCGCTCAACCTCGTGTCCGGCCCGGCCCTGGTGGACAACCAGTTCCAGGTCACCTTTGCGGGCATCCCGGGCTACACCTACACCGTCGAGGACTCGACCGTCTCCGCCAGCGGTCCGTGGTCGTTCCTCACCAACCTCACCGCCGGCCCGAACGGCCTGTTCGACTTGGTGGTGACCAACGATCCACCGGCCACCTTGCGATTCTTCCGCACCACGCATCCGTGACCAGTGCGGGGACATCCCCGCGTTCCTCCGCCGCCGCCCCGCGACATTTCGCTCCGGGGCGGCGGTTGTGTTTCGCCCCCGGCCAAGGCGGCCCGCTGACACGCTGGTTCCGGGCAAAACAGCTTGCCGCAGCAGGCGGTTCGCTCATAATCCCATCCGGCATGAATCCGGGAGCGCCCGGCACCCGAGGCCATCGGCGCAGGCAAGCCGTGGCACCGGATTCAGCGTCCGAAAAACGAGTGGAAGGGTGGCTGAGTGGTTGAAGGCACCTGACTCGAAATCAGGCTTAGGAGCAATCCTAACGGGGGTTCGAATCCCTCCCCTTCCGCCAGTTTCATCACCCCGCTTTCCCGTCCGATGCGCGGTTCACACTGGCTTTGCATGAACCTCACCCCGGTCGCTCAGGCCCTGTTGCTCCTGCGCGCGGCCCCCACGCCCGAAGGCCTGCCGCCGGATCCCGTCTTTGCGCTGCTTGCCCTGGTGATCCCCTTTGGCTGCTACCTCTGGGGGTTGCACGACGCGCCGCTGGCACCCGCCCGAGCGCCCGCCATCGTGCGCCGGCTGCTGGTGCTGGGGGCCGGGGCCGCGTTGACCGTGGCGGGTTATGCGTATGGCAGCGTGGTCATCGCCGAAACCGTGACGCCCCTTTGACCCCGGCCGTTTTGGTGGGCGCGACAGGACTTGAACCTGCACGGCTTGCGCCACGGGATCCTAAGTCCCGCGTGTCTGCCAATTCCACCACGCGCCCCACCGCGGCGAGCATCCCGCCTCACCCCCAGGCGAGCAACGCGAAAATCACCGCCGCCAGCCCGATGCGATACCAGCCGAACACCGTGAACGTGTGCGTCTGCACATAGCGCAATAGCCACTTCACCGCGATGAACGCCATCACCGCCGCCACCGCCGTCCCCAGCGCCACCTGCCCCCAGTGTTCGTTGGCCAGTTCGCCCGCCTTCGCCGCTTTCAGCAGCTTGTAGCCGCCCGCCGCCAGCAACGTCGGCACACCGAGCAAAAAGGAAAACTCCGTCGCCGTCGGCCGGGACACCCCCAAAAGCAGCGCGAACAGAATCGTCGAGCCGGAACGCGACGTGCCCGAATAGATCGCCGCGAGAATTTGCGCCCCGCCCACCACCGCTGCCACCAGCCACGTGATTTCGTCGCGCCCGGGCTGGTTGCGGTGCCAGCGTTCGATGAGCACGATGAGCACGCCGCCAATCAGCGTGGCCCACGCCACCCGCGCCGTCCACACCGCCGGCTCGACATCCTCCTTGCGGACCTTGAGGCCGAGCTTTTCCGCCAACAGCACCCCGACGGTGGTGATCACGAAGGCGAGCAGCAGCTTGCCCACGTAAGCGCGCGTCGCCGGCGCCCGCCAGTCGCGCACCAGCGACTGCACCCGCGCCTTGAACACCATCATCACCGCCAGCACCGCGCCGCACTGCACCACGATGTCGAACAATTCGCTCTGCGGCTCCAGCCAGCGGCCCGCGATCTGCAAATGCCCCGTGGACGACACCGGGAGAAACTCGGTGACGCCCTCGATGATCCCCAGGATGATGACCGCCAGCCATTCGGACATGCCGCGTTAAAGACGCCAAACCCGCGCCAGACTCAAGCCGCAAATCCGCCCCCCGGCGCGCTTTCCGGCTTCAATCCTCGCGGGGCCTCGCCTTTACTGGCCGCCGATGAAACCCGTCCGTATCGGCATTCTCGGCGCGGCGCGCATCGCGCGGAAAAACTGGCAGGCCATTTTCCACAGCGGCAACGCCGTCGTCGCCGCCGTGGCCAGCCGCGACGCCGCGCGCGCGGCGGAGTTCATCGCGGAGCAACAGGCGGTCGCGCCCTTCGCCGAGCCGCCCCGGGTCTGCGCCAGTTACGAGGAACTGGTGACCGCGCCCGACCTTGAGGCGGTTTACGTCCCGCTGCCCACCGCCCTGCGCAAACCGTGGGTGCTCCGCGCCGCGCAGGCCGGCAAACACGTCCTGTGCGAAAAGCCCTGCGCCGTGAACGCCGCCGACCTGCGCGAAATGCTCGACGCCTGCGAACAGCACGGCGTGCAGTTCATGGATGGCGTGATGTTCATGCACAACCCGCGCCTCGACCGCCTCCGCACGGCGCTGGACGACGCGGCGGCCATCGGCCCGTTGCGGCGCATCACGTCGGCCTTCAGCTTTCTCGGCCCGGAGGATTTCCTCGCGCGCAATGTCCGGGCGCAGGCGGCCCTGGAGCCTTCCGGCTGCCTCGGCGACCTCGGCTGGTATTGCCTGCGACTGGCCCTCTGGGTGATGCGGGGCCAAATGCCCGAGCGGGTCAGCGGGCGGACGTTGCTCGACGTGGCCGGCCGCCGCGACGGTCCCGGCCTGCCGCTCGAGTTCGCGGGTGAACTGCATTTCCCGGGCGACGTCTCGGCGGGTTTCCATTGCTCGTTCCGCGCGAACCAGCAGCAGTGGGCGATGATCAGCGGCGCCAACGGCTTCCTGCGCATCCCGGATTTCGTGCTGCCCAGTTCGGCCAACGCGGTCGCTTGGGAAGTCAATTATCAGCCGGTGATGAAGACCGAGGCCGGCCTGTATCTGCGGACGGAAACCGGGCCCGATTCGCAGGAGACGCACCAGTTCCGGAACTTCGCCGCGCAAATCCGCGCGGGCCGCCGGAATCCCGACTGGCCACGCCAAGCGTGGCAGACGCAATTGCTGATGGATGCCTGCCTGCGGTCCGCCCGCTCGGGCGGCGCGCTGGTGGAGGTGGGTTAAGCGGAAGGTGCGGAAAAACACGGGGCCGGGTTTCCACGCTCCGTCTCCTCGGAAACCGGGTGAGGTTCTCCTCGGGGAAGATTGGGAAATCAACCCCGTTGGTTATGCGCCAGAACCACGATGGCCGCCACGAGACCGGCGGCGAGCAGGCCCGCGAGCAAGGCCCAGCAGGCGTAGCGGAGTTTGCGCCGGGCCATGAAGGGCTGGTCGTGGCGGAACAGGCGGGTGGCCAGGGAGGTTCGCCAACTCATGGTGTCGCGATGGTTAATCCGCCCGCCGCCGTTGTCCACGGGATTTTTCGGGCGGCCGGCCGTTTTGGGCGCCCGCTTTCGGCTTGCCACCGGCAACGGCGCGCCGAAGCTTCCGCGCATGGAACAACCCGACCAGCTCCGCGAACTCTTCCGCATGCAGCAGGCCCTGAACGAGCGCATCGGCGTGCGGACCGCCGGCATGAGCGACGAGGAAAAAACCCGCTGGGTGCTCAACTACTGCCGCGCCATGTCGCAGGAAATCGCCGAGCTGACCGACAGCGTGCCGTGGAAGTGGTGGGCCAAATACCAGAAGTTCGACGAGCAGAACGCGCGGGTCGAGGTGGTGGACCTGTTCCACTTTCTCATCAGCCTCGCGCAGGTGCTCGGCATGAGCGCCGATGACGTGTTTGCGGCGTATGTGAAGAAGAACGAGGTGAACTTCAAACGCCAGGAAACGGGCTACGCCGTGAAGGATCACGCGGATTCCAAACACATCTGACCCATGCCGCCCTGCCGTGTCTCCGCCCGCGCCACCGCGCCCGTGCCCGCCCGCTGGCGGAAGGACATCGCCCGCGTGCTCATCCCCGAGGCGCAGATCGCCCGGCGGATTGCCGCGCTGACCCGCCAGATTCAACGGGATTACCGGGATCGCGAACTGGTCGTGGTGTCGCTGCTCAATGGCACGGTGATGTTTCTCGCCGACCTCATCCGGCATCTGGACCTGCCCCTGCGCCTCGATTTCATCGGCGTGTCCAGTTACGGCTCGGGGACCGAATCGGGCGACCTGGTGTTCACCAAGGAACTGCGGCTGGACGTGCGCGGACGGGACGTGCTGCTGGTGGACGACATTTTGGACACCGGCAAGACGATGACGCGCGTGCTCGCCAAGCTGCGCCCCCTCAAACCCCGTCGGCTCCGCACCTGTGTCCTGCTGGACAAGCCCGCCCGCCGGGTGGAGAAGGTCCGCGCGGATTACGTGGGCTTCGAGATTCCCGACCACTTCGTGGTGGGCTACGGCCTGGATTTCGCCGAGCGCTACCGGAACCTGCCCTTCGTCGGCATCCTGCATCCGCACATCTACGCGGGCGGCGGGCCGGGATGAGCGGCGGCTTTCTCCCGCGCCTCGTCAATCCTCCCCGTCCGGGCGTTCCATGCCCCGCGCCGGCTTCCAGCGGTCATGCACCCAGAACCAGTTCGCCGGGTCACGGCGGACGGCGGCGGTGAAGGCGTCGTTCACATCGCGCATGATGTCCTCCGTCGGACGCGGCACGCCGTCGCGGTGCGTGGGGATTTCGGGTCCGGCCTCGATGCGCCATTGCGCGAGGCCGGTGCGGTAACAGATGCCGGTGCGGAGCGGGCACTTGTAGCGCAACGCGAACAGCGCCACGGCGGCGCTGGTGCTGGCGGGCTGACCGACGAAGGGCAGCAGGTGCGCGTGGCGTCCGGCGCGCTGATCGCACAACAACCCGAGCATCAACCCGCGCCGGTTCATCGCCGCCTTGAGCTTTTCGCCGTCGAGCCGCCGCTCGAAGAACAGGCAGCCGGAGCGGGCGCGGAGTTCGCGCAACAACCGGTCGAAGGCGGGCTGGCGCAGCGCGCGGTAGGTGGTGGCCCCCTGGTAGCCGCTCATGAATTCGCCGAAACGCGCGTAAAGCTCGAAGTTGCCGAAGTGCCCGATGGCCACAACGACGCTGGGCGGCGTTTCGCCGGGGCGCGCGTGCAATTCGGGCGGCACGTCGTAGGTGACGTGCGGACGCAACTCCTCCGCGGTCATCGCCGCTGTTTTGATCGCGCTGGCGAAATTCTCGCCGATGCGGCGGAAATTTTCGCGGGCCAGGGCGCGGATTTCCGCCGGCGATTTTTCATGTCCGAAACAGCGCTCCAGATTCCGCAGCGCCACGCGCCGGTGGCGGGCGTCGAGCCACCAGGCCAACCCGCCGGCGAGCCGCCCCAGCCGGGCCACCACGCGCAGCGGCAACGCCTGCACGACCGCGACGAACAGCCGGGCCAGATGGTAGAGCAGCGTGTTCATGGCGCGGGCGCGTCAGCGGAAGCAGATGCGCCGCACGCAGTCGCGGAAGTCGTCCGCCCCGCTGAGAATGCGGATTTCGACGCGCATGAAGTAGATGGGCAGGTCGCGCCGGTCGAGCTTGGGGAATCGCACCGCGTCCTTCTGCGTGGTGAGGATGAGTTCGGCCTGGCGTTTCTTACCGCGGTTGATGGTGTTAAGCACCTCCTGCTGGGTGAAGCGGTGGTGATCCGCGAAGCGTTTGGAATAGACCAGTTCCGCGCCCAGCCGGACGAGGCTTTTCTCGAAGCTTTCAGGCTGCGCGATGCCGCTCAGGGACGCCACGCGCCGACCCCGGATGAACTCCAGCCCCTGCCGTTCGCCGGTGAACAGGTCCTCGAAGTAGAGCGGATGGTGAACGCACTCGATGACGCCCGCGCGGGGGTTCAGTTTTGCGATGCGTTCCCGCAGGGCCGCCGTCTGGCCGTCACTTTTAGTGATGAAGATGGTGTCGGCCCGGGCGAGATGCGCGGGCGGCTCGCGCAACGTGCCGCGCGGCAGCAGGTGCCCGTTGCCGAAGGGCGACTGGAAATCAATCAAGACGATGTCGCGGCGGCGGCCCGCCAGCCGCCAGTATTGGAAGCCGTCGTCGAGCAGCAGCGTGTCGCAGCCGAAATGTTCGATGGCGTAACGCCCGGCCTTCACGCGGTCCTTGTCCACCAGCACCACCACGTCCTTGAGGTTCGAGGCGAGCATGAACGGTTCGTCGCCGGCCGTTTCGGAGTCGAGCAGCAGCGATTTGCCGTCCGAGACAACGCGCGGCGGGACGGTTTCGCTGCGCAACAGCAGCCGGTCCACGAGGCGGCGGGTGAGCGGGGGCGGCTTCGAGCGGTAGCCGCGCGAGAGGATGGCCACCTTGCGGCCCGCGTCCTGCAATTCGCGGGCGAACTTCTCGACCACGGGCGTTTTGCCGGTGCCGCCGGCCACGAGGTTGCCCACGGCGATCACCTGGATGCCGAGCGTGTAATCGCGGAGAATGCGTTTTTCGTAGAGGAACCGCCGCAGTTTGACGACGCCGGCAAACAGTTTGGAAAGCAGGAACAGGCCGCCGCGCGTCAACCGGGCCGCGAGGTCGTTGCGCTCCTCGAAGATGACCTCGAGGACGAACGTTTCGAGCCGCTCGGTGAGTTGCCGCAACCAGTCCCGCATCGCGCGTCACTGTGACAACCGGCGCGGGCCAGAGCAAGCGGGCGTGCGGAGCGGTTCACTGCCGCCGGACGCGGAAGTAGCGTTCGCCCGCGTCGCCCAGCGGCACGAGCACGGGCTGCGTCGTGCCGGCGCCCATGACGTTGGTCCAGACGGACCACGCCGGGGCGGCCAGGTTCGTGGTCCATTCCACCGTGTGCGGGGCGAAGGGTTCGGTGACGAACTCGAAGGCGAAATCGTTGCCCTCCCGCCGGGGTGCCAGCAGCGCCAGCTCCGGCGGCGACAGCGGTTCCACGCGGAGATTGTCCACCACGGCAAAACTGCGGCTGTCCCCGATGGAACTGAACTGGTCCAGATAGCCGATCATCACGGTGCCGTTGGTGAACCCGGAGGGGTTATTGAATTGCGCGATGGGCGTGTCGTTGAGCGCCCACGTGATGCGCTCGCCCGTCCGCCGCACCTCCACCCGCAGCCATTGCAAACCCGCGCTGCCCGCGGGCGTTGTGCCCCAGCCGGGAATGAAGCGCGGCGGAAACAGATTCGTCAGGCCCGCGTCCGAGCCGTCGAACTGCGCCCCCAATGGCGGCAGCGGGCCGAACGCGGTGTTGTTGGTCGTCAGCAACAACGGGGTCTGGCCCGGGCGCCCCTGAAACACCGCGTAATCGCGGATCGTGCCCGACGCCGCCGACACTCCGCCATCGGCAGACAACGCGAAGAACACGCCGTCGCTCGGACTGACACCGGGGCGGTTGGTGCGCGTGCCGGAATGAAGGATGCCGAACAGCGCGTGCTCGGTGCCCACTGTGCCGCTGCCCCAGTTCAGCCAGAGATCGAACTTGAGCGCGAAATCGCCACTGAAGACCGCGTTGGTCGGATACAGGTTCACGGCGGCAATGGCGGCGGTGGCGTCCTTGTTGACCGTGAGCCGCAGCCCACGCGCGGGACCGTCTGCCGAGTTCGGCGCGAGCGGAATGGGCGCCGGGTCCGTCACCGTGCCGTAATCAAATCCGAAAGTGGCCGCGAAATCCACCGGGCCGCTCGCGGCATCAAAAATGATGCGCCAGCCATTGGTCACTCCCGGTGCGGTGACCGTGACCGGGTTCGGATAAGCCTGAAAATCCTCCTGAAACGGCCACGCTACCGACAGGACGGCGGGGCTGCTGGTTACCGACCCGCTGACATCGCTCACCACCACGCCGTAGGCACCAGCGTCCGCGGGCTGTGCGTTGGTCAGCGCAAAGACGGCATTCGTGGCCCCGGGCACGGGCGTGCCGTTGCGGCGCCACTGGTAAGCCAGCGGGCCGAGGCCCTGCGCCGTCACCGAGAACAAGGCCGTTCCGCCGGGCAGGACGGACTGATCCATCGGCGGGGCGGTAATGGCCAGCGGCACACGATAGACGTGCAGCTTGCGGCCCGAGGCGTAACCGAAGCCCGCGTCGAGAAACCGGATTTTGTTGATGCTTTGCGTGTTGTCGTAACCCACCGGCTGCCAGGTGAGGCCGCCGTCGGTCGTGCGAATGAAATTGAAGGGGGCGGCCACGGTGGTCGGCCCGCCCATCCAGCCCTCGAGTTCATTCACAAACCCGATGCCTTGCAGGAAAAACGACGGCGCGCCAATCGCCGCCAGCGGGATGCCGTTGGATGACCAGGTCGCCCCGCCGTCGGTGGTCTTGTAGAAAATGACCGTGTTGTGCGCGGCGTTTTGCTGAAGGGTGGCGTAGCCGACATTCGTCGAGGGCCAGGCCATTTTCCAGAAGTAGCTGCAACTCACCGGGGTGTCGGCCACCGGCTGCCACGTCGCGCCGCCATCGGTGGTGCGGACGATGCGTCCGAAGTAGGGCGAACCGCAGTTCACCGCGTAGGAGTTCGTGCTCATGCCAACGAGGAAGCCGTTGAGCGGATCCCGGAAATGCACATCCATGATGCCGCCCAACACCCCGGCGGCGGTGAGATTCGTCACCGACCAGGTCGCGCCGCCGTCGGTGCTCTTGAGAAAATGCGCCGGACCGCGCACCCGGCCGCCGCCGAAAATGTGCTGTCCGTCCAGCACTTGAAGCGCGCACAAACCGGCGATGCCGCTGCCCTGAATGACCTCGACGCGGCTCCACGTCAGCCCGCCATCGAACGTCTCGTAGAGGACGTTGGTATCCGTGACCGAGGTGTCATAGGAACCGGGGCCGAGATTCCCCGCCCAGCCGCGGGTGGGCGAGGCGAAGCCGATGGACCGGAAATGCGCCACCAGATTCGTGCCGGGGTAGGGAATGGCTGCGGCCAGCACCTTCTCGAACGTCGCTCCGCTGTTGGTCGTGCGATAAATCCCATCCGTCGCCCGCGCCGCCCAGCCGTGGGTGTAGCTGACGAAATGGATGTCGTCATTGCGCGGGCTGGTGTTGGCGGGCGCGCCGGGAAATTGCGACCAGCCCGGAGATTGTGCGCTGCTCGCCGCCAGCCCCGCGAGCCAGACGGCCAAGCCGAACGCCACAATTGCATGCCCACTGCTCATGAGGAATGTAAGCCACACTGGCGCAGGTCCCCCGGCTTGTAAACCGGGAAACCACGCGCCCGGTATCCCGACTTCGCCCTTGAGGCGATGCCAGTGCGGCACCATGCTCCGCGCCACACCAATTCGCTGACCGCGCATGGAAACGCTGTTGATTCCGCTGCTGGCGGGCGTGGGGTTCCTCATCGCCTACCACACGTATGGCCGTTGGCTGGCACGGCGGCTCTTCCGGCTCGACCCACAGGCGGACGCGCCCAGCGTGGCGCTGAACGATGACCGCGATTACGTGCCGACCGCGAAAAGCATCGTGTTCGGACACCACTTCACCTCGATTGCCGGCACGGGGCCGATCGTGGGGCCGGCGCTGGCCATCATCTGGGGCTGGGTGCCGGCGTTGTTGTGGGTGGTGTTCGGCAGCATCTTCATCGGCGCGGTGCATGACCTCGGTGCGCTGGTCGTCAGCCTGCGGAACCGGGGGATGACGATTGGCGAGATCGCGGGCCGGGTGCTCACGCCCCGGGCACGGTTGTTGTTCCTGACCATCCTGCTGTTCGCGCTCTGGATTGTGCTGGCGATTTTTGGCTGGGTCATTGCGAGCGTGTTCACGCTGTTCCCCGAGTCCATCCTGCCGGTGTTCCTGCAAATCCCGATCGCGATCTGGATCGGCGTGGCAGTGCATCGCAAGGGCCGGAACCTGCTGTGGCCCTCGGCGTTCGCGCTGGCGGCGATGTATGCCACGGTCTGGCTGGGCGCAGGCTGTCCGGGCGTTGCGTGGGCGGGCGGACCGCTGGGGGAAATGATCCGCGGGCTGAACCAGTGGCTGGCCGCGTGGCCGCTCTGGGTGTGGGTGGCGGTGCTGCTGGCGTATTGCTATGCCGCGAGCGTGCTGCCGGTGTGGCTGCTGCTCCAGCCACGCGATTACATCAACAGCCTCCAGCTCATCAGCTCGCTCGGGCTGGTGGTGGCGGGGGTGGCGGTGGCGGCGTTCTTCGGCGGGGTGCTGCCGGTGGCGGGCGCGCCGCGGGCGCCACTTGAACTGGTCGCCCCGGCGGTCAACCTGCATCCGCCCGGCGCGCCGCCGATCCTGCCGTTCCTCTTCGTCACGATCGCGTGCGGCGCGGTGAGCGGGTTTCACTGCCTGGTCAGCAGCGGCACCAGCAGCAAGCAATTGCGCTGCGAGCCGGACGCGCAATTCGTGGGTTACGGCGCGATGCTGCTCGAGGGATTCCTCGCGGTGCTGGTCATCGTGGCGGTGGCGGCGGGCATCGGATTTGGCTGGTCGGCGAAGTTTGGCGAACTCAGCGGCGCGGCCCTGTGGCAGACGATGTATGCCAACTGGTCCTCGGTGACGGGCGGCATGGCCATCAGCGCGTTTGTCGTGGGCGCGGCGAACTTCCTCGAGGCGATGGGCATCAACCACACCATGGCCACCGCGTTGATGGGCGTGCTGGTGGCGTCGTTCGCCGGGACCACGATTGACACCGCCACGCGGCTGCAACGCTACGTGGTGCAGGAACTGGCGGGCACGGTGGAGGCGCGCTGGGCGGGGCGGAGCGCCGCGACCGCGCCGGTGCCGTGGTGGCGGCAGCCGTTGCGCTGGCTGCGGACGCCGCACGGGGCGACCTTGTTCGCGGTGGGGACGGCCTTCGGGCTGGCGCTGTTTCCGAAGCCCGGCGACCCGTGGACGTGGGCGACGATTGGCAAAGGTGGGCTGATTTTGTGGCCGTTGTTTGGCGCCACGAACCAGTTGCTGGCGGGGCTGTCGTTCCTCGTGGTCGCGTTCTGGCTGTGGCGGCGCGGGCTGCCAAGCTGGGTGTGCGCCGTCCCGGCGGTGTTGATGCTCCTGACGCCGGGCTGGGCGCTGTTGCACGACCTGCAACGCTGGTTCAGCGCGGGCCAATACCTGCTGGCGACGGTGGCGGTAATTGTGCTTGGGTTGCAGGCGTGGATGATGGTGGAGGCGGTGCGGTTATGGCCGCGCGTGCGTGGCGTGCTGGAAGAGGCGCTGCCGCCGCTGCCGTCCCGGTGACGCTGGCCGGGCCGTCAGCCAGGGAGGTTTCCGCGTGCGTCGCGCGGCCCGGGGCGTATGCTCGGCGCATGAAATCACTCCTGGCCGCCCTCTTGCTCTCCACTTCTATTCCCCTCGCCGCCGCTGAAACGGAACCCGGGTTTGTCCGCCTGTTCGACGGGCGGACGTTTGCGGGCTGGAAGTCGTCCGTCGAGAACTCGAACACCTGGCGCATCGAGGACGGCGCGTTCGTCACCCGCGGGCCGCGCGCCCACTTGTTTTACGTCGGGGATGAACGGCCCTTCACCAATTTTCACCTCAAGGTGGAGGTGATGACGGAGCCGCGCGCGAACGGCGGCATTTATTTCCACACGCGCTATCAGGAGTCGGACTGGCCGCGCGTCGGGTTCGAATCACAGGTCAACACCTCCCACTCGGACTGGAAAAAGACCGGCAGCCTCTACGACGTGGTCAACGTGAGCCAGCCCTTGTCGCGCGACGGCCAGTGGTGGACCCAGGAAATCCTCGTCGAAGGCCGCAAGGTGACGGTGAAGGTGGACGGGGTGATCGTGCTGGAATACACGGAGCCGCCCGGCGCGCAGGCGGGCGCGCCCTTCACACGCAAGCTGGCCGCCGGCACGTTCGGCTTGCAGGCGCACGATCCCGGCAGCGTGGTGCGCTACCGGAACATCCGGGTGAAGCGGCTGCCGTGAGCAACGGCAAGCGCGTCAAGCCTTCCGCCGCCAGGCGGCCACAAACATGCCGTTACCGCCAAACTCTTGCGGCCAGAGCGTCAACACCGGTTGCGGCGGCATCCCCAGTTTCACGGCCTCGTCGGCAAACGGACGCAATGGCAGCGGCTCGAAGCCGGGATGCGCGGCGTTGAACTGCTCCACCACGGCAACCGTCTCGGCGCGGGTCAGGGTGCAGACGGCGTAAACGAGGCGCCCGCCGGGTTTGACGGCCGGGGCGGTGTGGCGCAGCAGTTGAATTTGGAGCGCCGCCAGTTCGCGAACGTCCGCGGGCGTGGTGGTCCAGCGGGCATGGGGATTGCGCTGCCACGTGCCGACGCCGCTGCACGGCGCATCCACCAGCACGCCGTCAAACGAACCGGCGAAAGGACGCTTCGCCCCGCCGTCCCAAAGCGCGCACTGGTAATTCTGGATCCCGGCGCGGGCGGCGCGCTGTTTGAGGCGGGCCAGCCGCCAGTCCGCGCGATCGCTGGCGAACACCTGACCCCGCCCCGCCAGCAGGTCCGCCAGATGCAGGGTTTTTCCCCCCTCGCCGGCACAGGCGTCCCACCACGTTTCGCCGGGGCGCGGCGCGCACCATTCGCCCACGGCCTGTGAGGAAATGTCCTGCAACTCGAACGCCCCCTTCCGGAACAGTTCGTGGGTGAAGAGATCACGGTGGCCGAGGTATTCCACGGCATCCCGCGTCAGCCAGCCCTTCGGGACTTTGGCCTCGCCGAGCGCGGTGGCCACCTGGCGCGCCTGCCCCGGGCGCGCCCGCAGCCAGAGCCGGGGCTCGCGTTGCAACGCGCGCAGCCACGGCTCCGGGCAGTCCATCTCGGCCGCCAACCAGCCGGGGACCGCCTTGGCCCGCAACACGTCGCCGGGCAGCGCGAAAGGGTTCTGTTGGAACCGGCGGGCCAGTTCCAGCGACCAGGCAATCCGGCTTTCCATCTCGCGTTTGCGGTCGTGCCAGCCCCGCCAGCGGTAGTAGGCGAAGAATGCCCGGGCCACCTCGCGGCGCTGCGCGGCGGCAAGCTGGGTATCGGCCTGGAGCGCGGCGCGCAACACCGCATCCGCCGGCCGCTCCCGGGTCGTCTGGCGGATGAGGGCGGCGGTGTAACGGATCAACTCGGGGTTCATGCGTGAATTGGCCTTGTTGCGGGCGCGGGTGCAGCGTAACCAAACTCCATGCCTCCCGCACGAAACTGTTTTTCCCACGACTCACACGCCCGGACTCGCGTGGCGCTTATCGCCTTCGCCGTCGCGTGGCTCGTCCTGCCCGCGCGCTCGCAGGAGCCGGACTACAAACAGGTGTTGGTCATCCCGACCAACGATGCGGTGCTCGTGCGGCTGCCGTTGACGGACGTGACCGGCAAGGTGCGCGCCAAGGAACGGACGCCCGACGGCTTCGGGCTGCCCGTTGCGCCGTCCCGCACGCGGCTGGGCGCGGACCATTACCTCGAGTGGCAGATCGGCTACGACCTGCCCACCACCAACAGCCCGAGCGCCGTCCCGCAGATTATCTTCACCCGCAAGGGCGAGACCAAATACGGCCACGAACTTTCCAAAATCCTGCTCGATGCGCTGCGGCTTGGCATCGTGACTACCAACGACCTGCAACGCGAGGTCGCCGCCCTGCCCCGGCTGGCGGAACGCGCCTTCGAGGAGCGGGAAACGGTCCAGGTCGAAACGCCCCAGGCTCCGGATGAGACGGGTTTCGCACGGGCAATGCAGCGGGTGCCGCAATTCATCCGGATGACCGATCACGGCGCCGTGCAAATCCAGCTCAAGCCACGCCAGCGTGCGGTGGGCTTCCAAGCGATGGTCTATGTCTGCGTGCCGCTGGACCAGGTGCTGACGACGACCGGCACGCCGCGCCCGGCGGGGCCGGCGCGGACCAAGGAGACGGTGTATTACCGCTTCGACCGGGAAAATGCCGACTTCCTGCTCGACATCGTGCGGGCGTTTGCGATGGCGTCCCGCCAACACAACGAGGACATCGGCAACATCCTCGCGAAGATTCTCGAGACACACGCGGCGGGACGGTGAGACGGCTCCCGCACGGAACGCGAAGAACAGTGCCCGACGGCTCAGCGCCTTCGCCGACGAGCCGAACTTGGGCGGATTGCGGGCCAACGAAAGCGCACCTTGCGCTTCAGGAGCACGCGCAACAGGGCAAGCTCACTTTCGGTGAAGGGCAGCGGCGCGGCCACGGATCAGGCTCCTTGGCAGACATTCCAACGGGGGGGGGTGCTCCAGCAGAATCAGCGTGTGCCGGACATTGTCCGGGGCCGCGTCGGGGGGCGCCGCGAGCACGAGGCGAACGCGGGCATTCAACCGACGCGCCCAGCGCCGGGCGGCCGTTGTCTGGAAAGTTCGGGTGCGCGATTTCATCCGGACAGTGAAGGTTTCGACCTCAGCAGAAGCCTTGTCCCCGGCATTTTGGATACGTCGGGGCGCATCTCAGTATTTTGCAAGGGGGTGTAAGCGGGAAACATGTCGTCGGTATGGGTGGAACGGCCAACTTGGCCGTTCGGGGCGGCCACTTGCCGCCCAGTCGTGCGCGCGGCCGCCACCCACCATTCAGAAGCCGCCGCGTGCGTTCGTCTGCCGGGCGGGTCGCCCGGCAGAACGGGCCAGTGGCCCGTTCCACCCAGCAGGGAACGGAATCGTTCCGGGTAAGCTGGGGTCATGACCGCCACCTGGCGCCTTCCATCTTGCAATAAACTGAGATGCGCCCGATACGTCGCCATGCCTCAATTTTTCCTAGCCCCCCCGCGCCGTCCCCTTAGCCTCTGCGCCCATGCGTTGGACCCAGACCTTCATTCCGACCCTGAAAGAATCGCCGGCGGACGCGGAGATCGCGTCGCACAAACTGCTGCTGCGCGCGGGGCTGATCCGCAAGCTCGGCGCGGGCGTTTACACCTTCCTGCCGCTCGGCCTGCGCGCGCTCCGCAAGGTGGAGCAGATCATTCGCGAGGAGATGGATCGCGCCGGGGCGATGGAGGTGCTCATGCCCGCCATCCAGCCCAAGGAAATCTGGGAGCAGAGCGGGCGTTACCAGACCGCCAGCGGCGTCCTCTTCAAGGTGAAGGACAGCGCGAACCGCGACTGGGTGCTCAGCCCGACGGCCGAGGAGGTCATCACCACGCTGGCGGCGAACGAGATCAGTTCGTATCGCCAGATGCCGAAGAACTTTTACCAGGTGAGCGTGAAGTTCCGCGATGAGATCCGCCCGCGCTTCGGCCTGATGCGCGCCAAGGAGTTCATCATGAAGGACGCCTACTCGTTCGACACGACGGACGAGGGCGCGATGGCGAGCTATCAGAAGATGTATGACGCCTACACCCGCATATTCGCGCGGTGCGGGCTGAAGGCATTCCCGGTCGAGGCGGACACGGGCGTGATCGGCGGCAATTACTCGCACGAGTTCATGGTGCCCGCCGAGACGGGTGAGAACGATGTGGTGTATTGCGAGGCGTGCGGTTACGCGGCGAACATCGAAAAGGCCACGAGCGGCCTGCCGAAAACGGCGGCGCGCGAACTGGGCGCGGCGGTGGAGAAATTCCCGACGCCCGGCGTGGTGACGATCGAGGCGCTGGCGAAGGAGCCTTACAAGGTGGCGGCGAACCGGCAGATCAAGACGCTGGTTTACATCCTGGACAGCAAGCCGGTGATCCTTCTGGTGCGGGGCGATGACCAGTTGAACGAAACCAAACTCATGGCCCGCACGGGCGCGGTGGCGGCGCGGCCCGCGACCAGCGAGGAGATTTTCCAATTGCTGGGAGCGCATCCGGGATCGCTGGGTGCGGTGGTGAATGTGCCCGCGGAGGTTCCGGTTTACGCCGATGAACGGCTGCGCGGCGCGAACGACATGACGACGGGCGCGAACGAGGATGGCTTCCATCTCCGCAACGTCTCGATGGAGCGCGACGTCCAGGTGACGCAATGGTTCGACCTGCGCACCGTGACCGCCGGCGAGCCGTGCGTGAAATGCGGCCAGCCGGTAAAGATTCAGCGCGCCATCGAGGTGGGCCACGTTTTCAAGCTCGGCACCAAATACAGCGAGAAGCTCAATGCCCTGTTCCTCGACGAGGCGGGCCAGCAGCATCCGGCGGTGATGGGCTGCTACGGTATCGGCGTGACGCGCACCCTCCAGGCCATCATCGAGCAGTCGCACGACAAGGACGGCATCATCTGGCCCGTGGGCACGGCGCCTTACACCGTCTGCATCACGCCGTTGAGCGTGAAACCAGAGAGCGACGTGATGAAGCTGGCGGAGCAATACTACGCCGAGCTTTCGGCCCAAGGCGTGGACGTCATTTTGGATGACCGCGATGAGCGGCCCGGGTTCAAGTTCAAGGATTCCGAGTTGGTCGGCTTCCCCATCCGCATCGGCATCGGCGAAAAGTCGCTGGCGAAGGGCGAGGTGGAGATCAAGCCCCGAGCCGGGGCGCTTATCGCAGTGAAGAGCAGTGACGCGGTGGCGAAGGTGCTCGAGTTGCTCGCCGCAGCCCGGATGCCCTGACCGCCGGGAAATTAACCTCCATGACTCGCACCCTGCCGCAACCGGGCTTCTGGCTGGCCTGCGGGCTGGCCGCACTGGCGGTGGGTCTGCAGATGATGTTCGCGATGCCCCTCGAGGCGGTGGACATCGTGCTGCGCGCGCAGGGCCGGGACCCGCTCAAGCTGGCGCACGATCCGCTGGCCCTCGGCTTCATCAACCTCTTCGCCCTGGGTCTCGTCATCGGGCTGGGCTTGCTGCTCAACCGCGTTCCTCCCCGCGTGGCGTTTCCCTTCGGCGGCCTGAAACCCCTCGCCTGGCTGGCGCTCCTGCCCGCCGGTTTGGGCGGGGCGATTCTGTTGTCCGAGGTGGACAACCTGACGCGCGCGGTGCTGCCGCCACCGCCCTGGATGCTGGACTTCTTCGAGTCGTTTTTCCTGCAATCCGACCGGACGCTCTCGCTGTTGTTTACGCTCGTCGTCGTGGCGCCGGTCACCGAGGAACTGCTGTTCCGGGGCATCATTCTGCGCGGACTGCTCGGCCGCTTTGGCGTGGGGGTGGCGTTGCTGGTCAGTTCCGGGCTGTTCGCGCTGTTGCACATGAACCCATGGCAACTGCTGCCGGCGTTCGCCCTCGGCTGGCTGTTCGGCTGGTATTACCTGCGGAGCGGCTCGCTGTGGCCGTGCGTGGTGGGACACGCGCTGAACAATTTCGCGTTCTTCCTCGTGACCCAGGGGGCCTTCGGACTGATGGAGCCGGTCAGCATGGAGGATCTCCAAGTGGTGGAGTTTCAACCGTGGTGGTTGAATGTGCTCGGCGCGGCGCTGCTGGTGGCGGGAATTCTGTTGTTCCGCCAAGGCACGCGCGACACCGCAGCGGAGCCGGCCGCACCCGTGGCCCCTCCGCCGGTGTTGCCTCCCGTCCTGCCGGCCTGAACCGGATGCGGGCGACGGTGCATTGTCGGCAGCTTATTTCTTCCCGTCGCGCAGGGCGAGCTGGCCCTGGCGGGCGAAGTTGATGGACTCGGCCAGCACGCGGGCGGATTCCTGCGGGGCATGGAAACCCATCGAGTTCTCGGCCTCGACGAAATCGAGATACCACTGGGCCTTGCGCTGGAATTCCTGCGCCTGAAGCAGGGCGGGCGCGTTGGTGGCGAGGCCGCCGGCCCGCGCGGCCTTGATGTCGTTGATCAAATCCATCAGCGCGTCGAGCGCCTCGTGCCGGAGTTTGTAGGTGCGGTCCTGGATGGTTTCCACGCGGGCCTTGAGTTCGGCCTCGGGCCATTTGTGACAGGTCTGGCAGGCGTGATTGAGGTTCAGCAGCGGGCTGCGGACGTGATGGTCGCTGATCTTGGTGGCGCCGACGCGTTTGAAGGGCATGTGGCAGTCGGCGCAGGCGACGCCGGAACGGGCGTGGATGCCCTGGCTCCACATCTCGAATTCGGGATGCTGCGCCTTGAGCGCGCGCGCGCCGGTGTCGGCGTGAACCCAATCCACATGGCCGACCTCCTGGTAGTAGTCGTAAATCTCCTCGACCTTGAGACCTTTGTGCCAGGGGAAGGTGAGGCGCTTTTCCGGCCCCTTGAAGTAGTATTCCACGTGGCACTGGGCGCAGACGTAGCTGCGCATTTCCTGCCGGGTGGCGTCGCGGTTCACGTCGTAGTTGGCAATCCCCTGCGAGGCCTTGTAATTCGCAATCCCCTCCATGAACGCGGGCCGGGTGATGCGCAGGGCCATCGTCTGTGAGTCGTGGCAGTCAATGCACGCCACCGGATGTTCGACGAGTTTGCGCGCCTCCGCGAAGGGCATGGCGTTGACCTTCTCGAAACCCTTCCTCACGTCGCCGTCGCCCGCTTTCTTGTGCGCGACATAGACGGAGGAATGGCAGTTCAGACACGCGCCGGGCTGCGGCCGCGCCTGCCGGCCGGTGAAGGTCTGGTCGTCGAGCATGTAGGCGTGGCCGCGTTCCTCGCGGAAATCGAGGCTGAAGGGGTAGCCCGCCCACATCGCCTTGAGGCGCGGGTCTTCTTCGAGCTTGGACTGCGCGACGGCGGAGCGCGGGTCGGCGGCGGTCGGGGTGCGGGGATGAGCTTCGCTGCCGCCGTATTTGGTCCGCACTTGGTCCACCGTCTTTTTGTAATCATCGTATTGCAGCGGAAAATTTTTCCCCCAGACGGCGGGGTCCGTGAGGTCGTCATTCAGCTCGACCACGCGGAAGAACGGGTTCTTCGCCTCCTGTTTGCGCTCGATGATGGTGGTGAGGAAGGCCAGGCCGGCGATGGTGGCCACCACGGCCACGATGATGGTCAGCACCGCGACGCGGAAGGCCTTGGCGCGGACGGTCTCGGGAATGGGAGTTTCAGTCTTCATGGTCGTAGGGAATGGTTCTCAAATTCTCAGCGTAACGGATGGCCCACGTCGCCGTGGCATTGCAGGCAGGAGAGACGCTCGTTGCGCGGGTGCGCCTCGATGCCGTGGGTGATTTCACTGTGGCACTTCCGGCAGGCCAGTTCCGTGACCTCGCGGTTGCCGGGGGTGATGCGCAGCGGGTCGGGAAAATCGCCGGTGGTGAAATAGAGCGAATGGAAGAAGCCGTTCTTCGCCTTGTTCGCGTATTTCGGAATGAGGCCGGGTGGCGTGTGGCAGTCGTTGCAGGTGGCGACGGCGCGGTGGCTCGATTTGTGCCAGGCGTCGAAGTGGTCCTGCATGATGTGACAGTTGGCGCAGGCGGCGGGGTTGTTCGACAGATACGAAGCGCCCCGGGCGTAAATGAACGTGTAAAGCCCGCCGCCGACGGCAATCCCGATGGCCGCGCCGGCGCAGACGCCCCAAAGTTTGGTTTGGCGGGAGAGTTGCCGCATGACGGATGGGTTGTAGCCCGGTCGGGCAGGGCAAGGCAAACCCGCAGAGCCGAAAGTTTGATGACGGTCAAGGCTGCCGTGCGGATCGCCCCGTTCCGCCGCCGCCCGCAAATGCCACTTTCTTGACCCCGGTCAATTACGGCCCCGAGGCGACGCGATAATTTCAATGCAGTTTCTCAGGAGCGAGCGGGTCATGAAGCCCTTCTTTCTTCATTCGCTTTGGGCGGTGCCCTTGGTGGCCCTGGCCGTTGGCGTCGTGGCCAACGAGGGTGTGCCGCTGCCCACGGTGGCGCGGCCCGCCGCCACCCAGCCACCCGTGGGGCTGGCGAGTGACCGCCACCTCGACAAGACCCCGCCCCGCGCGACGAAAGGGCTGGATCTTGTGAAGCTCGGCTGGACCTACAACTGCATGGAGTGCCACAAGCTGCTGAAACCCCGCTGGCACTACGACCGGCCCATGGTCGAGCACCAGGACATCCGGCTCGAACACGGCAACAACCGCTTCTGCCTGAACTGTCACCACCCCTCCAACCGCAACGCCTTCGTGGATTACGACGGGGCCGAAATTGCCGAGGCGGACGTGGTGCTGCTCTGCGCCAAATGTCACGGCACCACCTATCGGGATTGGAACGTCGGCGTGCATGGCCGGCAAAACGGTTACTGGGACGCCGCCCGCGGCGAAAAAACAAGGCTCCGCTGCATCCAGTGCCATGATCCGCACCAGCCCAAATTTGCCCCCATGAAGCCGCTGCCCCCGCTCACCTATCCGGCCCGCGCAGCGGGCGCGGTGGCGCCTTCGCCTCACGCCCCATGAACCACGACCCGCAAAACGAAGTCAGCCCCCGGACCATCGAGCAGGTTTACCGGCCGATGACGCGCCGGACGTTTCTCAAGGGCGCGGCGGCCTCGATGGTGGGTGTGGCGGGTCTGATGGCGGCGCTCAAGCCGCTGCTCGAACTGGAGAGCGGCGCGGTCACCCTCGATGAACTGCTGCAGAAGCATTACCGCGAACTCACCCCGGAAGACCTGCGGCGCATCATGGAGAATCTCGCCGCCAGGGCGGAAAAGGAATATGGCGTCCGGCCCGAACTGCGCGACCTCAAGCCGCTCGACGGCGTCGAGTTCGGTTACGCGCTGAACCTGACCCGCTGCATCGGCTGCCGCAAATGCGCCCATGCCTGCCTCGCGGAAAACAACCAGTCCCGCGCCCACGATGCCGACATCGAGATGTCCTACATCCGCGTGCTGGAACTCGACAAGGGCGCGATCAATCTCGAGACCTCGAACGTCTATTACCACCCGGAGACCGTCCCCCAGCCGGACAAGTATTACATGCCGGTGCAGTGCCATCAGTGCCGGCAGGCCCCCTGCACCAAGGTGTGTCCCGTGCAGGCGACCTGGCAGGAAAAAGACGGCATCGTGGTGGTGGATTACAACTGGTGCATCGGCTGCCGCTACTGCATGGCCGCCTGTCCCTACGATGCGCGCCGCTTCAATTATCAGAAACCCACCCTCACCAAGGAGCGCATCAACCCGAACCAGACCTACCTGAGCAACCGCATCCGGCCCAAGGGCGTGGTCGAGAAATGCACGTTCTGCCTGCACCGCACGCGGGACGGCAAATACCCCGCCTGCCTCGAGGTCTGCCCGACCGGGGCGCGCGTGTTCGGCAACCTGCTCGATCCGGACAGCGAGATTAACTACATCCTGAAGAACAAGCGGGTGTATGTGCTCAAGGAGGACGTCGGCACCCGGCCGCGGTTCTACTACTTCTTCGACAAATGAGAGACTACCTCACCTTTCTCTTCCGCATCTGGCGGCTCTCGTTTCAGGGGAGCTGGAAGTTCTACGCCTGGATGACGGTGCTGACGGTGGTGGCGCTGGTGGGGTTGCATGCCTGGGCGCGGCAGTTTGTGGACGGCCTGCAAACCACCGGCATGACCAACCAGGTGAGCTGGGGCGCCTACATCGCCAACTTCACCTTCCTCGTCGGCGTCGCGGCGGCGGCGGTGATGCTCGTCATCCCGGCCTACATCTACAAGAAGGAGCACATGCACGAGGTCGTGCTCTTCGGCGAACTGCTGGCCATCGCGGTCATCGTCATGTGCCTGTTGTTCGTCACGGTGGACCTGGGCCGGCCCGACCGGTTCCACCACATGATCCCGCCCTTTGGCATTTTCAACTTCCCCGGCTCGATCCTCTCGTGGGATGTCATCGTGCTCAACGGCTACCTGCTGCTGAACCTGCACATCGCCGGCTACCTGCTGTATTGCCGCTACCGGCACCGGCAGCCGACGAAGCAGTTCTACATCCCGTTCGTGTTCCTCTCGATCGCTTGGGCCATCAGCATCCACACCGTCACGGCGTTCCTTTACGTCGGGCTGGCGGGGCGCAGCTACTGGCATCATCCGCTGGTGCCCTCGCGCTTCCTGGCCTCGGCGTTCGTGGCCGGCCCGGCGCTGATGATTCTCACGTTCCAGATCATCCGGCGGACGACGAACTATTTCATCGGGGACAGGCCCATCTTCACGCTGCGGATGATCATGACGGTGGCGATGATCATCAACATGTTCCTCCTCGCGTGCGAGCTGTTCACGGAATTCTACTCGCCAACGCAGCACGCCGCCGCCGCGCACTACCTGTATTTCGGGCTGCACGGCTACAACGGCCTGGTGCCGTGGATCTGGACGGCCATCGTGCTCGACGCCATCGGCCTCACGCTGCTCATCACCCCGGCCAGCCGCCGGATCGGGTGGCTGAACGTCGCCTGCGTCACCTGCTTCGTCGGCATCTGGATCGAGAAGGGCATGGGGCTGATCATCCCCGGCTTTGTGCCCTCGCCGCTCGGGCAGATTGTGGAATACCTGCCCACGCTCAACGAAACGCTCGTCTGCCTGGGCATCTGGGCGTTTGGCCTGCTGCTCTTCTCGTGGATGCTCCACGTGGCGATCCCCATCATGAACGGCTCGCTGCGCGCACAGCCCGGTTTGGACACGCCCACCGCCCGATCTTGAACGGAAAACCAACTCTCATGAACGCACCATTTATGAAAACTCGCACCTCCCCTCTCGCCGTTGCGCTCACCGCCCTTGCGCTCGCCGCGTCGCCCGCCTTCGCCGGGTTCACGCTCAAGGAACTCTCGCCGCAGAGCGCCGCCTGCGTGGCCTGTCACAAGAAGGAAAGCCAGGTCATCTACGAACAGTGGGGCAGCTCGAAACATTTCCGCGCCAACGTGGGCTGTTACGAGTGCCACATGGCGAACCAGACCGACCCGGACGCCTACGAACACCACGGCCAGTTCATCTCGACCATCGCCTCACCGAAGGACTGCGCCCGCTGCCACGAGCGCGAGGTGCAGGAGTTCAACGACTCCCACCATGCGAAGGGCGCGCGCATTCTCGGCTCGCTCGACAACACCCTGGCCGAGGTGGTCGAAGGCAACCGGGGCTTCAAGACCACCGCGTTCCCGCACGGCGTCAGCGCCGCCGCCGTCAACGGCTGCTGGCAATGCCACGGTTCGGAGGTGAAGGTGCTGCCCACCGGACGCCTCGACCCCGCCACCTGGCCCAACACGGGCATCGGCCGCATCAACCCCGACGGCAGCGAAGGCTCCTGCACCGCCTGCCACTCGCGCCATTCCTTCAGCGCCGCCCAGGCGCGCACGCCCGACACCTGCGGCAAATGCCACATGGGGCCGGACCATCCGCAGATCGAAATCTACAACGAATCCAAGCACGGCATCGCCTACCGCGCCAACGTGGACAAGATGAACCTGAACAACGCCAAGTGGATCGTCGGCGAGGATTACAACGCCGCCCCCACCTGCGCCACCTGCCACATGAGCGCCACCAAGGACCAGCCGGTCACTCACGACGTGGGGATGCGCATCTCGTGGAACAACCGCCCGGAGATTTCCATCCGCCCGGAAATCGGCGACGCCAAACTCGGCCTGCCCGGCGCGAATGTGAAGTGGGAGCAACGCCGCGCCAACATGCAGAACGTCTGCATCAACTGCCACAACGTGAACTACGTGCAGGCCTTCTACCAGCAGTATGACGGCCTGATTGACCTCTACCATGGCAAGTTCGCCGAGCCGGGACTGGCGCTCTACCAGGCCGCCAAACCGCTCCTGCCCGGGCCGCAGTTCGCCAACAAGATTGATTTCACCTGGTATGAAATCTGGCACCACGAAGGCCGCCGCGCCCGCCACGGCGCTTCGATGATGGGGCCGGACTACACGCACTGGCACGGCACCTACGAGGTCGCCAAACATTTCTACGCAAAATACATCCCCGAGCTGCAGGAACTGGTGGAAAAGAACATCCAATCCGCCGATCCGGAGAAGAAGAAGCAGGCCGAGGCGCTCGCCAAACTGGTTGACGAAACCCTCAACCACGACAACCACAAGTGGTATCTCGGCAAGATGGATCCCGAGGAAAAGGCCCGCCGCGAGGCGCAGGTGAAGGAGTTCCAGAAACGCTACGCCAAGTAGCAACCCTAGCGGCGACTCGGCAGAGCGCCGCAAACCCGGAAGTTGGCGGCATTCTGCCGGACGCCGCCACGCCGGTCAGAGACATGACAACCGCCCTTGGAACCGCGAGCCTCCGCAAGCTGAGTTCCGCCGAATTGGAACAGCTTGGCCAGGCCAGCCTGCGCGAACACCTGGTGGCCCAGGCCATCGTCGCGCACCAGAAACACGGCCCGGTCACCGCCGCCAAACTCGACGCGCTGCTGCATGACCCCGACTGCCTGCGGCATCCCGTCCGGCTCGTGTTCGAGTTTGGCGAGATGGCGATGCACCAGTTCGCCCAGCCGGACGTGGACTGGCGCAACACCGAACAGGCTGGCCGCGTGCTCTACGTCCGCCCGCGGCTGAGAGACCGCCCCGATCTGCTGCCCCTCGCCGTCGCCTACATGATTCCCGCGATCAACTATGGCGACATCGTCTCCGACGACCACTGTCTGGCCTACGGCGCAACGCTGCTGGGCCTGATGGAGGACGAATACCATGCCCGGCTCTGCGCCCTGGCCGATGAACTCGGCGTGGAAACCCGGCGGGCGGAATCCTGCGGCTGCGGCTGACGCCATTTGCAATCCGCGCCCCGCCCCGTAACGTGTGCGCATGGACTGGCAGCAGGTCATCGCGTTGACCATCGTGACAATCACGGCGGCGGCGTTTGTCTGGGCGCGCGCCCGGCGGCGGCGCAAGGCCGGGTTGCCGTGTGATTCCGGCTGCGGCTGCGGCGCGACGACACCCCCCCGCGAGACGGTCATTTACCACGCCCGCAAAGGGCAGCGCCCGGAAGTGATTGTCCGGGCCAAACCGCAAGACGGGCGACCATAGCGGCGAACTGTTCCAATTCTGACCGGGGCGAAGATTCCTGGCCACCAATGGCTCCAGCCAAGGGAATGCGCCTTGCCCCGGGGCGCTTCTGATGGAGAAGTTGGAGGCGGAGGTCGGAATCGAACCGACGAATGGAGCTTTTGCAGAGCTCTGCCTTACCACTTGGCTACTCCGCCGCGACGAGGCGTGGCGTGAGATTATCGGCGGCAATCCGGGGCGCAAGCGTGGTTTTCCCAATGCCCTTCCGCGGGGGCCTCCCTGCCGATTGGCCAGTGACGCGACCTGCCCGGCCAGGCCCCGCCAGACTCACTTCCCGTCCCTCATACCACAAATGGGGGATTAATCGCTTGGGCGGCCCTTGTAAAATCAGTCTTGTCACCTGATGCAAACCCAACCCCAAACCTATACCAAACCCATGCAACCCTTCATCCGCAATCCCCGTCTCTGCGCGCTTCTTGCCGCGCCCGTCCTCTTGCTGGTCGGTCCCATCGTGGCATCTGCGCAACTCACGTTGAACTGGCGCTCCGAGGCCGCCAACGGCAACTGGAGCGACGCCAACAACTGGTGGAACGGCAGCAGCACCCAGTCACCCGACGGCAGCGAAATCCTCCGGTTCGGCAACAACAACCAGACCACGATGGCGAACGACCTCACGGGTGCCGCCACCAACCGCTTCCGCATTTTCTTCGATGCCGGGGCCACCAGCGCCCGCACAATCAGCGGTTCGACGGCCAACACCTTCTACGATTATGGCACCGTCCGCCCGCTGATTCAGAACGACTCGACGGCCACGCACACGTTGAACTTCCCGATCGCCGTCGGCCCGGATTACGACCTGGAACTGAATCCGGTCAGCGGCAACCTGACTCTGGGCGGGACCATTGTGGTGCCCGCGGGACGCCGCCTGCAAATCTGGGGGGACAACGGGAACACGCTCACGCTCGGTGGGGTGATCTCGGACGCGGGCGGCCTGATTCTCCAGCAGAACAGCGTGGTGAGCCTGAATGCGGCCAATACCTTCTCCGGCCCCATCACCTTGAACGCAGGGCGGCTGGTGGTCGCGGGTAGTGGCCAGCTCGGCGGCGGAACTTATGCCGGGGCCTTCACCAACAACGCCGCCTTCAGCTACGGCAGCTCGGCCAGCCAGACCTTGTCCGGCATTTTCACCGGCGCTGGTTCCCTCACCCGGATCGCCGGGGGCGCCCTGACGCTGTCGGGCAATCTCGCGGGCTACTCGGGCAACTTTACCAACGTAGGCGGCACCACGGTGATTAGCGCCAGCGCCACGGCCATGGGCGGCACCCTCACCACGCAGGGTGGCGAAGTCTCCATCGAAAACACCGTGGCCAACAGCTTCAGCGCGGTAAACTTGTCTGGCGGCGCCGTGCGTGTGAAGAGCAACAACGGCGCCTTTGGCAGCGCCACCCTGACGGTCAACGCCAATTCAACCTTGGCCACCCAGCTTGGCAGCACGCCGGTAACCTTGGCCAACGCCATTCATTTCAACGGTGCCCCCACGCTTAGCGTGGATAGCGGCTACAATTCACTGACCTTCGATGGGCCGGTGACCACCACCGGCGGCAATGCCATCTTTGCGACGGTGTCCACCGGCACCACCCGCCTCGCCGGCAACGTCAACCTGGGGGCCCTCGGCATCCTGCGTCTGTCTTCGGGGGTGAACAACACCACGGTGGTCTCGAACACCGCGACCATCTTCACGCGCGATGTCGAGTTGGGCGGCACCAGCGCCGCCACCACCAACCTGATCATCCATGGCGGCACCCTGACGGCCCAGTATTTCAACGTCGGCAACGGCTCCGGTCGCTCCGGGCGAATTCACCAATCCGGCGGCACCGTCATTCTCACGAATGGCAACAACGGCTTCCGCCTCGGCCACTGGAACAACAGCGCCAACCCCGGCAGCCTCTGGCGGCTGGCCGGGGGCACGCTGGACGCGACCGCCCTCGAGACCAACTCCGGCGCCGCGCGCATGGTCAACATCGGCTGGGACGGCGAAGGACACATGATTGTCGGCGGCGGCCCGGGCCTGGCCACCCTCAAGGCTTTTGGCATCCAGTTGGATGCGAACGGAAACAGCACCCAGACCAACACTCTGACCATCACTACAAACGGCCTGGTGGAAATTGGCGCGGGCAATCTCGCGGCGGCCTCCACCAATGACATTGCCATTCTCAGCGGCGGCACCATGCGCGCCACGGCCAGTTCCACCTGGTCCGCCACCATCAACCTGACAGCGCCATCCCGTATTGAGGCCGCGGCGGGCACGTTGACCCTCAATTCCGGCAACTTCCTGCATATCGGCACCGACATTTTGACCCTGGGTGGTGCCGGCAGCATCAACCTCACCAACGTCACCGGCACGGGCGCCTCGGCGCTGGTCAAGGAGGACGCGGGCACCGTGACCTTTGGCGGCACCTACCGCGGCGCGACTTTGGGCAACGGGGGCACCGGCACCAACATTACCATCAATGGCGGCGTCCTTGCGTTCAGCACGGGCTACTTCAATGCGAGCCCCTTCGGCTACCGCGCCTTGAGCATCCTTGTCAATTCGGGCGGGACCCTGCGTCAGACCGCTGCCCACGCGCTGGGCGGGGACAACGTTGATGGCGGCACCTCGTGGGGGCAGGTGCGTCTCTTTGGCGGCACCTACGAGGTGAACTTGGAACAGTATATCAGCGGCGGAACGGTTGCCGGCGAGGGCCGCCTCATCCTGAACGCGGGCACCGTGACGGGCACCGGCGAGCTGCGTTCCGTGGATGGCGGCACTTCCACCATTACCGTTCTGCCCGCCGCCAGCCCGTCCACCATCGGAGCCCGTCTCAGCGTGCGCGGGACAATGACCTTGGACGTGGCCGACGGCGCGGCCGCCAACGATTTGGTGGTTTCGTCCAACATTGTCCCGGGTCTGGCAGGCGGGGGGGTGACCAAGAACGGCACCGGCACCGCCGCCCTGCTTGGCTACAACACCTACTCCGGCAACACCCTGATCAATGCGGGCACTGTGCTCCTCAACGGCACCAATGCCGGGCCGGGCGGCGTGTTGATTGCCACCGGCGCCACCCTCACCGGCAGCGGCACCATTGCCGGCGCGGTGACCAATAACGGCACCCTCGCTCCCGGCGCCGGGGGTATTGGCATCCTCACCCTCAGCAACGCGCCGGTGCTCAACGGCACGCTGCTGACGGAAATCAACCGCCTCGCCAGCCCGAACGCGGACCGGCTCGCCCTGACCGCCGGAACGCTGACCCTCGGCGGCACATTGACGCTCACCAACGTCGGCCCGGCACCCGTCAACGGCGACGTGTTCCAGGTCCTCGACGCGCCGGCCTATGCCGGCGCCTTCAGCACCCTTAACCTGCCCCCCGGCGGCGTGGCGCACTGGATCACCAGCGAACTGGCTGTCAACGGCACGATTATGTTCACCAACAACAACCCGGTCGCCAAGAATCTGACCCTCGGCGTTCCCCACGGTGCCAGCGGCACGCTCACGGTCATCGGCGGCAAGAACACGCCCTCCGATGCCGACGGCGACGCCGTCACCATCACCGGCGTGGGCACGCCCACCAGCGGGTTGGCCTCCTTCACTGCCACCACCCTCACCTACACCGCCAACGGCAGCACCGGCACCAACACCTTCACCTACACCGTCAGCGACGGCTTCGGCGGCACCGACACCAAGACCGTTACGGTGGTCGTCACCCCGGTCAGCAGCGGGGCGAACATCGTGCCCGGTTCGCTGGTGATCAGTGGCAACAATGTGAAGCTCGACGCCTTCGGGATTCCGGGCGCGACCTACCGGCTGGAGTTCACGGAAGACCTGACTCCGCCGATCACTTGGACGCCGCTGACCGGCAGCGAACAGACCGCCGCGGCCAACGGCGCGATGAGCTTCGATTACACGCACGACTCGCCGCTCCCGCTGATGGGCTTCTTCCGAACGCAGCACGTGCCGTGAGAAATGGTGCGCATGGAGATCACCGGCCTCATTTCGGGCGGGCCGTTCCAACGGAGCGGAATGGGATTATTAAGCCCGAGCCAATTCAATAAATGAGATCAAACGACAATGTGTATGCCCGGATGGGCCGTCTTTTTGCCCGGCTCTTGTGCGGGCTGTCTGCCCTTGGCCTGGCGACGGCCAGTCCCATCACCTCCGAACTCCAGGTTCGGCGAACCTGGCATTTTGCCGAGGGTGATGTTTGGTTCAGCAACGAGTTCTCCGGCGCACGGCTCAACGAATGTGTGCCGCTCGGGCCGGATGACTTTTCCCTGCTGATCGCCCCGGAAAACCGGCCCATCAACCAAAGCCCGTGGTATGCCTTTCAGGTCTGGTCTCCCCGGGCGCGCACCATCCGGGTGCATGTCACGCCCACTTACGAGGGGCGCATCCGCCTCGGCTATCTCAGCGACGATGGGGTGAACTGGCGTCCCTTGGAGCGGAAGTTCTATTCCTCCGATCCCGTCACGCGAGTGGCGACGATGGAACTCAAGGTCGGCCCCCAACCCCTCTGGGTGGCCGCCCAGGAAATGATCGGCGTGCGGGAACTGGAGGCTTGGACCGACGCCAAAGCCCGCCTGCGGTTCGCGCGGGAAGGCGTCATTGCGCGGTCCCTCGAAGGGCGGCCCATCCGCCAGGTGACGTTCGGAGAAACCACCAACGCCAACTACGTCTTCATCATCGCCCGACAGCATCCGCCGGAGGTCACGGGCACGTTGGGCATGCTGGCGTTCGTGGACACGCTCACCGGCTCGACCCGGCTGGCGCGCGAATACCGGCGGCAGTTCCAGACCGTGGTGGTGCCGCTGGTCAATCCCGATGGCGTGGCACACGGTCAATGGCGCAGCAACCTCGGCGCGAAGGATCTGAACCGCGATTGGCGGGAATTCACTCAGCCGGAGACCAAGGAGGTGGCGGATTACTTGAAGCAGGTCGGCCAGGCTCCGGGCGCGCGTGTGTTCCTCTTCCTCGATTTCCATTCCACGCGCACGAACATCTTCTACACCCAGGCCGATGATGTGCCGATGCGGCCCGCCGCGTTTCCGGGGCGCTGGCTCGACGCCATTCACACGCGCCAGCCGGGGCTGTGGTTCGAACGGGACAACGACCACAACAGCGGCCAGGCCACCGCCAAGGCTTGGGCGCACGAAACCTTTGGCATCCCCGCCATCACCTATGAATACGGCTACGGCGCGGACCGGCCGGCCATCCGGCGTTCCGCGCAAATCGCCGCGGAGGAAATGATGCGGCTGCTGCTGGCCGAGTTGAAAAATCCATTTTCGCCGTCCGTTGCCCATCGCCATACTCCCACCGGCACGGGCAAAGCGGAATAATTCCGTGCCCCCCGCCGGGCAAGCCATTTCGTAACATGACAACCAAGCACAAGATCAAGGTGGCGCAGTTTGGACTCGGCCCCATCGGCCTCGAAGCCCTCAAACTGGCGGCCAGCAAACCCTGGGTGGAAGTCGTCGGCGGTGTGGACATCGCGCCCGACAAAATCGGCCGGGACCTCGCTGAACTCACCGGACTGCCTGCGCTTGCCGGGCGCAAGGTGCATCCGCACCTGGACGCCCTGCTGACGGTGGCGCGTCCGGACGTGGTGCTGCACACCAGCGTCTCGAAATTGGCGGCGGCGGCGGCGCAGATCGAACCCATCGTTCAGCACGGCATCAGCGTGGTGTCCTCCAGCGAGGAACTGCTCTGTCCGTCGTTCCGCGACGCGCAACTTGCCGCGCGCCTCGATTCGCTCTGCCAGCAGCACAACGCCCGGGTGCTCGGCACCGGCGTCAACCCCGGCTTCGTCATGGATGTGCTGCCCGTCGTGATGACCGGCGTCAGCCGGAGCGTGACACGCATCACGGCCCAACGCGTGGTCAACGCCACCACCCGCCGCGGCCCGTTGCAGCGCAAGATTGGCAGCGGCTGGACGCCGGAGGAGTTCGAGCGCCGGTTCCGCGAAGGTTCCGCCGGCCACGCGGGGTTGAAGGATTCCGTCGCGCTCATCGCCCATTGCCTCGGCTGGCAGCTCGATGGCATCACCGAGACCGGGCGCGCAATGGTGGCCGACCACGACATCACCACGCCCCACGTTCAGGTGAAGCGGGGGCAGTGTTGCGGCCTGCACCAGGTCGGCGTGGCCACGATGAGCGGACGGCCCGTCATTGAACTGGACCTCAAGATGTATCTCGACGCTCCCGACCCGCATGACGCCATCCAGATCGAGGGCGAACCGCCGCTGCGCGTCCGCATCGAGGGCGGGGTGGCCGGCGATCACGCCACCGTCGCCGCCGTCGTCAACGCCGTGCCCCGTGTGCTGGCCGCGAAACCCGGCCTGCGCGTGATGACCGACATCGCCGTGCCCTGTCTGGCGTGAGGGCAATGAT
>JBKBTZ010000188.1:0-5481 GCA_046290825.1 Limisphaerales bacterium
GGTCACGCTGGCGCGGCCACCGCGACCCACCTCGCGCAGCCAGGCGGCGGTCTGGCCCGCGCCGAAATGGCCCCAGTGATTCGCCAGCCCGCTGTCGAGCGGTTCGCCGCTCACGTCGTGCAGGGTGAGGCGGACGCCGGGATTGGGTCGGCCATCGGGCAACGCGGCACCCGCGACGCGGGCCGGGATGTTTGCCGCGGCAAGACCGTCGTGCGACCACGGGCGGAGGTGCAGTTCGAGCGCGGTGCCCGAGGTGTTGCGGAGGGGCACGCCCGCGCCGTCCAGCAGGATTTGCAGGTAGTTGAGCGCCCGGTTCGCGTTGGTCTGGCCGCTGCGGTCGGGCAACACGGCGGGGTCGAAGCCGAGGCCGAGTTTCACATAATCGGGAATGCCGTCATCCAGCGTGCTCAACTGTCCGGCGGGCGAAGTGAAACGATACCAGCCGTCAAAGACCGGCGTGCGCGTGCCGCCCGGGCCGCTGCCGTAAGCCTGCAACCGCGTGTCGCGATGCAGCCAGACCGGCTGCGTGTAAGTCTGCCACGCCGTGGCCGGCCCGGTGCGGTAGAAGATGGTGCTGCCTGCCGGACCACTCAGCGTGACGGCCACACCCTGCGCGAACGTGCCGGGCAACGGCGCCGCCTTGATGGCGCCCGGGTTCGTGCCCGTGGCGGGTTCGAGCGGGAACACGGAAATCTGCGGCGTGATCTGGCTGACCAGCGCGTGCGTGGCGGCGGCGGGCTTGGGGCCGAGGTTCACGCTGACGGGCTGGCCCAGGCCGGGCGACTGGCCCTGAAATACCTCGCCCGTCACGTTGATATTGGCCCCGAGCACCGGCTGCGAAGACCAGTCCTGCGCGCGATGCCGCGCGAGCACGGTGGCATTCGGCACGGCGAACGGCTCGCCCGCATACACCAGCACATGGCCCGCGCCGCTGAGGTCGGAGACGGGCGCGAGGGTGGCAGTCTGCACGAGGTCGTAATTGCCGTTGCCGCTGTTGAACTTGTAACTGCGCGCGGTCCGGGAACGGCCCGTGGCGCTCGCGCCGGACAGCAGTTGGAAGCCGTTCATGCCGTTGGGCAGCGTGGCGACGCCAGTGAACGCTTCGCCGGCAGGCGGGAAGAGGGTGGCGGCGTTGGTGCCGTCCGGCGTGAGGCGCACCACGGCCTGCGACCCGTCGGCGGCCACAAGCAGAAGCCGCGCGGCGTTGCCTGCCGGAATCGCGGCAATGCGGCCCAGCGCGAAGGGCGCAGCATGATTGGTGGGCGAGCTGGCGTTGTAATTCGCGCCGTCGAACGTGAGCTGACGCGATTGATACACCGCCGCGCCGGGCGTCCAGGTGACGAGCTGCGCCAGCGATCCGGCGAACGGGTTCAGCACAAACTGCGCGTTGGTGGCAATGCCCGTGACACTGAGACGCAGCGGCGTGCCGGCTTCGTTCAAGGACAACGCCCGCAGAATTGCCGAGCCGCCTTCAACAATTTCCAGAAACGCCACCTGATGCGTCGCGCCGGTGGCCAGCAGGACGCGCGTGGTGTGCTCGTAACGGCGGGTGCTGCTTTCGGCGATGAGCGTCGAGGCACCGAACGCGGCTGTGCCGTTGTTGGTGAACAGCCGCGCGCGGTTCTCGGGTGAACCGTTCCACGTCGCGGTCAGCAGCAAATCCTCCAGCGCCGTGGTGCCGAACACCTGCCCGGCGGCCAGCGACAGCGGGCCGATCATCGCGGGCGGCGTCCAGGGACTGACCTGCGGCTGCGCGATGGGGCTTTCGAGCGCCACGAGGTTGACGCGACCATGCGCGGGCGCGGTCAGGGCGAGCGCGTCGCGATTGGTGACGAGCAGGCGGCCCGCCGTCACGCCGGTGACGTCATAAAGCCCGGCGGCGCGGCCGGGTGTCCAGGTGAGCGCGCCGCTGTCGTTGGTCTGGAAGCCGACGCGCACCGTGCCGGTGGCGCGGTCCACGATGATCGCGTCGGCGCGGCCATCGCCGTTGAGGTCGGCGTGGCCGGTGATTTCCACCGGGCCGGGGCTGAAATGGGTGGGCGGCAGCGGGGCTTGGGCAACGGCCAGGAGCGGCAGAAGGGCGAGGGCCAGAGCGGCGACGCGGGGTGCCTGCGTGGCGGCGTCTCGGCAGAGCGCCGCAAACTTTGCGAACGAGCAGTAAATGGTGGCGGTTTGCCGACGCGCCGCTACGCGGAAAAGGGTGTTCGCTTTCATCACAGGCCGACGTCGTTGGTTACGAGGATTTCTTCAATCTCCCCCGTGACGGGGTGGAGCAGGACGAGGAGGTAACGGTAGTTGGCCCGGCTGACGGCGGGCTGGGAGTCCACCACATACATGAAGCCGGGATTGGCGGGTGTGGCGGAACTGCCGGTCGCGGGCTGCTTGATGTAAATGAACGGATCGTAAACGGTGTAATCACCCGGTGTATTGGCCCAGGCGATGGCCTCCATGCGCGGCGAAACCTGATACACGTCGCCGGGCACATTCGGCCATGAGGCGCTGGGCACCTGCGTCCGGTAGAGCACGAACGGCGTCAGGCGGCGCGGATCGCCTTCGCCGAGACGGTTATAGACCTTCTCCAACGGGTCCGCCGTGGTGGTGCCATCAATGATGAAGCGCATGGCGTTCGTGTCATGGATGATGCGGCCCACCACCTCGCCGATGCGCACCATGCCGCCGCCCTGGGGATGCGTCTCGGCCACGATGCGCGGGTGGAAATTCGTCGCCGGGATGGACCGGGGCAGGCTCACCGTGGGCCACGGGACGTTCGGGCCGACGTATTGGTCCGGCGGCGACCAGAGGAACTGCTCGCGATTGCTCAACGCGGTCTGGCCGCCGGCGACGGTGTTGCCGCGCACGCGCACGGCGATCTGGGCGTCGTCGCTGCCCAGCGGAATTTCCAGCGTGAACAGGGAGCCGGAGCCGAAGCCCTCGCGGATGTCGGGTGTGACGTAGCGGCGCCACACTTTGCCGAGAATCCAGACCGAGTCTTGATACACCAGGTTCGGGACGGTGCCGTCGGGGATTACCGGCAGCCCCTGGATGAGCACCTGGAAACTGGCAATGCCCCAGCGCGGTGAGAACCACTGAATGCGCGCGGCGGGATTGGTTTCCGTGCCGACGGGCCGGATGGGCGCGAGCACGGGCGTGGGCGGTGGGAACTTGAAGTTCAATCCGATGCACCCGAGGGGCTTGAGCGGGCTGGGGTTGCCGTGGCGGTCGAACACCTGGACGAAGAAACACACCTCGCCCGCGAAAAGCGGCAGCGAGGTCCAGAAATTCACAATGGGCGTGTTGGTCGGAAACGCGCCGGAGTCCTCGCGCAGCAACGTCAACGGGCCTTCGTCCACGCGGAAGTAGAGCTTGTATTGCCGCATGTCCACCGGCGGGAGGAAGGAGATTTCGATGCCGTTGTCCGGCGTGCCGTCCGCCTCGGGTGGCACGGGGCTGTGCGACTCGCACGGGCGGCGACCCGATGCCAGGTCCACCAGCCCGGTCGGATAGGTGACCGCGGCGAGCACGCTGACCGACGTGTTGGTTTGCGGGCCCGGGGCGGGGAGGGTGAAAAAGTATTGCTGGGACTCGGCGACCGTGCCCGCGAGCGTGGCGGCGCGGCCCTGCACCCAGATTTCAATGCCCTGTGCAGCGGCTACGAACGTGAGGCGGTTGGTGAATTGCAACGCGCCCGGCTCGAACTCGAAGCGCCCCAACGGCGCCCGCGCCGCGCCAATGCCCCAGTCCAGTTCCACCCAGGCGAGATTGGGATCGAGGTTCTGCCGCGTGACGATGACATCCACGTTGATGAACGTGGGGCTGACGGGCTCCGCCATGACGTGCCCGAGCGGGCCGCGGTTGGCGGAGACGATCGGAGTGGCGCATTGAATGGTCAGGCCGCCTTCGGGAGCGGTCGGGCCGTAGCGGTCGCGCAACACGCCGGGCACGGGCGGGCTGTGGCCGGAGAGGTTGCCGCCGAACGGCGCGATGGCGCACGGGGTCGCCCCGCCGCTGTTGTCAATGGCGCGGACGGTATACCACCACGTCTTCGCATAATCCGCGGGCGCAGCCGGCGAGCCGGGGCCGTTGTCGAGATAGGTGAAGACGTTCGTGCCCGGGGTGTGCGGGACAATCGTGACCAGGTTGGCCGTGGGATTGCCGCCCAAGGCGTTCAACTGCGCCGTGCTCTGCCAGCGGTAAATGGCGTAGCCGGTGGTCGTCTTGTCCTCCTCGGGCGGATTCGCGGCCCAGCGCAGCCGGAGATGGTGCGCGGGCGTGCCGTTGAAATCGAAATCGTTGTCCACGCCAAGCACCTTGGGCACGCGGGGCGGCAGGCGGCTGCAAAACGTCCCCAGCACGCCGGGCGACACCGCCCCGTCGCGCCCGAGCAAATCCCGCGCGGTCACAAAGTAGTAATACTGGTCGCCGTTCTGCGGCACGGTGACGGCGTTGGGATAACCGGGGAAACGGCTCACGTGGTCGCTGACGAACACGACGGTGTGATCGCTCGTCGCCACCTCGGCAGCCTCGAGACTCCGGCTGGGCAGGACGGGCGCGGTGTTGACGCGCGAAACGGGGCCACCCGGCTGGGCCAGTCCGCGCAAGGCCGCCGCCGGGGGCGGAACGTTGTTCCAGTTGTTGGCCTCCGCATAACTCCGCGTCACGCGCCAGACGTTGAAGCCGTGTTGCGCGAGCGAAAGCCGGCGCAGCGGCACGGGCGTGTCCCAGCGCAGCGGAATCGCCAGGTCGGCGGTGGCGGGACGGTTCGGGTCAGGCGGCGCGACCTGCACGGTGCTGGGCGCGGGCAGAATGACCGGCGCGCTGGCGTCCACGGTGACACGGCCCAGCACGGCCTCGTCCGGCGCGTCGGGCGCGGGGCGGTGGCGGATTTCAAACGTCACCGGCCCGCTGGCCGGAATCGGCACGGCGTGCGCGGTGCCCAGCGCCATTGCCAGCGAGGGGAACGTGCGTGCGGCCAGTTGCAGCGCGCCGAGGAACTGCGGTTGCGTGGCCACGCCCTGGATGACGGCAGAGGCGAGTTCAGCGTCGGAGAGGCCGGCCTGCGGCACCAGTTCCTCGAACAATTCACTGAGCGCGGTGCGGACGGCGGCGGGGTCTTCGCCCAGCGTGAGGCGGGCGCGGTCCATCAAGCCGCCGATGGCGGCGGCGGAGGTTTGCACGCGGACGACGGCGACGAACTGGTAATCGCCAGGCGCGTTGGGCTGGCCGTTCTTACGCCAGACGGACCAGATGCGTGGCTCGAACAGGTCGAGCGCCGTCGAACGCCAGTGGAGGTAGGCCCAGTGCTGGCCGTTGGTTTGGGTGACGAGGCCGACGGTATAGACCATCGGTTCGGCGGTTTGGGCGCGGGCGGGGGTGGCGAGGTCGAGGAAGACGACCAGTGTGGCGGCGGCCAAGGCGGCGCGGGCGCCGTAGCGGAAGGGTTCCCACCCCCTTTCTCCCCCCCCTCCTCCCCCACAAACCCAC
>JBKBTZ010000189.1:0-5469 GCA_046290825.1 Limisphaerales bacterium
GTCAGGGGCGTTTCCCCCCCGCCATCCGGGCCGGGCACCCGCCCCTTCCGGCCGGTTCACGACTGCGCGAGCATGGGGTTCTCGACCGTTGGTTCCGCGCCGGTGGCCAGCTTGGGCCGCTCGCCCTTGTGCCACTTCAACACGATGAAGCAGGCGACGTAGATGGACGAGTAGGTGCCGGTGATGATGCCGACCAGGAAGCAGAACGCGAAGTCGTTGATGACGCCGCCGCCGAACAGGTAGAGCGCCAGCGTGGCCAGGAAGGTCGTGCCGGAGGTGATGAGCGTGCGACTGAGGGTCTGGTTCAGCGCCGCGTTCATGACCTCCTTGAACGTGCCCCGCACGCCGAGTTTCAAATCCTCGCGGATGCGGTCAAAGATGACGATGGTGTCGTTGATCGAGAAGCCGATGATGGTCAGGAGGGCCGCAACCGTGGTGGCGTTCAACTCACGCCCGGCGAGGAAGTAGATGCCCAGCGTCATGAGGATGTCGTGTAGGGTGGCCACGACCGCGCCGACGGCGAACGAGAATTCGTAGCGGAAAGCGACGTAAATCAGGATGCCGAAGAGCGCGATCAGCGAGGCAATCACGGCGGTGCGCTGGATGTCCCGGCTGACGGACGGGCCAACCTGGTCCACGCTCAACACCTTGACCGCCGCGCTGGGGAAAGCCGCATTCAAGGCGCGGGCCACCAGTTCACCGGTGTCCGCCCCCTGGCCGCCGCCGGTTTCGCGCAGATTGACCAGCAGCACCTCGCGGCCGCTGGCCACGTCACGCTGGAAGGACACCTGGGAGGCGCCGCGCCCGAGCTTGTCCACCGTTTCACGAACCCGGTCCACGCCGAGTTCCGCGCGGGCCTCCGGTTTGAAATCCAGGTGGATGCTCGAGCCGCCCGCAAATTCGACACCGAGCACGTCCGCGCCGCGGCCGAAGAGGCCGTAGCCGATGCCGACGACGATCAAGGCCCAGGAGAGGATGGCCGCCGGCAGGGCCACCTTCATGAAATCAATCCGGGTGTTGCCCACCAGGTGCAACATGCGGAGGTTCTGCAGCCAGCCGCGCGCCAGCAGGAAATCGAACATCAGCCGCGTGAACACCAACGCGGTGAACATGCTCGCGACGATGCCGATGGTGAGAGTGACACCGAAGCCCTTGACGGGTCCCGTGCCCATGAAAATGAGGATGATCGAGGCAATGAGCGTGGTGAGGTTCGAGTCAATGATGGTGCCAAACGCCTTGTCGTAGCCCGATTCCAGCGCCCCGCGCAGGGATTTGCCAGAGGCCAATTCCTCCCGGATGCGCTCGAAGATGAGCACGTTGGCGTCCACGGCCATGCCGATGGTGAGCACGATGCCCGCGATGCCAGGGAGGGTCAGGGTGGTGTCAATGTAGCTCATCACCCCGAGCAGGATGATGACATTGAGGCAGAGAGCGATATTCGCGATGACCCCCGCCAGCAGATAGTAGATCAACATGAACCCGCAGACGGCAATGATGCCGTAAATGGCCGCGCGAACGCCGCTTTCGATGGAGTCTTTGCCCAGCGTGGGATCCACCTCGCGGGATTCGACGATGGACAGCGGGGCACGAAGCGGGTTGTTCAGCACGTTGGCCAGTTCGAAGGCCTGCCGGGCATCAAACCGGCCTGTGATCTGACCACGTCCGCCGGTGATGGGTTCGTTGATGACCGGCGCCGAATACAACTCGCCGTCGAGGATGATGGCCAGGCGACGCTTGACGTTTTCGCGGGTGATTTCGCCGAACAGGACCGCTCCCTCCTGGTTCAACTCGAATTCGATGATCGGCTCGCCGAGGTTGCCGCGATTGACGCGTGCGCCGCGGACGTAGCTGCCATTGAGGCCGCGTTCGGCGCGATTGCGAACGAGCACCGCCTCGACCTGCTCGGTGCCGTCCGGCAGGCGCTCCTTGCGGCGCATGACCACGTATCCCGGCTCGGGCACACCGCTGATCAGTTCGCCCGTGCGCGGGTCCAGCAATTGATCGCTGTTGGGGTGCACAAGGCGGAACTCGAGGAAGGCGGCCTTCTGGATCTGCTGTTTTGCGGCCTCCTTCTCGGACTCCGCCAGACCGGGAAGTTGGACCAGGATGCGGTTGCCGCCGGCGGGCACGATGACCGGTTCGGCCACACCAAAGCGATCCACGCGCTTGCGGAGCACTTCCACCGCGTGGCTGAGGGCCAGGTCCACCTCCTGCGCGCCGCCGGTCCCGCCCAGTTCGGCAACGGCAGCCGCCAGCGCGTTGGTATCCATCTCAACGAGGTAGGAGGTGCCGCCCTGCAGGTCGAGGCCCAACTTGATGCTGCCGCGTCCTTCGCGTTGAAGGCGATTCAAAATGGCCTCGGTGGGCCGGACCTCATTGCCCAATTCAAAAAACGGGAAATAGCGGGTGATGTCGTTGGTGCCAATCGCGTCGCGCAGGTTACCGAACATGCGGGCGGAATTGGTCGCCTGCATGGCCTTCGCCTGGGCCAGGATGGCGTTGAACGTTTCATCCCGCCGCACGGCGCGCCGTTCAAACTCGGTCAGCAAATCCCGTCCGAGAACGCTGCCCCCCCAGAGGGACGGAGGATAAAATTCGTAAAGCGAAAGCAGCAGGGTGACGGCGACCAGGATCCAGCGCCAGGTGTTGTTGCGGTTCATGGTGGGGAAAACGTCAAAGACGGGGACGGGATGACGGTCAGATTACTCGCTGCCAGACGGCTCGGTGATTTCAGCGATGGAACCTTTGGTGAATTCCAGCTTGGTGTCGCCGGCGGTCCGCACGGTGACGAACTTGTCTTTCACCTGGATGACCGTGCCGACGATGCCGGAGTTGGTCACCACCCGGTCGCCGGATTTCAACTGCGTGAGCATCTTGGCGTGCTCCTTCGCCCGTTTCTGCTGGGGGCGGATGAGCACGAACCAGAAAACCACCATCAAGAGAATCAGCGGCACCAACTGGGCGAGCGGGCTGACCTGCTGCCCCTCGCCGGGAGGAGCACCGAACGCGAACCATGCGTGAACCATTGAAAATGCCATAATTAAGAGCGCGCCATGCTAGGACAGAAGCCCCTTTTGGCAAGCGTTATGAGCCGCCGTGTCCTGGTCGGGTGGTGTCGGTTCATTTTCAGTTGGGAGGGGATCAACGCAGGCTGAGTGGGCGCGGCCATGGGGGTTGGGTTTTCCCCCGAGCGTTCCCGCCAGCGGATCGGGCCTGGAATTGGCGGAGGGCCAGCAACATTGAAGAACGCCAGCACCCTCAGCCCGTTCCCAACGCGCCCGCCCGGCCCGGGGCCAGCCGCCCGAGATGGTAAATCAAAAATCCGTGCAGGAACTGCCGGACGCCGCGCACGGCGGATGGTTCGGGTTGCAGCACGTCCAATTCCGCCCAAGGCAGGCGCAGGAGTTGAGCCAGCAATTCCCGCGCGGAGGCGGAAAGCCGCGCGTCTGCGAGGTTCGGGGCGAGACCCAGTTCCGCCAGCAGCCGCACTTCAAAAGCCAGCACATGGCGCGCGCGCGGTTCCCGCTCACAAATCCAGCGGACAAAGGAGACCAACAATTCCCACACCTCCGGCAACGGCGTCCCCGTTTCCGTCGCCTGTTCGATCAAGGCGGCGGCGTAAGCCGCCTGGCGAAGCCGCACCAAATCCTGGCGCAGCGGTTCATGCGTGTCCTGCACGACGACTTCCCGTAACGTGTGCAGGTCCGTCCGCCGGCTCCGCGCAAAACTGAATTTGGCCTCGAAAAACACGTCGAGCTTGCCGCGCAGCGGCGACTTCGGTCGGCGCGCGCCTCTGGCCACGGTTGCCAGCCGCCCCAGTTCCGGCGTGAGCCAGTGAACCACCAAACTGCTCTCGGTCAGCGGCCGCACGCGCAGGATCATGCCGCTGGCGTTCTCGGCGCCCCCTGCAACAGCGTGGCGGACGATACCGGACATGAGCGGTCAACGGGCGGACGGCACCGTCTCGGCGGTCGGCGGCGGAACCGTTGGCGGCAAGGCAGCGGCAGGCACCGCCGCCCCGAAATCGGGCGATACGGACCCGAGGCTGACGATGTATTTGATCGCATCCTGCACCGACATGTTGAGGCGGGTAACCTTGCTTTCGGGGAAGAGGATGAGGAAGCCCGAGGTGGGGTTGGGCGTGGTGGGCAAAAAGACACAGACCACCCGCTCGCGGGTGCGCATCTGCAACTCATTTTCCTGTTCGCTGGTGATGAAGCCGATGGCATAGGCCCCCTCGCGCGGGAACTCCACCAGCACAACGGTTTTGAACGCCGTCTTCGTGCCCGAGCTGAAGGCTTCGTTCACCTGCTTGATGGTGCCGTAAATCTTGTTCAGCAGCGGCACCCGCAACATCAGCAGGTCCATCCATTCGACCAGCCGTTTGCCGACGTAGTAGCGCGTCAAAAGCCCGAAGAGCGCCACCAGGAAAAAGGCCATCACCAGCGCCGCCAGGCTCCAATACCAGTGCATGTCACCGCGCCCATCGTCGGCGTGCGTCCAGACGCGCGGCAGGAAAAACAGGAGCGTGTCCGTCACCTTGGCGACGGTGCCAAACAGCCATTTCACCACCGCCAGGGTGATCAGGGCGGGCAGCAGGATGACCAGCCCGGTGATGAAATTGGCGCGCCAGCGGGCGAAAAAACCGCGATTCATGTGGCGAGTGATGCGGTAAAAGCCCCGGACGGGAAAGCGAAAACCCGCGCCGCCCGCCGCAAGATTGACATTGCCGCGCCCCCCCGCCTGAATGACCCCGTTATGGCCAACGTCCCCGCCGATTTGAAATACACCAAGTCCCACGAGTGGGTGCGCGTCACCGGCGATGTCGCCACCGTGGGCATCACCGACCACGCCCAACAGGAGCTGACCGACATCGTCTTCTGCGAAACCCCGGCCCCGGGCAAGCAGCTCAAGGCGGGCGACCCCGCCGCGGTGGTTGAATCCGTGAAAACCGCCAGTGACATTTATGCGCCCGTCTCCGGCGAGGTGGTGGAAAGCAACCGGGCGCTGGCCGACAATCCGGCGCTCGTCAACCAGGACGCCTTTGGCCAGGGTTGGTTTTTCAAGCTCAAGCTGGCGAACCCCGCCGAACTGGCCGGCCTGCTCACGCCCGAGCAATACGCCGCCCAAATCAGCGGGCACTGACTCACCCCCACGCCGCCCTGCTCATTTGCCAAACCGGCCCGGACGGTGGACAGTGGGGGGTGAAAAAGCCCCGTGTCAGACTGTTCATCAAGCCCTACTGCGGCTGGTGCCACAAGGCGATGCGGTGGTTGAACCAGCGCGGCGTGGATTACGAAACGATTGACGTGACGACCGACGAAAGCGCGATGGCTGAAATGGTTCGGCTTTCCGGCCAGGAACTGGCGCCCGTGATCGAGGTCAACGGCCAGGTGCTGGCGGATTTCGGCCCGGAACAGCTCGCCGCCTTTTGGGAAAAAATCGAATCTGCCAATGGCCGCGCCTAGC
>JBKBTZ010000190.1:0-5407 GCA_046290825.1 Limisphaerales bacterium
GAAGGCGGTAATCGTGTTTCAATCCGCGCCCGGTGATTGCTCACCGGGCGACTTCGTTGGCACGGAAATCCTGTCCAAAGTGAACGGTTTCAATCCGCGCCCGGTGATTGCTCACCGGGCGACCCGGCATCCTTGGGGCCGATTGCCGACGCCTGGCTGTTTCAATCCGCGCCCGGTGATTGCTCACCGGGCGACTGCGGCCTCGAATTGCCTCGAAGCCGCAGGGGTTTGATAGCCCTTTTCCGCGAAGGTGGCGAGTCTCAAACGAGCGGCGAGCGATTTCATTGTCATAGAACGAACGGAACATCTCGAAAATACTCGACGAAATAAACGCCCGCGAAAGTCCGGGAGCCAGGCCGTCGCTTGGGGTTCGCGGGAGGGTGGTGCCAGGATATGACGGGTCATAGGATTAGCGGCTCGGTCAGATCCAGCGGTTTGTCCACGCCGTGGTGTTCAATGCGCTGGACGGACTTTTCGTCAAGGTAGTAAAACCGCAGCGAGTCCTCGTCCGCCTTGATCTCCTTGAGCAGGCGGTCCTTCAGGCGCACCCATTCCGTCTGCCCCACCTGGCACTCGAACACGCTCTTCTGCACCCGCACGCCGTAGTCCTCGCAGGCCTGCGCCACGCGGCGCAGCCGTCGGCGGCCGGCTTTCTCCACCGTCGAAACATCGTAGGTGACGAGGATCAACATAACCAGGATGGAACGAGCAACGTTTGAAAGTCCCGATCCGATACCTCACCCCAGCCCTTTCCCTGATCGAAGCGAGAGGCAGTGGAGCGCAGAAGCGCGGAAGGTGAAGATCAGAATTCATTTTGGGACGAGGGGGAGGTAGTCGGTGATGTCGCCGCGCAGATACCGCGCCAATACCCGGGCCTGAATGAACGGCAACTGCCCGATCCGCAGGGTCTGGTCCAGCAGCGGATGATTCAGGCTTTCGCGCTTCCGTTCCTGATACGCGGTGATGACGCGCTTGCGTCCGGTCTCGGTGAACTCGACCGCGCCGCCCTCCCGCGTGCGAAAGTCTTCCGGGCCGATTTGCTGGCGATTGATGAGCGTAATGGCCAGCCGGTCGGCCAGCCAGGGGCGAAATTCCTCCATCAGGTCCAAAGCGAGCGATGGGCGGTTGGGCCGGTCCACATGGAGAAAGCCGACGAACGGGTCCAGCCCCGCCGCCGTCAGCCCGGCGATGCAGTCGTGCCGGACGAGGGCGTAGAGGAAGGAGAGGAGGCAGTTGATGCGGTCGCGGGGCGGCCGACGGCTGCGGCTGAAGAAGGTGAAGTCGTTCCGCTGCTGTTTCAGCAGCAGGGAGAACACGCTGAAATACTGGGCTGAACCCAGTCCCTCGGCTCCGCGCACCGCATCCAGTTCGTGAATCTCCGCCAGGCCCCGAATCTGGCCGGCCAGCGCATCGGTCACGGAATTCAACGCCGCCTGTTCCGCGGGGGCATCATTCTCGCGGGCCGCGCGCAGGAGGCTGTTGCGGCTGTTCTGGAGTTTGCCGGCGATGATCTGCCGGGCGATGGCGGCGCATTTCGCCGGATCATCCGCCGCCCGGAACTGGGCGCGCCGCAGGGTGACGCTGGTATCGGCCACGCCGGTCATGCGGGCGTGCAGGCGGCCCCATTCGTTCAGGTAATTGACGGCCACGCCGTGTTCCCAGCACAAGTCGAGCGCGGGCGCACTGACGGTGCTGGGGCCGAAAACGCAGATGGATTCGAGGTGATGGATGGGGATGGACACCTTGCGCCAGTCGGTGGCCTTGTCGCGGGCGCGCTCCTCCGGCGGCAAGTCGGCTGGATAGACCGGCACTTCCACCTGCAACGTCAGGTGATCGCGGCTGACGAAGGTGGCCGGGGTGGTGAGGTAAAGCGTGTTTTGGAGGATTTCAGGCATCAGAGGTGCAAAATCTCGGATTGAATTTTCAAATGAGCCCCTTCTCTTCCGCCTCCTTGCGCTTCGGATGCCATGCCGGGAGGTGCTTCAACAGGGTAATATCCAATGCTCGCGCACGCTTTCTGCGTTCGTCCTCAGCCCGCGATTTGTCGGTCAAATGCCGCTGGCCCTTGATATCGGAATTTTGCAGGTGGTCGGCCCAGGCGCGAATCTGGCGCGAGCAGCTTTCCGCAATGGATTTGAGATTGGCAATTTGAGATTTCAGATCGGCGGGCCAGCGGGATTTCTCCGCGCGGCGCAGCTTGAGCGTGAGCAGGGAGCGGGTTTCGCCGGCGGAGCCGCGGGCGATGTAGAGGAATGCCAGCAATTCGTTGGTCGTCCCGCGCTCGAAGCCTTCGGCGATGTTGTTGGAGACGGAGAGGGCGGCGCGATCGAGCTGGTCGCGGAAGCCGGACGTGGCCTGGAAGGATTCGTTTGCGAGGAGTTCCTCGATGAGTTCATACAATTCCGCGGCCTTTTGCCAGACAGGTAGATCTTCAAAGCGTTCGTAGGTCATGAGGTTTCCTGGTTGTTGTTGGGGGGCGGAAAGAATTTCAGATTTGAGATTTCAGATTTGAAACTGGCAGTCATTGGTGGAATTGGTGGTTTCAAATCTCAAAAAGCTCACGGGCGAGCCGTTTTGCCCGGCTGTCTGCATCCGTGGCTTTCGGCAGGCAAATTTCACAGAGTGAACATTCCTCGCAGGCGGGCCGCCAAACTGCCGGGGGCAGTCGGGGGATTTCAGATTTGAGATTTGAGATTTCAGATTGGGCCAGCAGCGCGTGCAGTTCCGCGATGGCCTGCTCGGTGCGGGTGCGCAATTCCGGCATGAACTCCACCTCGCGCCGACGCTTGCTGTCCGCATGAAAGATGGCGCCGCGCGGGACGGCGATCCCAAACATTTCCTCCAGACACAAGGCCTGGGCGCAGAGCTGGGCATCGTCGTTTTCCCATTGGCGACGCTTGCCGAGTTTGAATTCCACGGGAAAGAGCACACAACCAGCTCCCACCGCAGCAGCCGACGTGAGTTGGCTCTGATTTGGTGTGGCGGAGATTTGAACGGACTCACGTCCGCTGCTACAGGGAACGTGAGGAGGATGAACCTCGACGATGTCGCACTTGCCACTCAGCCCGAGCCGTTCCGACCACACCGGCAACGCGCGCAGCAGCGTCACGCCTTTGGCCACCTCGTAGCCGGGCAGGTCGGCATGTTCATGGACGATGTCGCCGCGCGCGGTGTGCTCGTTCGCTTGCCGCCAGCCCTCAACGATCTTCAACGCCGCCCGGCGCGGGCAGTAGAGGTGGTCGTTGAGGAGCGAGAGGGGGATGGCCTCTCGCTCCTCGTTGTTGCCGGGATGGTTCACAGCATTTCAATCAATTCCACGCCGGCGGGCAGGCCGTCGCGATTGATGGTCAAGTGCGGTTTGTAATCGGCGAAGTCGCGGGCGGGCGGCGCGTCCTTGGGGCGCTGGATGGTCACGCGCTCAAAGAGCTTGTGCGCTGGGGCGTTACCCAGGGCGGTGGCGTGCTTGAAGACAATCAACTTCTGCGGCGACATCGTGCCTCGTGAGGCGGAGCGGTCATGGTCAAACATCTGCGTGAGCGCCTGCCAGAAGAGTTCGAGGTCGGCTTCGCTGAAGCCGGTTTCCTTGGCCAGGTGCGCGCTGATGAAGCCGTGGCAGCGGTAGAGGCCGTAGGGAATGAGGTTTTTGCGGCCCATCGTTTGGTTGGGCGCGTCGGCTTCCTTGGCCTCGGTGACAGCCATGCGGGTGATGCTCAGGTCGAGTGGCAGGATGGGATCAATGCTGCGGCTGAAGCTCAATTGCACCGGGCCGCGCACTTGCCCCGCGTTCGCGCCGGTGGACATGACCGCGCCAAAGGTGCGGACGTCGTAGAAGCGTTTGCACATTTCGGCGCGAGCGGACTGGACCTGTTTGCGGTCGGCGGTTTTCTTTTTGCCGTCCACGTCGTTGCCGGCGGCCTGGTGGGCTTCGAGGATCTTGTCGTTCAAGACCGCGCCTTGCTGGACGAAGATGTCGAAGGGTGGTTGGGCGTTTTTGGCGAGCAGGACGAAGTTCCGAATTTTGCGCTTGAGGCAGACATCCGAGACGAGGCCGTGCATGTCCTGCGGATCAATGCGCGGGGAGTTGGCGGCGTCGGGATCGCCGTTGGGGTTGCCGTCTTTGCAGTCGAAGAGATAAACGAAGTCGTAACGATGGTTCATAGTTTTGGAATTTGAGATTTCAGATTTGAGATTTCAGATTCGGGATTTGTGGATCGGTGTGGTTTTGGTTCAGGCGGTGGCGGCTTCGGCTTTGGCTTCGGCCTCCTTGCGTTCCGCCGAACGGCGGCGGTATTCGGCTTTCTGGTGGTAATAGCCGAGGGCGAAACGGCCCTGGCCTTCGAGGTCGAGCGTGGCGGGGAATTGATCGCCCAGCGCGCACGAGATGGCCTCGAAATCTTTGGAGACGTTGCCCGCCACGCCGCCCTCGGCCTTGGCGAGATGGAATTGGGCGTTGCGGAACAACCGGCCCATCACCAGTGCCGGCGTGGTGCTGGCGCTGGCGTAGTAGCGCTCGACCACGCCGGCGTTCACGCCGCCGAGGGCGAGATATTGGAGGCGGTCAAAGACCGCGAACAGGCGTCCGCACAGGTAGGCGGGGTCGCGGGATTCGGGATTCAGGCATTCAGTCATGGTGTTTCCTTTCGTTTGTGAGTTGTTGTTGGTTTGTGAATTCGGAGAGCGGAGCAGACAGGCTTTGATGAGGGCGAGCCGGGCAACGATGGTGGCGTTGCGCATGGCGTCCTCGCCTTTGGGTTCGATTTGCTGGCGTTTGAGGGCGGCGGCCAGGGCCGATTGCGGCAACGGCGTGCCGCGCAGGGCCGCGTGGAGCAACTGCGTGGAAACCTGCGGCGGCAATTCGTCCAGTTCTTTGCGCACCAAGCCGTAGAGGAGCGCGAAGAACTTGAAGTCGCGCTTCACGCCCACGCCGTCCGGCGAAACGATGCCCAGGTCTTGAAACCATTGGGCGACGTGCTGTTCGACTTCAGGCACGGTGCTTTCCAGCCAGTCGCGCACGACGACGCGTGCGCCGTTGCCGGACAGGCTCAAGGCATAATAGGCGTTGGCGTCCAGCGCGCTGGGCGGCTGGCCGGCGTGAACGGATTTGAGCAGTTCGGCCACGGCGTTTTCATCACCGCTGGCGAGGATGTCGAACGGGTCGTAGTCAACAGGTTGCCGCGTCCAGTGCAGATGAACCGTGTTGTTGAACACGAGCTTTTGCTGACGGCTTTGCTCAATGAGCGCGTTGAGCGCGGAGCGAATCTTCAATTCGGCGGGCGCGGAGAGCGCGGCGTTCTGCGCCTGGGCGGCGAGGAGGAGTTCGACGGGAACCACGAGACGCAGAAGAGCGCGTCCAAAGCGGGGGGTGAAGGGGCCCGGGCAGAAGAGATCGGCGAAATTGGCTTGTGCG
>JBKBTZ010000191.1:0-5303 GCA_046290825.1 Limisphaerales bacterium
GCCGGTAGGCGAGGCGCGCGAGCGGGGAAATGCGCGGCACCAGTTCCCGGCGCAGCCGCGTGATGGTCGTGCCCAGCCCCACCAGTTCGCGCGAAAAGCCGTCCAGCGCCGCCTCGTCCACCGTGCGCTGTTTGAGCAGCGCGTTGCGGGAGCGGAGCGCGTGCGCGTAACGCTGGAGCAGTGCCAGATAACCGGCTTGCGTCTGCGAGAGCAGCAGGTCGAGGAACCGCCGCCGCACGCGGCCCGTGCCTTTGACGAGCTGCAAATCCTCCGTGCAGAACACCACCGTCCGCAAGGCCCCGAGATAGTCGGAAATTTTCCGCACCGGCTGGCCGTTGAGGCTCAGGTTACGCTCGGCGGCGGACCAATACATTTTGATCTCCGCCCGCCCCTGCCCCACCACGGTGCCGCCCACGAAGTAGCCCTTCGCGCCCTGCCGCACCAGTTGCGCGCTGCCCACCCCGCGAAACGAGCGCAGCGTGGCCATCAGGTAAATGGCTTCGAGGATGTTGGTCTTGCCCTGCGCGTTGTCGCCCAGCAACAGGTGAAAGCCGGGGGCAAAATCAACATCCAGGCGCGCGTAGTTGCGGAAGTCCCGCAGTCGCAGATGAGCCAGATGCACGCGCGGACTGTAGGGGGAAGCGCGGTGCCGCTCAAAACAAAGCGCGCCGACGGGCAACCCCATCGGCGCGCTCCACCATTTAACCAACCATCAATCCTCCGGCGGCGTTTCCACCGGCACGGCGCGGTAGAGCCGCGCGGGCACTTCATCCGCCTCCGGGTCCACGAAATGCAGCGCGCCCTCGGTCACCGGCACGGTGCCGACCGGCTGCCAGTGCCGCCCGTCCGGCGAACATTCGATGCGATACCAGCGGCCATTCTCGCCCGCGAGCGCCAGATGGAACACGCGGTCCTCCAGCACGCCAACCGGCGGACGCGGACGGTCGTTGTCCACAATGACCGCCGCCGCGCGGGCCGGCCACACGGGCACGTAGGGCGGGATGACGGCGGTGGTCTCGGGCGGCAGGCGCAGGCTCAAAATCACGGTCTCGTTGGGTTCCGGCAGCGCGTCGTCCACCGGCACCACGCGGATTTCCGCCGCGCGCCGGCCGGCGGGAATCGTGACCGCGCCGGGCAGTTCGAGGTAATCCACGCCGTTGCTTGCGGTGCCGCCCACGAGGTAACGCACCGTCAACGGCTCATTCGTCGGGCCGGTCCGGCGCACCACGAACAATGCCGTGTTGATGAGGCAGGCGTTGGAACCGGCAGGCGGATTGGTCACGCCCGGCCACGCAAAACAGTTCGTGCCCTCGGCGGCCACCGCGTCGCGGGCAATGATGCTGACGCCGACCGGCGGAGGCGGATTGGTGGCAGCCACCCAGATGCGCACGGGTGCCGACCAGCTTTGCGCGCCGCGATTGTCCGTGGCGCGGGCCGTCAAGACATGCCGGCCCACCGGCGGATTGGTCCAGACAAACTCGTAACCGATTCGTTCTCCGGGTGGCGGCGGGGTGATGAACATCCGCTCCCGCACGCCGAGCAGGTTGCCGTTCGCGAAGAACTCGACGCGCGGCACCCAGCCGTCCGGATCAACGGTTTCCACGGCTATCGGCAGACGCGGCGGCGCGAGGAACACCTGGCCGTCAAACGGCTTCACGATGCGCGCCACCGGCGGGCGATTCGTCGGCTGATCGTTGTCCGCGATGAACACCACCGCCTCCCGCGGCACGCCCACGGTGTAATAGCCGGGCGGCGGCGGATAGATCGTGATCCAGAACACGTCCGCCAATCGCAGCACCACCGTTTCCACGCCTTCGGCCAGGGTGTCGTGACGCGGCACCACGACCACGTCCGCCTCGCGCTGGCCCGCAGGCACGACCGCCACGCCGGAAAGCTGGACGTAATCCACGCCGTTGCTGGCAGTGCCCCGGAGTTCGTATTGGACATTCAACTGGTCATTGGTGCTGCCCTCCCGGCGCAGCCGGAAAACGCCCACGTTGGCCGGCAATCCTGGTCCCGCCGGCTCGACCGCCTCGGCGTCCACCGCGCGCACCGTCACCACCGGCGACTGCGGGGGCGGCGGCACGTTCTGCTCGTAAATCGTCACCACGCCCTCGTTCGGCGTGCCCACGGCATAGGGCGCGGGCGCGACCGTGGGCGGCGGCAGGACCTGCGCCACCACGGTTTCCGGCCCTTCGGTTTCGTTGTCCGGCAGCGGAACGACGGGGATGGGAACTTCGCGCACTCCGGCGGGAATGGGAATCCAGTTCGGAATGGCGGCGTAATCCACCCCGTTGCTGGCCGTGCCGCCGATGCGGAGGAAGACGTGCAGGGCGACATTGGTCGGCCCCTGGCGGCCTAGCACAAACCGCCCGGGGTTGTCGCCCGCCTCGGATGCCTGGGCATCGGGCGTGTGCAACGTGATGACCGGCAAAACATTACCCACGCCCGGATCCTGGGCGCGGGCCGCAGATTGACTGAACAAGAGGCTGGCCACCACCGCCAGCGACAGCGGAGCGAGGAATGAGGTTTTCATGGCGCAAACGGGTTTGGGCTGCTGAACAAAAAATAGTGACGTCCGGCCAGGCGGCAAGGTTACAGGCCGCCGAAAACAGCGTGGTTTCCCCGCGCGACGTTGCTACGCTCCCGCTGTGGATGCGCCGCGCCACCGTGAAGCTCCTCCCGCTTTGGAGAGCAGGCCCTGGCCAAGACTGGCAGCCCTCCTGGCAGTGCTGCTCCTGGCCCTGCCCGCTCGCGCGCAGCCGCCCGCCTGGCTGACCAGCACCAACGCGGTCGAGTTCTTCACGAATCTTTCCACCCGTCTCCTGCTCGCCACTGGTTACGGCTTTGATGCGGGGAACATCCCGGTTTATTCCAACGGCCACTTCGTCTTCACCCCGGACGTGCATCGCGTGCTCCAGGTGGCCGCGAACATTTACGACGCTTCGACCAACCGCGCCGACCGGGGCGGCCCGGAGTTTCCGTTCCTGCCCAGCGTGTTTCGCCCGGTCTTCCGCGTGGCAAACGGCAACGTGTTCATCGGCGGCTGGGTTGAGGAAACCGGCGGCACCCGTTGGGCCGCAACCCCGCGCGAATTGAACTCCCCCGCCGACGCCGCCGTCGTGCAGCCCGATGACAACCTTTACGACGTGCCGTGGATCATCGGCGTGAAAAAGGGATTCCCGACGTTCAACGAGTTTTCGCTGACCACGGTGGCCACGATGTCGCGAGCCTTGCAGTTGGTGAAGCCAACCCTCTTCAGCCTGCCCAACCGCACCAACCAACTGTTCCGCATCGGAATCTCGAACCAGTTCGGCTTCGAGGCGTGGAATCCCTACCGCTCGAATTATGCCCGGGCGGTGGACCTGATTGTCGCCAATCATCAAACCGTCGAGTTCCGTTTCACCAACGACGCACTGCTGGACCCGCGCGGAAACCGGGTGACCCAAGACCTGTTCCTTGCCACCTGGACCAACCTGCCCGCCCTCTCGTGGGCCGGCGTGGGAGTCAGCATGGAATCGCCGGTGCCGGCGAGTTTTGTGGTGCCGCTGCAGACCAACCTTGTGTTTCTGCACGACGCCGTTCTGCGCAGCGGCCACGGCGGGCAGCCGTTGCCGCCCACGATGACCGGCCCCGGACTGCTGGACGATTTCGAGGACAACGGCCTGCTGCCCGTCCCGGAACTGGAACTGCGCGTCACCAACCGCATCCGCTGCTACCTGGTGGACGCCGCCACCGGGCGGCTGGTGGATTACGTCACGCTCGGCAGCCTGCCCGCTCACCGCAGCCTGTCCACCGAGCTGGCCCTGCCGGTGCGGACTGATGCGATCTTGTGGGACTCCTCCCGACCCTCCGGCGCGACACTGACCACGCCCCCGGCGGGCGTGCTGGCGCAAATCCAGGTCGCGCTGGGCAACCTGCTGCCTTCCGACGCGGACTGGCGCAACTACGGCCTGCATCCACCCACCGGCCTCGCGAAGCAGAAGGCGATTGACGCCTTCCGGGTGTTTTGCGGGCTGACACCGTTGTTCTCTCCGATCGGCCCCGTCTCCAACCTGGTCATGACCGCACCCTTCACCCCCGTGCGCCGGATCAGTCGCCAGGTGTCGTGGCAGGCCAACGACCCGCTGGTGCATAGCCTGGCAGCGCAGCTCGGCCCGACCAACCAATTGTTGTTGGAATCGCTCATCGGCCCGTCGTTGTCCGACAATCTGGGCCGCCTCAACGAACGCTTCGCGCCGTGGTCACGCAACTTCAGCGTGGCCCCGTGGCGCACCAATCCGCTGGTCAAAGACCCGTTGCTCCGCCGCGCCGATGACTGGGCCGATGGCGGCTTTGGTCCGGTCTCGCTCGCCTGGCTGGGGCGCGTCCACCGCGGCACGCCCTGGCAATCGCTCTACCTGAAATCCGGCCGGCCCACCTTCTCCCATTGGACGAACTGGCTGGGAGCTTGGGAAGCGGCTGCCGCCGACCGGGCCATGCCGCCACAGGACTGGAAAATCGCCGCGGAAATCGCCCGGCTGCTCAACCTGCACCACCCCGCCATCCTCTTGCCCATCGGCGAAACCGACACCAACGCCTGGCTGCAAACGCTCGATGGCCTGAGCGTGCTGACCAACATCAGTTCCAGCACCAGCTTGATGATCGGCGCCCCGCCGCAGTTTGCAGCGTTGACCGTTGCCTCGAATGAGCCGGGCGCACTCGCCGTGGCCGAAGCCATTCGCCAGTTCCAGCAGAACGGCGCCCAGTTCCGCCAACCCGGCGACCTGTTGGCCCTCCCCGAACTCAGCCTCGCCTCGCCCTGGCTGGACCGCAGTTCAGACCTTCAGCTCGAAAGCGGAATCACCGACGACGCCTATGAGATGCTGCCCGCCCAGCTCTTATCCCGGCTTCGCCATGAACTCGAATTGCAGCTCACTCGCTCCGGCACGACCGTGACCGTGAGCCTGAGCGGTTACGACGGTTTCCCCTGCGTGATTGAGGCCGGTCCCGACCCGGTCTCCTGGCAACCGGTCAGCACCAATCTGCTTTCCAACGGGAGTGCCCGCTTCGAGGAGGCCGCCCCACCTACAGACGCGCAACGCTTCTACCGCGCCCGCTGGCTGCCGTGAATCGCATCCTGTGCCCACCCGCGCAGGGTGGAGGTGCCATTTCTAGGGGGATGTGGATTGCCGCGCTCGATTCCGTCGGCGCGCGGACGTCCCCGTCCGCAGCCACCTGCACGCAGCCAGCCGTCCTCTCGCATCCCGCCGCATGGCCAAACAGAAGCCTTGCCGTCGGCACCTGACCGCACGACTGACCCC
>JBKBTZ010000192.1:0-5265 GCA_046290825.1 Limisphaerales bacterium
ACGGTTCGCCGGTGCCGGGCCGACCGAGGCGCGTCTTGATGTGGACGATGTCCCGTTGCGGCGGCGCTTCGGCGGAACCGGTGACGGGCATGGCGATGGTGGGCAACGCCCCGCCGGCCGAGGGGCGCACCGTCAGCGGGATGGGCGGTTCGCGGAGGGTCCGATACTGCCCTTGTGCGGGGTCGAAGTAGCTGAATTCGAACGCGGGCACCTCCCGCACCTCGGTGTTTTGCGGGACGATGACCTGTTCGAAGGTTTTGATGCCTTCCAAACCGAACGGCCCGGAGGTCTCTACGCGGGACGTGGGCGGATAGGCTTTGAACTCCCGCCAACCCGGCTGCTCGGGTAGCGCCACCGGCTCGAGCAGGCCGCGCCCGCTGATCTGGATGCGGACGGTGATGGGGTCGCCAACGGCGACGTTGGTCGGCCCGGCGCTGACGGCGAGGCGAAAATCTCCCACCGCGCCGCTGAAGCTGGCCGGGCGACCGGTTTCCGGGAGGGGAAGCGCGTTCAGGGTCTGGCCGGGCGCCGAGAGGATGACACGCTGCTGCATGCCGGTGTTGAACATGCCAAACAAATCGAAAGGATCGCGTCGTCGCGTCGGCACGGTGACGACAAGCGAGCCGTCCAGGGGCCCGACGGCGAGCGGGCCGGACTTGAGGATGGTGACCGGCGCGGCCAGCGGGTAGAGCGTAAACTCGGTGCCACCGATTTGTGCGCGTTGAGGCTGGCCCTGTTCGAGCTTGCCGACGCTGGCTCCGTTGATCACGAGCGGCACGTCGAAGTTGCCCGCGGGCTGGATGCCGGAACGAATGAGCAGATGCAATTCGAGCAGGATGGTTTCGCCCACATAGACGTTGGTCTTGGGCAGCACCAGGCGCAGCAGGGCGGGCTGCTGTTCCTCCGCCGCGCTGCCCGGCTCGGGCGCTTGCCCGCGCACCACCCGCAGCTTCAGGGCCTGCGTCGTGAACGTCTTTCCCCCGGCGCGAACACTGATGGAGGGAATGATGAATTCGCCGACCTGCGTGGGCCGCAGGATGAAGTTGTGCGTGAGGGTCGCGGACATCTGGCCGTTGACGAAGTTGACCGCGCTGGACTGTCCGGTGTAGCCCGTTTGCAGGCCGGGAATGTCGGGCAGCACAGGCACGTCGGCGGACTGCGTGCCATCAAACGTGAAACTGAGCGTGGCGGTATCCCCCAGAAGCACCGTGTCCCGGTCCAGCCGGGCCGTCACGCTGGCGGCCAGGGAAGGCGTCGCGGTGACCAGCAGGAGCAAAAAGCGAAACCACCACAGTCCGGAAAGGATGTGGCGTTCGCTCGGTGTCGTGAAAGCCCGCGTGAGACCTGCCATCGTGTTGCGCCGGATTGTGCCGGGAACCGTCACCGGCGCAAGCGCCGCCCGGTTCGTCCTCCGGTCAGCCGTTGGACAGGCAACGCGGCAGGATGTTCGGAATTCTTCCGCCTCACGGCGGGGCACTCCAATCCAGTGGCAGACCGGAGGGCAGGGGAGCGGTGGCACGGCGCGCACGGCTGCCGGGCGTGAAGACAACGGCGAGGTCCAGTGTGCCGGTGGATGGCGCTTTCACAGTGAACGCGGCCATCACGGTGCCGGGGTTGGGGGAGTCCCATTCGTTTCGGGGAGTGGCGGTGTTGACCAGTGTCCAGGTCGCGCCCGCCGGCTCGTGAATCTGGAGCGTGGCGGTGGCGTTGCCCTGGCGCAGGTCCAGGATGTTCGCGCCGGTTCTGCCGGGGCGGGCGGGGGTGACCATGCCCCAGCGCACGGAAGCTCCGGGTTTCAAGCCGGTCAAATGGTCGCGCACGAGCACGCGGCCATCCGGCAGCAGCGCCACGCCCCGGTGAACGTGACCCGCCTGCCCGGCATAGACGGAACTCATGTCCACCACCGAGTGCGGCAGCGCGGCATTGGTTGAGAAGCGAACCATCGGCGCGTGGCCGGCCACCTGTTGCAGCGCGCCGTCAATGACGAGTGTGTTGTGGCTGAGGCTGCTTTGGCGAAACACCGTCCACCGCTGCGAATCCTGCGCCATGCTCCAGAAGTTCATGCCACGCGACTCGATGCGGTGATAGCCTTCATTGCCGAGGTCCGCAGCCCAGCGCTTTCCGTCCGCGTCCAGCACGAAGGAACCAATGTCCATGTGGCCGTGCGGCCCCGAGGGGGACCCCGCCTTCAGGCCGACAAAAACGGCGTTGGGGTCCATCCAGGAAGTGCGGTGAATGGTGACGGGCACCGTGCCCCCGCTGAACCAATGGAGCGGCAACCGGCTGAAGTCTGCACCCGCGTCCGACTGCCCCCAGAGCAACAGCAGCGGCAGGAAGCGATCCGCCCCGGAGTTGCCATCGCCGGGGGCGGTCAGTTCCCGCCGGAGCGCTCCCGCTTCGCCCGCCAACCACTCGGGCCGTTGATACCGGGCGGCGAACCAATGCACCGCAGGTTCGACGCCGCGCCCGGCCCCGCCGTCGGCGTAGTTGAAGGTCAGGCCGGAAGGTCCGGTGGTCAGCGCCAGATACGCGCCGGTTTGGTCAAAGCCGGGTGCCTGATCGAGGCCAAAGCTGCCGCCAAAAGCGTTCTCCAGCATGGCAAGGAGCAACGCGTTGAACGTCGTGCCGTAGGCCCAGTAGCCCGGGCCTTCGGGATAGCTGCCGTTGGGCGCGAACGCGGCCATTGAGCGCGGCACGTTGGCAACCGCCCGATGAATGGTGCGGGCGGCGGCCGCGCGGTCATCCTCGAGCACCGCCAGCGCACCCGCCACCATGCCCGCATGGCAGACCTGGCCCCAGTTGTTGGCGGCGCGCGTCCACCCGTTGTGTTTCGTGTCGAGCGGCACGCGCACGCCCTTGGTCAGAATGGCTGCGCGGACTGTGTTGCGCGTCGGTTCGTCCAGTTGCCCATGCAGCCAGTCGTAGCCGATGGCCATGGCGAGGGTCATTTCGGCGGTATCGAGAAAGTGGGAGGGGTTCCAGTCTGAAAAGGCCGCGATGGCGCGCATCTCCCGGGCCGCGCGCTCGGCGTATTTTGGCTCCTGCGTGAGATGGTAGGTCAGGGAGAGCGTGAGCAATCGGCGGAGGGCGCGGCGGGATTCCCCCAAGAGACGCCGCCCCTCGAGCTGCCGCTCGATGGGAGGAACATTGAGCATGGCATCGGCATCCCGGCGGACGCGATCGGCGATGGGACCGAAGTGCGGTTCCCGGCGCACCCGTTCACGCATCCTTTCCCACTCGCCGGGGTGAACCAGCAGGCGGGGCCGTGCTGGTTGGAGCGACTCCACCAGCGCGCGCATTTCCGCCTCGGTGATGGTGGGTGGGTATGTGTTGGTGGTGGCAGCCCGGACGCACAGTCCAAGCGCCAACATCCCGGCGAGGAGGCAGGTCAAGAGTTTCATCGGGGCACCGTTCAGCCGACGCTCCCCCGCGCCGGTGCATTCACTGACCGGAGATTTCTTGGCCCAACCGCCGCGCGGCGGTGACCGGAATGGGCGTTGGGATTCAAGTTCGCACCTGGCCGGTGCCGTAGCCGACCCACTTGTAAGTGGTCAGTTCCTCCAGCCCCATCGGGCCGCGGGCGCCGACCTTGTCGGTGCTGATGCCAATCTCGGCGCCCATGCCGAACTCGCCGCCGTCGGTAAAGCGCGTGCTCGCGTTCCAATACACCGCCGCGCTGTCCACCTCGGCGAGGAACTGCCGGGCCGCCGCCTCGTTCTTGGTGACGATGCTGTCGGAATGCGCGGAACCATAGTGATTGATGTGGTCAATCGCGGCCGTCACGCCGTCCACCACCCGGACGTTGAGGATGTAATCGTTGTATTCGGTGCTCCAGTCCTGCTCGGTGGCGGGGCGGAGTTTCGCGTTTCGTGTTTCGGGCTTGGCGTGGAGGATTGCGCGCGTGGTTTCGTCGGTTCGCAGTTCCACGTGCTTCTCGAACAACTTCCCGGCCATGACGGGCAGGAACTGGTCAGCAATCGCCTTGTCCACGAGCAGCGTTTCCATTGCATTGCAAACGCCGGGGCGCTGGCATTTGGCGTTCAGCACGATGTTTTCCGCCATCGCCAGGTCGGCATCACGGTCCACATATACATGGCAGACCCCCTTGTAATGTTTGATGACGGGCACCTTGCTGCATTCGGTCACGGCGCGGATCAGCCCCTCGCCGCCGCGCGGCATGCACAGGTCCACGTATTGGGTCAGGGAAAGCAAAGCGGGAATGGCTTCCCGATCCGTCGTGGGCACGACCTGGATGGCATGGGTGGGGAATCGGTCACCGAGCGTGGCGCGGCCGGCGGCCACCATCGTTTGCGCAATAAGCTGGTTGGAGTTCAAGGCTTCTTTGCCACCACGCAAAATGGTGGCATTGCCGGTCTTGAAGCACAGGCTTGCGGCGTCGGCGGTTACGTTGGGGCGCGATTCGTAAATGATGACGATGACGCCGATGGGGGTGGCAATCTTCTGCAATTTGAGACCGTTGGGGCGGACCCGCTCATCGAGCAGGCGGCCCACGGGATCAGGCAAAGCGGCGACCTCGCGAAGTCCCTTGGCCATCGCGGCGATGCGTTTGTCATCGAGTTTGAGGCGGTCGAGCATCGCGCTGGACAGGCCCAATTGAGTTCCCGTTTCCATGTCACGGGCATTGGCGTCCCGCAAGGACGCCGCGTTCCGCTCCAGGGCGTCCGCCATGGCGAGGAGAGCGGCGTTTTTCTCGGCCGTGGTGAGTTTGGCAAGTTCCCGCGCGGCGGCCCGGGCCTGCTTCGCGAGCTGGGTCATTTGATCGAGCAACGACATGCCGGGAGACTAGGTTTGAGGGGCGGGCGGCTCAAGGACGCAGCGCGCCGCTTTGGCAGGTGCCCGCGGGGGGCGCAAAAAAGCCCGCCATCGCTGGCGGGCTGAAAACATCCCCACCCGTGCCGTGTGCAACAGTTCCTTTGAACTGCTTCTGTATAAAATGGAACGCGCCGTTGGAATTTCGACTTCCAGTGAAGGCCTGTCGGCCATCCACGCGGCGGATGTCCCATGTCTGCAATTTACGGTCAAAGGACGTGGTTTCGAATCACGAGCGCAGGCAGGGAAATTGTCAAAAGAGCGGCGCGCTCCCGTCGTTTCCATTCAACGCGCTTTACACGCTGACTATCGGCCGCGCCCCGCTTGCACTCAAGGAAATTTTCGGTTGCTCTTCAATTTCGGGCGCATCTCAGTTTATTGCAAGATGGAAGGCGCCAGGTGGCTGTCATGACCCCAGCTTACCCGGAACGATTC
>JBKBTZ010000193.1:0-5212 GCA_046290825.1 Limisphaerales bacterium
GGGCCTTCGAGCACGCCGCTGTTGCCCCAGCGGTTGCCGGTGAACAACTGGCGGCCAAACAGGGAGAAGTCGTAGGTTTTGCCCGATTGCACCGCGATGCCATCAAAGCCGCTGTTGACGAGGCCCACGCCGCCGCCGGGCTGCTGCACTTCGAAGACGGCGTAGCGCGGGTTGTTTGGATGAATGGGAAAGGCGTCCGTGATGCTGACCGATCCGGCGGCGCCATCGCGGCGGACGACCTCCCACGCGGTGAACGCGTTCCATTCCGCGCGGGCGGTGGGCTGGTATTCAAAGGACCGGTTCTGCACCAGCTCGGCGTAAAGCCCGCCGTCGGCGGCGTAGTTGATGTCCTCGAAGAAGATGCCCATGAGCAGCGGGCTGATGGGTTTGCCGGGCTGGCGGGTGTCCACGGTGAGCGTGGCGGCGGGTGGCGGCGTGTCGGCCACGGGCACGCCGAAGTTCGGCGTGCCATCGGCGTTCCAATGCAGCACCTGGGCACGGGTGGCGCGGTCGGGATTGTTCAACGGCTCGCCGAGGATGCGTTCGTAGTTGCGAGCGTGATAGACGAGAATGTCCGTCCGGCCATCGGGCGTGGTGGTGAAGCAATTATGCCCGGGGCCGAACTGGCTGGTGGCGGGGTTGCTCTTGAAGACCGGCTCGGGGGATTTGCGCCATGATTTCGGATCCAGCAGGTCGGCGTCCTCGTCGGCCGTGAGCAGGCCGAGGCAGTAGTTGGCGTCGGTGGCGCTGGCGGAATAGGTCAGGAACAGGCGGCCATTGCGGTGCAGGACAGCGGGTGCCTCGTTCACGTTGTGGCCAATACGTTCCCAGGGAAATTCGGGTTGGGTGATCAGCACCTGCCTGCCCGTGATGGACCACGGCGTGTCCATTTTGGCGATGAACAGGCTGGTGCCGCGCCGCTCGGGGACACTCTGCGCCCACACCAGATAGCGTGTTCCGCGATGCTCGAAGGTCGTGGCGTCGAGCGTGAACGAGTCCCAGTTCATCTTGATCTCGCCCTTCTCGATCCACTCGCCCTCGAGCGGGTTGGGTGAACTGTTCTCGAGCACATATTGCCGGATGGCCCAGATGTCCTCCGCGCGGCCGGCGGCGAAATAGACATACCATTTGCCGTTGATGAAGTGGATTTCCGGCGCCCAGATGTGATGGCTCATCGGGCCGCGCGCGTGCTTGCGCCAGATGACCTTCGGCTCGGCGGTGGAAAGGCCGCCCAGCGTCCGGGCGCGGCGCAGTTCGATGCGGTCGTATTCCGGCACGGTGGCGGTGAAGTAATACCAGCCGTCGGAGTGCAGCGTGACGTGCGGGTCCGCGCGTTGCGGCAGGATGGGATTGGTCCAGACCAGGGGGTCTTCAGCGGCCAACAGGGAAACCGCCAGAGCGAACAGGGCCAAGGAGAGGTTTAGGAATCGGCGCATGGTGCGGGCGAGCCTACCAAAAGCACCAGCGTTGAATCGAGCGTTTGGCTGTCACCCGTTCGGGTGATGCCGAGTGACCACCGGCCTGAAACTCCAGATGCGGGGACCAGAACCAACTCCGATCAGAACGTCCGGTCCCGTCCCCCGTTTGACTTGCCCCGCTCCGCTGCTAGCCTCGGCCCGATGAAATTGCTGTCTGATTCCCTGCTCGAACTCATCCGTCGCACTTCCGCCGAGATTCCCGACGACGTCCACCGCGCCACCCTGGCCGCGCTCGAGGCGGAGAAGAAAGGCTCCATCGCCGAGTCCGCGATGAAGATCATCGAGCAGAACATCGAACTGGCCAAACGCAAGTCCCAGCCCATCTGCCAGGACACCGGCAGCGTGATTTTCTACGTGGACTGCCCCGTTGGCTTTGACCAGATCGCTTTTGCGGAGGCCGCGCGCGAAGCCGTGAAGCTCGCGACCAAGAAGGGCTTCCTCCGCCAGAACTCCGTGGATTCCCTCACCGGCAAGAACGACGGCACCAATCTCGGCCCCGGCGCACCCACGCTGCACTTCCACCAGCACCGTTCGCCGGAGGTCAGCGTGCGGCTGATGCTCAAGGGCGGCGGCTGTGAGAATGTTGGCGCGCAATACTCGCTGCCGCAGGAGAAGCTGAAGGCCAACCGCGATCTGGACGGGTGTCGGCGGGTGATCCTCGACGCGGTGGTGCAGGCGCAGGGCAAGGGCTGCGGCCCGGGCATCCTCGGCGTGTGCATCGGCGGCGACCGCGCGACGGGCTACGAACATTCCAAGGTGCAGTTGCTGCGAAAGCTGGACGACCGCAATCCGGTGCCCGAGCTGGACCGGCTGGAGCAGGACATCGTGGAGACCGCGAACAAACTGGGCATTGGCCCGATGGGGTTCGGCGGCAAGACGACGCTGCTCGGCTGCAAGATCGGCGTGTTGAACCGCGTGCCCGCGTCGTTTTTCGTGAGCGTGAGCTACATGTGCTGGGCCTACCGGCGGCAGGGCGTGGTGCTGGATGCGGAGGGCGGGATCGGGCAGTGGTTGTATTGAGCCGCTGTGAATGAGACCCAAGCTCTACTTGGAGACGACAATCCCGAGCTATCTCGCGGCGCGGCGAACGCGCAATCCCTTGATGGCGGGAAAACTTGCGGCCACCAAGCGGTGGTGGCGCTTGCGGCGAGGGGATTTCGATTTGTTTGTCTCTCAACTGGTGGTGGACGAAGTTGCACGCGGGGACGCCAACGCTGCCAGACGCCGCGCAAAGATCATTTCACGATTTCCCCTGCTTCCCATCACCACGGAGGCGATTGAATTGGCGGTGAAAATCCAGGCCGAACATTTTTTGCCGCCCGGTGCGAACGATGATGTGCTCCATATTGCCACAGCGACGGTGAACCGCGCGCACTTTTTGCTGACATGGAATTGCGCACACATCAACAACGCCGAAATTCTGCCCCTGGTTCGAAACTTGTGCCTGAACTCGGGCTACTCCTTTCCTGTGGTTTGCACGCCGCTGGAACTTATGGGAACGTTTGCCACATGAACGATCCGATCGTCACTGAGATCCACCGGCACCGGGAAGCCCGCGCGCGTCGGTTCCACTACGACCTCCGCGCCATGGGGGAAGACCTCCAGCGCCGCCAGTGGGAGTCCGGGCGCAAGATCGTCGGCTGGGACACCAAGCAGAAAGGCATGGGGGAACTCAAGCGCCCCAAAGACGCACGGGCAAGACGGTTTGCCACGCATCCATGAAGCTGGGTGGCGAAAAGCGCGTGTCTCTCACATTTTCGGAGCAGCAACCAGCAGTGCCAAACCAGCCGTGAAAGTTCCTGTGGACTTCCGGCCAGTAATCTTTGGCGGCGTTTTGGCAACGCGCCGTCGTCGGCGTGTTCCGTGATGCACCCAGTTCCTGCTTCTCTTCACCGTTCCCCCCGCCTTGGCCTCTGGCGCGATGACGACCGCGCGTGGCGGCGGCTGGCGTGGGTGAATGCCATCTGCGCGCTGACCCTGCTCGCGGCGGCCGTGCCAGCCGCGCGTTCGCCGGCACCGGAAGCGGCGGTCGCGACGGTGCCCCCGCTGACGCCGGTCGAGGTCGAACTGACCGCGCCGGTCCCCACGTCGCCCGCGCCGTCGGTCCCGGCGGCGCAGTGGGTGGCCGCGCCCGCGCCCGTCACGGAGCCGCCGCGCCCCACCGTGGTGACCACCGAACGCCCCGCCTTGACGGCGCGATTGCCGCTCCGCGAGGTTCGCCCGGCAACTCCCCTCTGGACGGCTCCCGCGCCGACCTTGGCGGCGGCTCCGTCGGAAGCCCCGGCGGCCGGGGCGGCTCCCACGGCGGAAGCCGCGCCGACGGTCAGTCCGTTTCGGCCGCAGCCCGGCAACCGCCAGACGCCGCAGCCGCCGTATCCCGAGCTGGCGCGGCAGCGCGGGCAGAGCGGCACGGTGCGGATCGAATTTGCCGTGACTCCGGGCGGACAGGTGACGGACGCGGTGGTGGCGGTCAGTTCGGGTTTTCCCTTGCTGGATGCGGCGGCGTTGAACACCGTGCGGGACCGGTGGCAGTTTCCGTCCGGCGCGGCGCGGCGGCATTACGTGGACATTGTCTTCCAACTGCGCCGCGCGGGCACTCCCTGAAGGAGCTTTTCCATGCTGGCCAATGTGTTGATTGAATACTTCGAGGCGGGCGGCCCCATCATGTGGCCGATCCTGCTGGCGGCGCTGGTAACGGTGGCCGTCGTGGTCGAGCGCGTGCTGTGGTGGTCCCGCGAGAGCCTGCGGCGCGACCGCGCCCGGCTGGAGCAGATTTTCGCCGCGCTCGAAACGGGCGACGTGCCGCGCGCGTCCGCTCTGGCGAAGGACTCGCCCGACCCGGTGATCCGCATGATCTGGCACGGGCTGAACCATCATCACGCCTCGCTGCAGGGGGCGCTGCAGGTGGCGGCGGGAGCGGAATTGCAGCGGGCGGGCCGCTTTCTGGTGACGCTCGACACGCTGGTGACGCTCGCTCCACTGCTCGGGCTGCTGGGCACGGTGGCGGGCATCTTCCAGACCTTCCTCGCGCTCGGCGCGCAGAGCGTCGAAGGCGCGATGGGCCAGATCACCGGCGGCATCGGCGAGGCGTTGATCGCGACGATGTGCGGCCTGGCCATCGCCATCGTGGCGCTGATTCCGTTCAACTACTTCACCCAGCGCGTGGCCCGGCTGCAGTTCGAACTCGAATCTGCCGCCACCAACGTCGAGGTCATGCTCGCCGCCGCGCCGCGTCCGCCCGCCGCCGCATCATGAAAATCCTCTCGCCCCTGCCCCGGCGTCGCGCGCGGATCGAGATCATTCCGCTGATTGACATCATGTTCTTCCTGCTCGCGGCGTTCATGCTCGCGAGCCTGACGTTGATGCGGGTTCAGGCGATGAAACTCAACCTGCCGCGCGCCGCCGCCAGCGCCACCGAGGTGCGCCGCGACACGCTGCACATCGCGGTGGACCGCGCGGGGGACATCGCGGTGGCGGGCCGGACCCTGAACCTGCTGGAGCTGCGCGCCCTGCTGGCCGACGAGTTCCGCCGTCAACCGGACGTGCCGGTGAGCATCAACGGCGACCGCGAGGCGGCACACGGACGGATTTTGCAGGTGCTGGAGGCGGCGCGGAACGCGGGCTTCGAGCGCGTGCAGTTCGGCGTGCTGCCGCCGGAAAGCAGTGCAGTCCGTTAACCCCGAAAAACTGGATTGCCTTGGGTGGCACGGGCTACCCGCCCGTCGCGCCCGGCT
>JBKBTZ010000194.1:0-5196 GCA_046290825.1 Limisphaerales bacterium
TGCGCTGGCCGACAAGCCGGAGACGAACCCCGGCGACTGGCCGGCCCTCATCGGCGTCTATTTCCTGCGCGACGTCGGCCCGGCGCGGGCGGCTTTGGAGGAGGAACTGGCCCGGGGCGGGGCTTCGCTGCAACTGCGGCACGCCCTGGAACCCTACATTTCCGCCGGGCAACTGGACGGCCACCCGGCGGCCAACTGGTTTGACTGCGGGAATCCTGATCTGCTGACCAGCTCGCGGCGGCGACTCCTGCAGGCGCGCAGCTTCAATTCGCTGCAGATTGACGAATTGCGCGGCACGCTGACCAAGCGCAGCCGGCACCGCGCCAAGTTCCTCAACGAGATCAACTACTACCGCCAGTTGCCGGCGGACGTGGCCACCTTTTTCCCGCGTTTGGTGGACTTCAGCCTCGCGCCGGAGGACACCTTTCTCACGCTCGAATACTACGGCTACGGCACGCTTTCCGAGGTGTGGGTGTTCGAGGAATACGCGGCCCGGCAATGGGAGCGCGTGTTCGACACGCTGGCCCGCATTCTCGATTGCTTCGGGCGCTATACGGTGGAGCTGTCCCCTGCGGCCACGTTCAACTTTTACTGGACCAAGACCCTCACCCGGATCGAGGCGTTCGCCCGCCAGGGGACGGAGTTCCAGTCGCTCGTCACCGCGCGGGAACTGCGCCTGAATGGGACGGTGTTGCGCGGCTGGCCGGTGCTCGCGCCGGAACTGGAAGGGCGGGTCCGGGCGTTGTCGGCCCGCGCCACCGGACAGTTGATCCACGGTGACCTCTGCTTTCCCAACATCTTGTTTGACCCGCTGTCGCGGCTGTTCAAGTTCATTGATCCGCGGGGCAGCTTCGGCGAGGCGGGCATCTTCGGCGATGCGCGATATGATGTCGCCAAGCTGTTGCACTCGATGGACGGCGGCTACGATTTCCTCATCCACGACATGTTCGAGGTGCGCCGCGCGGGGGCGGACCTGGCGTTGCAGCAGTTCTTCCCGGAAAACCGGGCTGAAGTGCTGCGCGCCTTCGAGGCGGTGTTCAGCCCCCGCTTCCCCCTCGGCGACGTGCGGCTGATCGAGGGGCTGTTGTTTCTCTCGATGGGCGCGCTCCATGAGGACCATCCGGGGCGGCAGACGGCGATGTTCGCCACCGGCCTGCGCCTGGTGAACGAGGCTTTGGCATCATGAGACTCTGCATAGACATTGACGGCACCATCTGCCGCTTTCGCGAGCCGGGCGAGGGTTACGCCGACGTGACGCCGCTGCCCGGCGCGGTCGAAAAGCTCAAAGCCCTCAAGGCCGCCGGCCACTACCTCATCCTCCTTACCGCGCGCCACATGGCCACCACCGGCCACAACCCCGGCCTCGCCGTCGCCCGCCAGGGCAAGACGCTGTTCGACTGGCTGGCCCGGCATGATGTGCCCTACGACGAGTTGTGGTTCGGCAAGCCGCACGCGGACATTTACATTGACGACAACGGCTTCCGCTTCACGAGCTGGGAGGAAATCGCACCCGACGGCAGCAACCTGCCCATGAGTCGGGAAAAGGCGAAGGCGGCGAAGGGTTGAGCCATGGCCGCGACGCCGGAATTCGCCCTGAACATTGTCGTCCCGATGGCCGGGTTGGGCAGCCGTTTTCAGCAGGCCGGCTACACCGTGCCCAAGCCGCTCATCGAGGTGCGGGGCCGCCCCATGTATGCCTGGGCGACGGACAGCCTGCCGCTGGCGTCCGCCACCCGACTCATCTTTATCCTGCTGGCCTCCCAACCGGAATTTTCCCGGTTGCGCGATGACATTTTGCGCCGTTACGCGCCATACCGGCCAATCGTGCTGGACGTGCCGGCACTGACAGCGGGGCAGGCCGTCACGGTGCTGCGGGCGCGGGAACTCATTGCCCATGCCGAGCCGTTGCTCATCCACAACGCGGACACGGCGTTCACCGTGGACCCGGCATGGGTTGGCCAGGCGTGGCGGACGGGCTGTGATGGGGCATTGCTCGTTTTCCCCTCGGAGGAGCCACGCTGGAGCTATTCCCGGGAGGGGCCGGACGGCTGGGTAACGGAAGTGCGGGAAAAGCAGGTGATTTCTCCGTGGGCCTCGACCGGCACCTACTGGTTTCGGCGCGGCGCGGATTTTGTGCGCCTGGCTGAGGAGCGGGTGCGGACGGGGCGGCGCGAGGCGTCCGAATATTACGTCGGCCCGCTTTACAATGATCTGATTGCGACCGGGGCACGGGTCCGCAATTTCCGCGTGGGGAAGCTGTTCTGCTTCGGCACCCCGGAGGATTATCAGTGGACGCTCCGCGAACTGGAGAGCGCGGACGGCGGAGATTTTCCTTCAACTGCGGGCCGCCCCACCTAACATCGCCTTCATGTCGCAGACGATTCGCCTGGCCGATCTCCTTTCGCCCGCCGCCATGTCCCTGAAGCTTCAGGGCATGGACCGGGACGCCGTGCTGGACGAGTTGACCCGCCTGATCCCCGGCCTCGAGGAACAGCCCGCCGCCCGGGAAAAGCTCCTCCGCGCCCTGCACGAGCGCGAGCGGCTTCACAGCACCGGCATCGGCGACGGCGTGGCCCTGCCGCATGCCCGCAACGCGCTCGTCGGTCTCGTGGACCGGCCTGTCATCGTTTTCGGCCGGCACGACCGGGGGGTTCCCTACGGCGCCGTGGACCACAAACCGGCCCACCTGTTTTTCCTTATCGTCGCCCCGACCGTGACCCAGCATCTGGCCATCCTGGCGCGCATCAGCCGGGTGCTGAACAATCCCCGCCTGCGGCAGGCGCTCATGACGGCGGACCGGCCGGAGCGGGCGTTGCAATTGATCCGGGAGGCCGAGGACAAACTCTACGGGGCCTGAGCGGTGGCGGTTCAACTGCGCGGCCAGAGCCGGAGCAGGAACTTCTGGGGCGAACGAACGAGCAACTCGCGCAACATTGCTTCCATGCTGACGGCCTGCGGCTCGCTCAACCGCCGGACCAGCGCGAGCATCAGGCCGAACGCGAGGGCGGCGGCGGCGTAGAAGACCGTGTAACGGTTCCATTCCAACCCCAGCCAGTGGGCCCGGCGTTCGCCCACCGCGTCAATCAGCAGCCCCCACGCGATCGGGGCCAGCCCCAACGTCACGTTGCCGGCCACCGAGTAGAGTGCGAAGAAATGGTTGCGCCCCATCACGGGCACGATCGCCATCACCAGCCGGCTGCACGCCATGCTCGCCAGCGCCGCCAGCAGGCCCATCAGGAATTGCAGCGCCAGCACCGGCCCCAGCGTTACCGGCAGCCGGCCCCCGGCCAGCGCCACCCACCCCGCCAGCACGAGCAGCCAGCCCAAGCCGACCATCGTCAGCACCGGTTTGCTGCCCAGCCGGTCCAGCCGTGGCCCGATGAACCACAGGCTGCTCAGGCCGCCGAAAAACGCGACCGAAGTGATGAGGAGAATTTCCCCCTCAGCCAGGCCGGCGCGCGATTTGAGAAACGCCACCGTGAACGCCGTCAGGCCGCCGTAGGCCAGACTCCACGCAACAAACACGCGGAGGAGCTTTTGAAAGGGCGGGTGCCGGAAGATTTCCAGCCACGGCACGCGGCCTGCGCCTTCGGGTTCCTGGGGCACGGGCACGTCGGGAATGCGTTTGAGGAAGCTCAGGCTGACGGCTCCCATCACCGCGCTGAAGCCGAACACCGCCGTGAACCGCCAGGCCGCCGGTTCGCTTGCCAGCAGCCCGGCGCACAGCCACAGCGCCACGATGCCGCCCGCGTTGACCACCGCCGCGTCAATCGCGAGGTAGCGGCCCCGCACCCCTTCCGGCACCAGTCCGGTGATCCAGGGCAGCCACGCGCAACTCGAGATGCCGCGCGACAGGTTGAAGCAAAACAGCAATCCGATCAGCAGGGCGAGCCGGTTGCCCGCATCGAGAAAGGTCGCCAGCGGCACCAGCGCGATGACGAAGATGAACAGCACGCGCAGCCCCCAGCCCGCATACACAAACCGTTTGTAACCGATTCGCGGAATATGGCGGGCCGCGGGAATCTGCGAGATGACCAGCAGCGGCATCATGCCCGCAATGATCCCCAGCACGGTGGCGCTGGCCCCGAGCGACTTGGCATACAGCACCATCGGGCTGCCCAGCATCACCTGGAACGACAGCGCGTTGAAGGCCGCGAAGAGAAAGGCGTGCTGGATGCCCGGCGGCAGCCGGTGTTGGGTGGTTCCGTCCACGCGGAACTAAAGGCGCGCCACCGGCGCGGTGTCGAGGCATTTTCCCGGGCGGCCCGCGTGCCGGCCCCCGTCCGTCCGCGGCTTCATGACGCCGTCAGCGTAAAATCGTCCGCGTGGTAGGAACTGCGGACCATCGGGCCGCTCGCCACGTGAACGAAGCCGAGTGCGCGCGCCATTTCCGCGTAGGCGTCGAACTGCGCAGGGGTGATGAATTCCACGACCGGTCGCTGGTGAAGCGTGGGCTGCAAATACTGGCCCAGCGTTAACAGGTCGCACCCCACGGCGCGCAGGTCGCGCATGGCCTCCACCACCTCGGCCTCTGTCTCGCCCAGGCCCAGCATCATGCCGGACTTGGTGTGAATGCCGGCCCCGGCCTTTTGTTTCACCTTGCCCAGGACGCTCAAGGAGCGGTCGTAGGTGGCCCGGTGGCGGACGGACGGGGTGAGGCGGCGGACGGTTTCGAGGTTGTGGTTGAAGATGTGCGGGCGCGCGGCCAGCACGGTGTCAATCGCCGCGTCGTCGTCCTGAAAATCCGGTGTCAGGATTTCGATGATGATGCCGGGATTGGCGCGCCGGACGGCCGAGATGACGGCATGAAAATGCGCGGCACCGCCGTCGGCCAGGTCATCCCGGGCAACGGCGGTGATGACGACGTGGCGGAGGCCGAGGCGTTTGGTGGCCTCGGCCACGCGGCCGGGTTCATCGGGATCGAGTGGCAGGGGTTTGGCGGTGCGGATCGAGCAGAAGCTGCACGCGCGGGTGCAACGGTCGCCGGCGATCATGAAGGTGGCCGTCTTGCGGCTCCAGCACTCCCAGTGGTTGGGACAGCGGGCGCTCTCGCAGACGGTGTGCAGCCGGAATTCGGCAAGCAGCGCGCGCGTCTGCTCGAAGGTGGAGGAGGCCGGCAGCTTGAGGCGCAGCCACTCGGGCAGGCGCGGCACGTAGTGCTCGACGGCGCCGTCGGCGAACGTGCTCGTCCCGACG
>JBKBTZ010000195.1:0-5189 GCA_046290825.1 Limisphaerales bacterium
CCCTGACCCGGTCGGAGTCGTCCCGTGAAATTCCGCTGGACCATCGCCCCGTCGCAACCCCTGCTCATCGGGCCGCTGGCCCGCGAGTTGCGCCTCTCGCCGCTGCTCGTCCAGTGCCTGCTCAACCGCGGCCTCAGCGAGCCGGCCGCCATCCGCGATTTTCTGGCGCCCCGGCTGAAGCACCTCGCCGATCCTTTTTGGCTCCCCGACATGGAGCGCGCTGTGGACCGGCTGTTCCGCGCGCACGAGCGTCAGGAGCGGATCGTCATTTTTGGCGATTACGACGTGGACGGCGTTACCTCGACCGCGCTGCTGCGGGAGGTGCTGGGCCGCCTCGGTTGGCAGGTGGATCATTACCTCCCGCACCGGATGGACGAAGGCTACGGCCTCAGTCAGGACGGCGTGGAGAACTGTCTGCGCAAATTCCCCGCCCGTCTCCTATTGGCGGTGGATTGCGGCTCGACCGCCCGCGACACGATCCAGTGGCTCGGCGAACGCGGCGTCGAAGTCATCGTGCTCGACCATCACCAGGTCAGCCAGCCGCCCCCCGCGGCCGTCGCGCTGGTGAACCCGCAGCGCGGCACGAGTAGCCCGGGAAATCCCCCCGGGGATCTTCGCTTTACCGAACTGTGTTCCGTCGGGCTTGCCTTCAAGCTCGCCCACGCATTGCTCAAGCGCGGACGCGAAACCGGCCTGCCGGGCGCGACGGAATTTGATTTGCGTCCCCTCCTGGACCTGGTCGCCCTGGGCACCATTGCCGACCTCGTGCCCTTGACGGGCGAAAACCGCATTCTCGTCACCGCCGGCTTGGAACGATTGGCCGGCACCGAACGTCCCGGACTGCGTGCCTTGAAGGAGGTGGCACAATCGCCGGCCCGCCTCACCCCCTATGACGTGGGCTTCCAGCTCGCCCCGCGTTTGAATGCTGCCGGCCGGCTGGAAACCGCCGAAGAGGCTCTCAACCTTCTGCTCGCGGCGGACTTGGACGAGGCGCTGCCGATTGCGCAAACGCTCGACGCCCGCAATCGCGAACGCCAGAAGATTGAGCGCAGCATGGCCGAGGAGGTCATTGGCGCGGTCAAGGCCCGCTTCAATCCCGAAACGGATCTCGTCATTGTTGAGGGGCGGCTGCTTTGGCACATCGGCGTCGTGGGCATCGTCGCCTCCCGCGTCCTCCAGCAGTTTTACCGCCCCACCATCATTGTCGGAGGCGATGGCGAACACTGGCGTGGCTCGGGACGCAGCATCGCGGGCTTTGATCTCGCGGCGGCCCTGCGCGAGTGCGACGACCTGCTCGTGCGTCACGGCGGCCACGCCATGGCTGCGGGGCTGACGCTTCATCCCGACCGGCTTGACGCCCTCCGCGTCCGTCTGAACGAACTGGCCCGCCGCTCCCTCCAACCCGCGGACCTTCAACCGCCGCTGCGCCTTGATGCCGAAGCGCGGCTTGGCGACTTCACCGTGGAAACCCTCACGGACCTCGGCCGGTTGCAACCCTTTGGGCAGGCGAATCCCGCCGTGCAGTTCTGCGCCCGCAATCTTCGCCATGCGCGCCCCCTCCAGCGCATGGGTCGGGATCGCCAGCATGTTAAACTCTGGGTTACAGATGGTGCCACCACCCACGAAGCGGTCTGGTGGCAGGCTGGCGAAGAAGCCCTCCCCGTCGGCAACTTCGATCTCGCGTTCGTTCCCACCATCAACGAGTTCAACGACCGCCAAACCGTGCAACTCAAGGTCCTCGATTGGCGTCCCGCCGCCTGATGTCTCCCCGCGCGAGCCTCGCGATGCTGTTTGGTTTGGCTGACGCGGACAGGCGGCTGAGAAACGCTGCGTTTCAATGACGCATCGGGGGAACGCCCCAAAATCGGCGGGACAAGCACGGGCGAATCTTCTCCCCGACCTTGTCCGTCCAATTGGCCCAGACGCGGCTTCATCCATAAGTTGCGGAAGGGTAACAAATTTCCGACGCAAAACAGGTTCGATTAATTGCGTCGTTCAAAATCGGCGACCCGCCGGTCCGGGTCCCCATGAACGGACGGCCCGCTGCCCTTATCAGTGCATGAATCATCACCACCAGCCTGGCTACCGACCATTGGCGTCGCATGGAACCTGCATCCTTCCGATAGCCGTTCCACGTGACTGCTGTCGCATCCCAAAGACACGACGTGCCGCGGCCCTCCACTCCGTCATCCGTGTCCCGGCGCCTTGCCAGGACCATGGATGCAGGGAGGGACGGGAAGATTCTCTTTGGGGTTACCCCGCCAATGTCCTACCCTAGGTGGCAAAATCAGCGGAAAAAAACTGACATTGGTCTTGAGCCGCCGCCGCCCGGTTTGCAAGTTGCCGACGTTCCCGGTTGGAGGCTTTGCCCGTCAAAGATGATTTACTTCGCGCACACCGCTGATGATGAACTGGGGCGCCCGTTGCCGGAACATTCGAGGCAATGGCAGCGGCTTAACGTGCATCTTCGCAACGTGGCGACGCTCGCAAGGCAGTTCGCCGCGCCGCTGGGCTTGGAACGTGAAGCCGAACTCGCCGGGCTGCTGCACGATTTGGGCAAGTATGCGGAACGATTTCAAGCGCGGCTGCGGAATCCCGCCATTCACGGCATCAACCATTGGGCGGCGGGAACGGCTCAAGCCTACGCCCTGAGAATTCCAAGTGTGGCCTTCGCGGCGGATGGTCACCACACCGGCATTCCCGCCCTGAATGAAGCTGGAGCGGGAACGCCCCTGCGCCAGACGATTGCCGGTTTCGCCGATCCCAAGCTTCGCCTCGAACTCACCGGCCAATGCCCGGAAGACCTCGCCACCTTGCTGGCCCGCTTCAAGGCCGACGGCTTGGAATTGCCAACTCTCGCCCCCCGACCGGTGGCCAAAGACCAATGGTTCGAGGAAGCCCTCCGCACCCGGATGCTCTTCAGTTGCCTTGTGGACGCGGACTTCCTCGACACGGAAAATCATTTCGATCCTGGCCAGACCGCGCAGCGCGCCGTTCCCGAACTCCAGCCGGAGCGCGCCCTCGAAATCCTCCAGCGCCATCTCAACGCCAAATCCGGCGACGGCCCGGTCAATGCCCTGCGTCGCCAATTATTGGCCGACTGCCTGAACGCCGCCGCCCAGCCGCCCCGCCTGTTCACCCTCACCGCACCCACCGGCAGCGGCAAAACGCTTTCCTCCCTCGCTTTCGCCCTGCGACACATCGTTCAGCACAACTCGCAACTCGATCAAAACGATCCCCGCCGCTTCCGCCGCGTCATCGTGGTGATTCCCTTCACCAGCATCATCGAGCAGACCGCCCGCGTGTATCGTGAGTTGTTCGAGCCGGTCTTCGGCCTGGATTACGTGCTCGAACATCACAGCGCCGTCGCCCCGCGCAACCTGCCATCGGGCGCGGACAAAGACGCCGAAGACGAACGCCTGCGTCGCGCCCGCCTCGCTGCCGAAAACTGGGCCTCGCCGCTCGTCGTCACCACCAACGTCCAGTTTTTCCAAAGCTTGTTCAGCAACCGCCCTTCGGATTGCCGCAAGCTGCACAACATCGGACGCTCCGTGATTCTCTTCGACGAAGTCCAGACGCTGCCCACGCGCCTCGTTCCCTCGCTGCTCTCCGGCGTGAGCCTGCTCGTGCGCGATTACGGCACAACCGCAGTGTTCATGACCGCCACGCAGCCCGCCTTCGCCACTGCCGGCAAAGCGTTGCCCTACGACTGGAAGCCGGTGGAAATCTCCTCCAATCCCGGTGCAATGGCCGAAACCCTCCGCCGCACCCGCATCGAACTGCCCGCGCCCCGCGCCGAAATAGCCTGGCCCGACCTCGCCGCCCAACTCACCGCCGTGCCGCAATCCCTCTGCGTGGTCAACACCACCAAGGACGCCCGCGAACTCTTCCGCCTCGTGCAAGCCGCCGCCCCCGCTGCCAGCTTCCACCTCTCCGCAAGGATGTGCCCGGCGCATCGGCAGGAGAAATTGCAAGTCATCCGCGCCCAACTCGCCGCTGGCCAGCCGTGCCGTCTCGTCTCCACCCAACTCATCGAAGCGGGCGTGGACGTGGATTTTCCCATCGCCTGGCGCGCGCTCGGCCCGCTGGATTCCATCATCCAGGCCGCCGGCCGCTGCAATCGCGAAGGCCGCCACGCCGAACCGTGTCCCGTGATCGTCTTCCGCCCCAAGGATGGCGGTAAACTACCTCCCGGCTATGAGCAGGTGATGAAAATTACCAACAGCTTCCTCGACCGCTTCGAGGACGCGCAGGCGCGCATCCATCAGCCGGAGTTTTACGCCCAATACTTCGCTGAACTCTACGGCCTGCGCGGGCCGGAATCCTGCCAGGCCGATCCGGTCTTCGCCGCCAGCGCCGCGTTCAACTTCCCCAAGGCCGCGCAAGAATGTCAGTTGGTCGGCAACGAAACCCGCGCCGTCCTCGTGAAATGGCAACGCGGCGCGGAACTCGCCGAAAAACTCGCAAAGCAAAAACACCTCGCCGCCGCCGAATGTCGCGAAGCCCAGCGCTACTCAGTGAACCTCTACCAGAGCGAATTCTTCGAGGCACAGGCCCGAGGCTACATCTATCAACCTGCCGAAGCCTGGGATTTCTGGGTCTGGAATTCTGATTACGACGAGCAGCTTGGGCTTGGCCACGTCGCGTTGGAGGATTTCAACCTATGAGCGTCACCCTGCCCGACCTCATTTCGCCCAGCGCCGCCAGTAGCGGAGCGGCCAGTGGGCGCAGGTCTTCCAGGCGGTTGGACTTCGCCCGCAGCACGGCCACGGCGATGTCGAACTTGGGCAGGTGTTGTTGGAAGGAAAGATTCCGGTCCACCGTGACGAACACGTCGAACTCCTTTTCCGCCAGCCGGAGCAGCCGTCCGTTCTTGATCGTCGCCCAGCCCATTTGCGGCACGGTGCGGACGAAGTGTCCCGGCAATTCCCGGGCCAGTCGCCGGTCAATGCACTCATCCAGCAGCAGCTTCATCTCAGCGGCTGGCGGCGACCATCCGTTCGGTGGCGGATTCGAGAAACGCGACCACCTGCTCGCGCTTCACCGTGGGGAAGCCCTCCAGAAAATCGTCAATCGAATCGCCGGCCTCCAGATAATCCAGCAGCGTCTGCACCGGGGGGAGAGGGCAAGCAAAGAAAGGAGTGGCCCCCATCCCCCCCGGACCGCTGGCGATGAGTTTCCTTTTCGTT